>JAYSPR010000384.1:0-17144 GCA_043721975.1 Bacteriovoracaceae bacterium
ATGATTATGGTGATAAGTCGAAACTGAGAAAAGTGGCCTAGATTCAATAGGACATTATCGCTCAGAAATTAACCGGACATAATCGCCCAGAAACAACAGGAAGGTAATATATTGTCAAAACTTTAGACAGTCCGAGTCCTTCAAAAAACTAAAATTTGACTTGATGATGAGCTATTTCATTAAAGAAAGTATTTTGATCAATTACTATAATAGTATTTCCACTGCCAGATAATTGGTGCAAAAGCTCCGCGAGAGGAGAATATTCATGATGAGAGAGACCACTGGTTAAATTTTCAAAGATAATTAAGGCCCCTTGAGTTTTTTTATCTAAAAGCGAAAGCAATTGAAGCCTTTGTCTTTCTCCTCCCGACAAAGAAATAAGGGTTCGATCCAGTGATAAGTAATCCAACTTTAAAACTTTAAAATACTCCCAAATTCTCTTTCCCTTGGGAGTTAAGCGAATATGAGGTAAAACTTTAGAAAGTGGCTGGCTAAAAGCTTCAAAAACATTAATCGCACCGTCACTTATATTGGCGTAATAAGGTTTCAATTTTTTTCCCTGACAGTCTTCACAGACAAATTCTACATCTTCCATAAAATGCATTTCAACTAGCTTCACGCCACGCCCTTCGCAACTCAGACATTGCCCTAGCTCAGAGTTTGCAGAAAAATGCCCTTCTTTTAATCCAAGTTTTTTTGAAACGATTAGCCCCGCAAAATATTTCCTAACAAAACCACCAAGATCTGTATAGGTAGCCACGGTCGACCTAGAACTTATCTTATCTAGACTACTATTAATAATAATCACATCAGTGAGATCATTAATTCCTTTTAATTTCTTAAACTCATAATCTTCAAATGAAAGTCTTGTTCCATAAACTTTTTTATGAACTTCATTTCCAATAATATTCACTAAAAAAGCAGTCTTCCCTGTTCCAGATTCTCCATGAACCCAATTGATAGCATTTTTTTGAATTTCAATTTTATTTTTTTTAATGTTTCTAATTTCACAGTCCGTGAGTTCAATGAAATTTTCTTTTATTTTCAAGTCATATTTTTTTAAAATTGGCTTATCTTTAGAAACATAATAAGGCCCTTGGTAAAGAACTTCTCCTCCGAGTGCACCCGCCATCGGCCCCATTAAAATCAGTTCATCAGAAGTCGATTTTAGATACTCCGAGTGTTCAACCATAATGACCGTATTGCCTTGATCTCGCAATTTCTCAAGATACTTCATTAATTTTTTTTGTGTACTTAAACTAAGACCAAGACTTGGTTCATCTAAAACAAAAAGTGATTGAGAGCCTTCATAAGATAGATACTTTGAAAGTAACAAGCGCTGATACTCACTAGAACTCATCGAGCGAACTTTTCTTGTATTTTGGATATGCCCCAAACCTAGTTCAACGGCAACCTCATACAAGCGCTCAAGTTTTAAAAAGGTCGCAAGTAGTTTATCATGAACTAATTGCGCCTTTAATTCTTTATTAATTTGATTAAGTTTTAATAAAGAATCCGAAAAATTCAATTTCAAAAAATCAGTGAAACTAAGCTTTCCGTCTGACATTTGAAGTGAAACACTTCCTGAATTTTCCGAAACTCTCGTCCCATTACAAGCTGTGCATTGTATTTCAGTTTGCATACTTCTCATGTAAATTCGAATATTTTTTTTATATCTTTGAGTTTTTAAGTACTCAAAATAATCATTAAATCCTTCGTATTTACCATTTCCCTCATAGAGAAATTTCCAAATAGCTTTGGGAAGAGTGTTAAATGGAATATCTATATCAAACCCTTGCTTCTTAACTTCTCGAAGAAAAATAGGAAGCAGATGTTGAAAGTGAGAAAAATTTAAAAAATTAATGGCCCCTTCTTTAATACTCTTACTAGGATCTTTAACTAATTTTTCTCTATCATATTCCAGAGTCGCACCATGACCTTCACAGTGAACACAAGCTCCCAGTGCATTGAGTGGTGATAAAGACTCTACATTGACAATTTTTGGTGTGGGAGATTTTTTTGCACAAATAGGACATCGATATTCCACATTGTTTTTTAAGACCATTTCTTTCTTAGAATTAAGGGCCAATAAAAGTAAATCACTACTGGCTTCGAGTTTCACCTCTTTAAATTTCTTCATAAATTGATCGAGATTCTTTCCTTTAATACGAAAAATCTCATACCAAAGATCTTCTTCATTGAAGCTATTTAAAGTTTCTCCAAAAGAACGAGAAGGCTTTATTTCATCTGATATGAATTTCTTATAATCATCTCTTTTACAAAATAGGTGATAAATTTCATCTTCATTATTTTTTTCTTTAGCTAGTTTTTGAACTTCAATTTCCAATGAAAAAAACTTTTCAAAGGCTACATTGTGGTCCGGGCAAAGAAAATGCCCCAGCTCCATGAATATTTTCTGCAGTCTGATATGCCCACCATTCACATCAAGAGCAACCGGTCTAGAGTTTAGTACTGGATTATGCTGAGGCAAGCCCCAAGCTGGCAACACAGGATTAATGCTATCAACATCGACCGTATGAGGAACTTCCCAAAAAAATTTCATGTCTGTAGGAAGTGAGTTAATAAATCGTCTTTTAGATTCTGTAAGAAGTGTGTGAAAGGCCAGTGAACTTTTTCCTGAGCCTGATGGTCCTGCAATACAAGTAATCTTTCCCAGAGAAATATCAATATTAATATTTTTAAGGTTGTGAGTTCTTGCTCCACGAACTTTTATGACATTCAAGTTTTGCATGAATGGATATTAAGCCACTAAAATAAAAAAGCCCACATTTCTGTGGGCTTCCATATAGATACAAAATGTAGACAATATTATCTTTTTGAGAACTGGTATCTTTTTCTTGCACCAGAACGACCAGCTTTCTTTCTTTCAACAGCTCTTGGATCTCTTGTTAAGAATCCAGCAGCTTTAAGTTCAGGGCGAAGAGCCGGTTGAACTTTAATTAATGCTCTAGCGATTCCAAGTCTGATTGCTCCAGCTTGTCCAGAAATTCCACCACCAGCAACATTGATAACGAAATCAAATTTCTCAGCAAGTTTAACTAGGTTTAGAGGTTGGTTAACAACATAAAGGTTAGTTTCTTGTTTGAAGAAATTTTTAAGATCTCTTTTATTAATTGTAATTTTTCCTGACCCAGCGGCCATGTAAACTCTTGCAACAGCAGTTTTTCTTCTTCCAATTGCGTGAGTGTCGTATGTTTTACCTTTTGCAGCCATGATTATGATCCTTTTATTATTTTAATTTATATTCAACTGGGTTCTGAGCAGCGTGATCATGAGTTGCGCCTGCAAAAACCTTAAGCTTTGTTAATTGTTTTCTTCCAAGAGTATTTTTTGGAAGCATACCTTTTACAGCCTCAAGAACGATTAGTTCTGGGTGTTTTTCTAACTGCTCAAGAGCAGTTCTTTTCTTAATTCCACCCGTGAAATTAGTGTGCCAGAAATATTCTTTTTGGTCCCACTTGTTTCCTGTGAACTTAACTTTATCAGCATTGATAACTACAACGTAATCACCAGAATCTGTATTGTAAGTAAATTTTGGGTTCAATTTTCCTCTAAGAAGGTCTGCGATTTGAGTCGCAAGTCTTCCGACTACTTGGTCTTGAGCATCGACCACGAACCATTTTTTGTCTGCTTCAGCTGGCTTTAATACGAACGATTTTTGAGTATACATAAACGCTTTTCCTTAAAAAGATCCCTTCGCGTAACTTTTCGAATCGAAAAAATCACGAAGTATTAATTCAAATATAAATTGCAGAAAAATGCAAGTGTTGTCCCTTATAGCGAGAATTAAGGCCCTCCGTCAAGCAATTCTTAGCGATGAATCTGAAAAGTTCTTCTAGTCTTTGTGCGTTGAATTTAAAAGAAACCAATAGAAAGATGGAAGCGGCCCATAGAATCTCTAGAGCCATCTGTATTTGATTTGCGTTGCAGCTTAATTCCATAGTCAAAATCTAGAGAGCCTACAGGGGTCACGTACTTTAATCCGGCACCTACGGAACTTCTCAGCTTGAAAGGTTGAAAGTCATTAACAAAAACACGACCCGCGTCAAAAAAGACCCCTAATTTTAAGTTGTCTGTGAGGCTGTAGCGAGGCTCAACCTTAATGGCAGTAAAGTAAGCTTCTTTTTGAACAACGACGTCTCCAACCGGAGTTCCATTCATCAGGCGGTTAATTTCTCCGTCATCGTAGCCTCGAATTTCATCATAACCGTCTAGTCTGAATACCTTTATGCTTGGTATGTAGCCTTTCGTTTTGGGTTTTCCTTTATCGACGCCTTCCGTGAGGACCACTTGATTTCCGGACGAATCTTTTAGGATTTCATCGGCAAAATTCTTTTGGTAGCCCCCAGCGATTGAAAAGGCTAAAACAAAATTTCCAATTGGGTAATAAAATTTGTTTCGGCTGATAACTTTAACGAAGTTTACTTCCAAGTCTGCAAGCTTCATGGAACCAAAATTAGAATTAGCCCACTCAGAAGAAATATTAAAAAAGGCACCTTTTTTGGGACTAATAATATCATCCCTAAAATCAAAAGTGAGAGATGGGGTGATACCACCAATGGAGAAATTGTCATTATCTTTAATTGTCGTTGCATCGAACTGAACAATTCTTTCGAATTGATAGCGAATAGACATTGATAACCAACGAGTGAAGGTTTTAGAAAATTGTGGAGAAAGTCGAAAAATATCAGCATCAAATTTTGAGTATCTTGTTCGCTGAAATGAAGATGAAAGTTCAAGTTCAATCTGTGTCTTAATAATATTGTGAAATAAATACGGCTCTACAAATGAAGCCTTCGTAGAGTATTCTATTAAGTCTTTATTTTCACCCTTTCTACGATCATCAAAGCCATCAAGATTCACACGCCTGTTACCTTGAAGGCGGAGTGAGGCTGAGCGGTTCATGCCATTCAAATTGTTATAAGTTATTCCGGTAGATAATTTAGCGCCGAGATCCGTTCTAAAGCCTGGGGCCACTTCTATGAGTCCAAAATCTTTTTCTTTAACTTGGATAACCAAGTTGGTCTTGGGACAAGCTGCAGATTCTGAATCTGTTTCATAAATCATATAAGGAGTAATTCTTAGTGAGGAAAATAAGTTTAAACTAGAAAGTTTTTGGCGAATTGATTCAATTTTAATTGGAGTGATTAATTCACCTTCAGTGAGATCAATTTCTCTGGAAATTACAACTGTTTTTGTTTCGACATTTCCATTAATGACAACTTGGTTAAAACAAACTTTTTTATCAAGTGAAATTTCTGGATTGATATCAACATAGGCGTAGGATTTGTCATAAACAATCAAATTATTGGAATTAAGGTTAGTAATAGAAGCGAAATAATATCCTTCATTTTGAAAATGAAGGACAAGCTTTCTTAGGTCATTTTCTAATTCAACAATATTAACAGGACTTCCTTCCTGGTTAATTATATTTCTCTTGGCTCCAATCTGTAACTCCTCGCCCACTTTTTTAAGAAAAATATTGCGAACGAAAACTTGCTGCTTTTCAGCGATTCCGTATTCAATTGAGACCGACTTATCTTCATCATTGACTACAACTCGAGGTTTAGAAACTTCGACAAAAACAAATCCTCGACTTAGATATTCTTTTTTAAGAATATTAGAAAATTCATCATAATAAACTGGATCGTAAAAATTTCCACTAGCGAGTGCGGTGGCATCTTTATAAAAAACCTCTTCAATTTGCTCCTTTCTTAAAAAGAAATTTCCACGAAAAGCCAAGCTTTGAACTTTTAATTTTTTTCCTTCGTGAATGACAAAAAAATAGTTTGAAATTTTTTGCTTTTCTAAATCTAGGCCTTCTTGAAGATAGTACGTGACCTGTGTATTATAAAAACCTGCATCCTCATAAACCTTTTGAATGAAAGTTGTGTAGGTGCTTATTTCCGCCTTACCCAACTCATTTTTTATTTTTTCTGTTAATTTGGATCTTAAGTCTTGATGTGAAAAAATCGAATTACCTCTAAATTCAAAATTTGTGCGCATTTTATAATCAATATTAATTGTAGCAATAACATCATTTCCTGCGAGTCTGGCTCCAGTTTTAATTGAGGAATTAAAATAACCGCTATTGAATAATTCTTTTGCTATCAGATCTGATTGAATTTTAAAAGTAAGTGCATCATAAGGGCGATTCATTAATTCTCGAAAATATCCACCATATCGTTTATGGATACTATCCGAATCCCACTCAATAGTTTTTAATAGGGCATTTTTTGGTAAAGAGATCTCAGCACTCAACAGTTGAGTGATAAATAGGATGTAAAAAATTAGCAATTTTGAAAATAATTTCAAAAAGATTTTCTCCATTTTAAATCTGCACCAAGGGAGTTAGGATTACTTATATTCTCATCTTCTGTTGGCTTAACTTCATAAACACCTTCAAGCGAAAAGTTTTTATTAATATTTAAATTGATATTCATTTCTTGCTTCTGCTCCAATGACCCACCAATTGTGCTTGAAAGTGAAACATCGACTCGTTTATTAACTTGCTTATTAATTTTAATTTTTGTTGCTGATTTAAGCCTACTACTCGTTCCATCACTTAAGGCTGACTTTCCTTGGATGAGCGTTGACTCATCTTGCTTAAATTCTGGCTGGACACTCAACTTAAGACCTAGTGAGGAGTTCAAATCTTCATTAATTTTTAATTGATCAACCAGTAAGCTCCCAATCCCAACAGTAGTCACGAAACGCCTTTCGCCTGATTCAAGATTTTTTGATATGTCTGAAGTTACTCCTAATGTTAATAGCGATAAAAGATCTTCTTTTGATAAAGCTGGCTCAGAGGAAAGATCAATATTAACATTTGAGATACTACCAGACAAATCGAGCTTCATGTCATAGTCATTAATTTTGGATGTTCCGTTAAATTTGAGTTCAGACAATCGATTTTTTCCTCGGTCTCTAATTTCTACAAACCCTTGATTGAGAGCAAAGTCATGCCCCTTAAATTTAAATTTCGATAAATTTGGAACAATTTCCGCTCGCATATTAAATTCCGGTGAGGAAATATCACCTGAGGCTTGTCCGCTGGCCTTAGCATAAATTTCGACTAAATTATTTTTAATCAAAATAGGATTTAAAGTCTCAAAGCTCATATTTAAATCTATTAAGCCTCGATTGTTTGAATAAATATTTTCTGGAAGATATTTTTTAAATTCATCAATCGTAACTTTACTATCTTTAGATAATTCAGCCGGATCATCTAAAATTTCTCCATACATAAATGTGACTTTTCCATTTAATTTATAAGGAAGATCCGTTCCTGTTAAAGTTCCCGTACTATTGACCAACACGCTGGAGCGCTTAAAAAGAGGAATGGTAGATTTTTCGACCGAGTAATTTAGATTAAGCATTGGATAAAGATCATCTAAAACAACCTTTCCTCCAATTTTAAATTCACCCTCACCGTATTTTCCGCTCATTTTTTGAACTTCGTAAACCTCTGCTTTCTTCACTATGTTATAGTCAAAATTGGTAAAAAAACCTGGCAAGCTTTTTATCTTAAAAGCATGGTTAGCTCCGTTGAGATTGAATTCTTTTATCGTGATTTTTTTATCTAAAATGGCCGTTGCTGTTCCTTTTATGACTCCACTTGCCTTTTCAACTTGCACGTTGAGCATTTCAAGCAAGCTCGCTTTAAGAGCAAAGCGATGATCCACACTGATGACTCCGTTAGAAATATTTGCACCTTTACTATTAAAATATTCTGTTTTATCCACCAGGCGCACATCCCAATTTTTCACAACGCCCTCATCAACTTCTATAGTTTTATAATTGGGGTCTACTTTTAAAGATAAATCCCCACGTGATAAATTAAGTTGATCAATATTGAGATTAAATTTTCTCACACCTAAATTGCCGGTACTAATTTGAGTGCTCAGTTGAGCTTTTATACTTCCACTTAGCTTTTTATCATTAATATTGTGGCCTGAAAGCACACCAAAAAGTTCACGGATATCATTTGTATCTATGATACATTTTATAGCAGCAATCCCCGTCTTAAAGCTGAGCAAGGAATCGAGTTTGATTTTTCCTGCAAGCAAACTCGCGTTAGTAATTAAATCATTACTCCCATAATAGATGACTGCATTTGAAGATGAGGCCGGGAGATTCCCGATAAAGGCATTCGTTAGCCTAAACTTCATCCTGGAACTAAAATCTGCTAATGTTCCTGTACCATTAAAATCTACAAATAAATCCCCGTCGTATTCTAAATTTAAATTTTTATAATAATTAAAATCTCTCATTCTTAGACCTGTGGCATTTCCTGCAAGCTCTAAATACTCGGTACCTAAATTATAATTCAACGTAGTATTCAACTCACCACGAGCCTTGTTTAATTTAATTTGCTTAAAGGTCAGTATGTTTTTAGCTAATTTAAATTTCAAATTTATTTTTTCTGCTTCTTCTTTTCCTATTTTAAAATCGTGCCCAATCAACTCTCCATCCACTTGCATTTTATCTACATCAAATCCCCCTTTTAGGGCGTATTCTGATTCAAAACTAAAATCAGGATAAATTGGGAGTTTAATTTTTTTAAATATCAAATTGAGCATCTTGCGAGTGTCTGAAAATGTGGCACTAGAAAATTTAACCTTTAAATCCATTCCTTCATTAGATTTATCAAAACCCATTCTTCCACTGGCTTCAAAGTTAGATTTATTATAAGCTCCAATTAATTCTTCAATTGTTAACTCTAGTTCGTTAACATTAAATTTAAATTTTGATTTCACTTTACCAAAATTTAAATCGAGTAAACTGAAATTATTCCAATCCACATTGAAATTAAAATCAACACTTTCGGAAGGGCCTGATATATCTAATTCAAAAGGCCCAACACCCGTGAGGTTAATGCCTGCGACCGGACCAAAGTGAGAAAGGTCAACCGCTGAATTACTGACTTGAATATCAATATTATCACTAGTAATTTTTCCCTTTGCCTGAAGTTTAGTATTTTCCATTTCGGCTAAAATATCTAAGTTTACCGAGAGATCTTTATTTAAAGTAACTGAGGTGTTACTGAGAAAAAAACCTGCATTTTTTAAAATATTTTTTTCTTCATTTTTAGTTGTTAATTTAAATTCACTGAGAAATGCTTTCTCTTTAACTTGAAATACTGCTTTATCTGAAAATAAAGATATATCAACATTTCCAGTTAAATAACCTTTAAGGGTTTTTAAAGTATTTTGAGCTGTAAAAAGAAACGTATTTGTAAAAGCATTTTTAACTTTTATTTTAAAATTAAAATCAGTGAACTTTTTTTCATTTAAATCAAAAAAGTCTTCCGCCGTTAGCAATTGGTACTCTTCCGGCCCATTTTTTGCCTGAAGTTTTTGTATTCCTAATTTTTTATTCTTTTTATAAATTGTTGCAGAAACTTGAGCGAACTTTACCCATCGTGTTTCAACATTTGAAGCTTCAAATTCTAATTTTCCACTTGGATCATTAATAACACCATCAACTTCAAAATTCCCTGCTACCTTTCCCTTAATCTCTTTGAATTCTTCTGCCAAGGGTAGCAATTCTTTAGTCATTTCTTGAGGAATTAAATTGAGACTTCCTTTGCCACTTGTTCTTAAATATTTCCCCTCGTTGTAAAAACGTCCTTCAAAACCAATTGCATTAGACAATCTATTGATCTTTAATTCTTCAAGTAAAACTTCATCTTTGTTGAGAGTCAGAAGTGTTTCAAATTTCGAAGCAAGAAGTTCTGGGTAATTTTCATTTTGATGATGGTAAATTACATTTTGCACATTTAATTTTAATCTTCCTCGATATCTCTGTGGTGAAAAAAGAATTTGATTAGAATGCAAAGACCATTCATTAACCCTGAGATCTACATTTTCAATTGACACAATATTGAGCCGAATTGGCAAGCTTGCTAAAAATTCATTATATTTTTTAAAAACTTCCTGAATATTAATTTCTCTTAATATAACATCGGGGCCATCACTTTCTTTTATTTTAAGATTGATCTGACCTTTAGATAATGTCACCTTATCAATTTCAAGTTCACTGGCTATAAAGCTAGAATAAGTGAAGGCAATTTCCAAAGAAGTAAGCTCTAAGGTAGCATCGAGTTCATCTTTCACATTTTTAGAAATTGTTACATTTTTAAAAGTTGTCGCTAGTGGAATAAGACTAAATTCGACCCCTTTAAAATTAAGACTGACACCTAGTTTTTCAGTTAAAATTCGCGAAACTTTTAATGAGGCTTCTTTTGAAAACTTCTCAGAGTGTATAAATTTCCAAGCTCCAAAAAGTGTGAGCAAGGAAAAAGAGATGAAAATAATTAATATTTTATTTAACGCTTTCAAGTACCTTTAGCCTTATATTCACCATACGGTAATTTGAATTCATTTTTTTTATTGTTAAAAATATCGACTTCGCGCGAGATTTTTTACCGAGATAAAAATAACTTTCTGCCCTTAAATACTCAAAGGCAATTATTTCATTAGTATTTAAAGGTAAGCGGGTTTGCAGATCATCAACAAGGTCAATGGTTTCATAGTATTGCTCGCTATTGACTAGTGCTTCTCCCAATACGTAATAAGTGCTGATGCTATCTTTTAAATCTGTCATTAATGGAATGAGTCTCTGGCAAATCTTTGCCACAATTAAATCCATTCCTAAAAAACTAAAAGCAATGGCCATGTCCTTGCCTCTAGTTAAAAATTCTTCATCATTAAGCTGAGCAATAAAAACCATGATTCTTTTTTGCTCAAACTCTTCTGGCTTTGTGTTTCCAGACATCAGGCTTAAAGCAAGCTGATCATAGTCGAGAACTAGATTTTTATCTTCTGGTGCTAGAGTTTTTTGAATTGGATTAACGAGTCGATAATTATTAACTTTTTTAAGTAAAAACAATTTTTCAAGTGGTGTGCTAAATTTCTCTTTTTTAGTTATTAGAGAGAAATTATATAACCTTATAAATATTTCTTTGTCGAAATAAAACTTTATAATAAATTCATAACAAATCTTCCAATCATCTAAATCCCAATTAACTTTTTCGCAGAGATAATTCTTAATCTTTTCTTTACTATTTCTATACATTTCAGGATGAAGTTTAGAGCCATTTTCATTGGTACTTTGTTCCTTGCTTGGCAAAGTGTTCTTTCCAATAAGCCTACCCACTTCTAATGTCTTTTTATAACTTTTTGTAAGTCCCGTCGCCTTTAATTCAACTTGTAATTCAGTCAGAAGAGGTATTCTTTTAAACTCAAATAAATGAATGAGAAAAAAATCTACATAATCTTTTGCCAGTTTTACTTTTCCTCTTCGGTAAGCAACTTTCCATAAAAGGTTATACATCGGGATCGCATTTTTTTCACGATACCCTAATTCTACATTTTCGAATTTTTTTAAAATCAATTCATCGTATTCAAAATTTGAATTTAGATTTAGAAGTTCATTTAACTCTTTAAGAATTAAATCCCACTTTTGAAATTGGTTTTGTTTATTAATCTGTTCGAATTCCAAAAAATTCCTCTTTGAGAAAAGCTAGTTAAGTCATTGAGATTATTTTTATTTTAACTCGAAAAAGGCATTTGAATGAGGGGCGAAATATATGCCCCTCATTTGATTTTTAAATACTAGATCAAATTACTTAGTAGACGCGCGCTCTACGTACTCCCCAGTGCGAGTATCGATTTTTAAAAGCTCACCTTCTTTAATAAAAAGAGGAACTTTAACTTGCAAGCCTGTTTCCATAACAGCTTTTTTCGTTGCTCCTGAAGCAGTATCACCTTTTAAACCCGGATCAGTTTCAGCAACTTTTATGTTGATAAAATGGGGATGTTCAATAGAAATTGGTCGGCCTTTGTAATAAAGAACAACTAATTTTGAACCTTCCATTAAATAATACTTATCATCCCCAACTTGATCAGTTGTTAAGTGAATTGTCTCAAAATTTGATTGGTCTAAAAAGTTAAAACCTTCTGTATCTGCGTATGTATACTCAACTTGTTTTTCTTCTAGGTCAGGAGCTGTTACGTTAGTCGAAACTCCCGATTTCCAAGTTCTTTCAATAACTTGTCCAGTTTCTAGATTTTTAATTCTAGCTATCACAAAGGCAGAGCCTTTGCCTGGATTTGTGAAGTCGGATTTTAAAATGACGTAAGGTTTTCCATCAACCTCAATTTTTAATCCTCTTTTCATTTCTGTTGTGTCGTACATAACTTCGTTTCCTTTTAAAAAAGCTGTGTTTTAACAGCTGTAATATATGCAATTTTTCCTAAGCCTTCCATTATGATGGTCGAGGCTTTCGCAGTCAACTTGACCTGTCGAAACTCCTCACGGCGGTGAGTATTAGAGAGATGAACTTCAATAACAGGATATTTTATCATTTGAAGAGCGTCATAAATAGCCACACTAGTATGAGAGTAAGCACCCGGGTTGATAATAAGGGCATGATAAGAACTTTTAGTTGCTTCTTGAATCTTTGTAACGATATCACCTTCGATATTTGACTGAAACCATTCGAGAACCACTTGATCATTCTTAAGAGACTCTTCCGTAAAATTTTTAATTTGTTCAAGAGTCAAAGATCCGTAAACCTCGGGCTCTCTCGTGCCAAGCATATTAAGGTTGGGACCATTAATGATTAGGAATTTTTTTGCAGTCATTAAGCAAACCTATCAAAGACGGGCTTGATAATCCAGTGCTCTTTTTTGAATTTTCTTGAGAAAGAGGCCTAATTTTTCTTCGAGAATCCTTACTTTGTCCGCCGCAACATTTCTTTCTTTCGATTCTAGTACAACGGGTTCAAAATTTGGAATACTGGCAGTAGCAACTCGCTGGTCAAATATATCCATTAAGTTTTTACGTCCATCTTCTTCGCTTAGATCCTCATCTTCA
Organism: Bacteriovoracaceae bacterium; assembly: GCA_043721975.1. Taxonomy (GTDB): domain Bacteria; phylum Bdellovibrionota; class Bacteriovoracia; order Bacteriovoracales; family Bacteriovoracaceae; genus Bacteriovorax. Next base: position 12,904 of record JAYSPR010000384.1, read on the forward strand.
CTAGCTTCATAAGCTTCTTCCATATGAGGCAACATTAGCGATTTAATTTCAGCAATTTTATCTATTGTTTTTTTATCACTAGGATTTAAAAGTAGAATTTTTTCTAAAACTTCGAGGGCCTTTTCAATATGCCCTTGTCCACAATACAAATCGACGAGAGTATGAGTAACTAAAGGTATTGAAGATGAATCGTCATCACTGTCTTCTTCCTCATTTTCATCAGTATAATCATCTGAAGTAAAAACTAATTCCAGGGTTGGTGTTTGCAGCTTAGAACTCGAAGCTTCAGCTATTAATGCTGAAAGATCGTCCCCTAAATCTTCTTCTTCAAAAATTTCTTCATCTTGATTTTCTTCATCTTGATCATCGACATAAAACTGTTCTGGTTTACTTGTAAGACTCGATTCCGATTTTTTTACATTCCAAAACTCATAAGGATCATCATTTTTAGTAACTTTCTGCTCTCTTCCTAAATCTAAGGAAACCCAATTATCATAGTCATCTGTGGATGAATTTGGTCTATTGTCTAATTTATCAATATCAAACATGATTGAATTTTTATCAATCTTTTCAGTACTCGTTAATTCTCTCTCTGGAATAAATATTGGCTGATGTTTTGGCTTATATTGGTCTTCGATAATGGCCTCAAGTCTTTGAACCTGACCAGCAACTTCTTTATCTTTGGGATTAACGAATAATAAATATTTAAATGTTTCTAAGGCCTCTTCTCTATGACCAAGCTCAAGACAAATATCTCCAAACAATTTTTGAAGTCTAATGTTATCTCTATTGGAATCTACAAGGGCCCTTAGTGTTGAGTAGGCTAAATTGTATTGTTTTAAATCATAGTAGCAAAATGCAAGTCCTAAATAACCCATGACATATGCCGGATGAAAGCGAATTCCTTGCGAGAGAATTTCCATCGCCTTATCAGTCATTCCAATTTTTCTATAGGTTTCTGCCAAGGGTGCAAAGACCCTAGATCTTGGATTTTTTTCATAGTCCGCTTGGTACTTTAAAAAAAGCGGTGAAAGAATAAGGTGTTTTTCTTTACCTGTGACTGATTCTTTAATTCTTAACCTCTGTCTACTAAACCAGCTTCCTCTTGATTAATAATTCTTGGAGTTAAGAAAATAATTAACTCTCTTTTCTCATTAGCAGGATTGTACTTTGTTCTAAATAACCACCCAAGAAGAGGGATATCTTTTAAAAATGGAATTCCAGAATGACTTTCACTCGTTGCAAATGTGTAGATACCACCGACAACAACAGTCGCTCCGTTATCAACCAATACCTCGGTGCTCACTTTTCGTTTTGTTTCACCACGAGGTACGCCTGCTGCAATCTGAGCATCAAGTGAATCTTTTTGTAGTTCTACCTTTAAAGAGATTGCTCCTTCATTTGTAATTTGAGGAGTTACACCTAAGCTTATAGCTGCACTTTGTGACTTATAAGTTTGTCCAGGAGCACCACCGTCAACAGTGCTTGCAGTAGTCTCACTATAATAAACAGATTCTGTCTGATCAATGTTTGCCTTTACATTATTTTTTGTAATAATTTTCGGGCTAGATATAATTTTTGCCTTTCTTTCATTTTCCATTAAATCTAATTGAAAATTTAAATTTGTAAGTCTATTAAATTTTGAAAGTGAGATACCAAATATTCCTGCTCCTGGAGTTGGTGCTGTGGCAAATGAAAATGAACCTGAATTCCCGACGGCTCCTATGCCAGTGCTTGCTGAAAATGGATCATAACCAAAGCCAATGCCTTTTTCTAATCCTATTTCCTTAGAATAACTTTCAGCAACTTCGACAATTTTAGACTCTATTAAAACTTGTGGGGTTTGGGTGTCTAAAAGCTCTACAATTTTTTTAATTTTTTCTAAAACTTCTGCCGTATCTTTTACGATCAGAGAGTTTGTTCTTGCGTCTTTTGAGATATTTCCTCTTGTTAGAGTTAAGTAAGGTTTAACAATTGTTTCGAGGTCTGAAATAACTGCAAAACTTATTGGAAATATCTTTGTTAGTAAAGGCTCTTGCTCCATTGATGCTAATTTTGCTTTTTTAAGCTCTGCTTGTTCTTTAACATTATTATCGAAAGTATTAATAATTAAAATCATTCCATTTTTCTTTGCAACAAGCTTGTTCATCTCCAAGACCGTATCTAGCGCTTGATCCCAAGGTGTATCCACAAGACTTAAAGAAATAGGTGGGGCTTTTTTGGCGTCTTCAGTCAGTATTATGTTAAATCCAGATGTCTCAGCCAAAATTTTAATAATTTCTTCCGGTGAGACATTTCTTAGATTCATAGAGATCTTTTTGCCAATGTACTTTTTTCGTCCTGACATAATTAGGTTTTCTAAAATATCTTCAACGGAATCTGATCTTGGTATATTTAACTTGGCAGCTTCTGCAGATGTTAAGTCAGAAACTTTTTCACGGTAGCTTTGCCCTTCTTCCGCTTTTGCCTGAGAAAAGACACCATAACGATTTTCAATTTGCAAGATAACTCTATTAGGTTTGCGAACCAGCACAGACCTCACGTTATCCCGCAGCTGAATCGCTACACGAATATCATTTTCAGTTTTGGGTTTTTTATATGCTTTTACAAAAACAACTCCTCCAGAAAACTCGGAGGTATCAAAAGCTCTCATGACTCTTTCTGTGGTAAGAATATCAGCAAAGTCGACAATAATTTGTTTGTCTTCTTTGACTTGAAACTTACTCGCTTGTGCATTGTTTGAATCAAAAATGAATTCAAGCTCACTAATTTCGCCTTTTTGGACAAAATTAATCGCTTTCATTTCAACTGCAAAGAGATCCGTAGTTGAGAAAATTAATGCAAATACAACATAAAGAAAAAATTCTTTTTTCATGCAACTCATCCCTAAGTTATCATGTTATATCTTCTATTCTTGAAGACTTATTTAAATTATAGCATTAATTTTTTATAAGATTCGAAATTTTTAACTTAATATCGCTTGAGCAATTCAATCAGATTATTCGGAAATTGGCAAAACGGTTTCGATATATTCATCTAAATCATAAACGTTTCTAATTTTTTCAACTAAGACTATACCTCCAGGCAAAATTGCTTTTACCTCCGCATTATTGACACCAACTTTCATTCCTTCCTTAACATAAAATATACTTGCAATACCTTTCTCACCCATGACACGTATCATGGCCCTTCTCTCTGTCCCAATAACTACACCAATAACTTGCATACTTTCAATCGGTAACCCTTCGAGTGATTGGTTAAAATTGGAGTATGAGCCTGTTAAATTTGCTTGATTTTTTAATTGAGTTACTTTTTTCTTATTAATTTTTCTCTTAAATGGATCTCTTAAATCTAAAGGATTCTTAACGAATGTTTTACTTTTAAAAAGTTGGTACTGGCCAGCTTCAGATTCTTGACCAAAAGCTTGAGTCACTAAACTAAAATTTAAGAATAAGAGCCAAATTAAAAAAAATATTTTCTTCATAGCTAAGTACCTGTGTTTTTCTTCGGATTTTTTCCAGCCGGAAACTTAAATTGATTTTCAATATTTTCAATTCCTCTATCTTCCTTATAGTCTGGGTTAAACCTATAAGCCTCTAAAACAAACTCACCTTGAATAACTTGAAATTTTCCTCTTTGGATCTCTGCCGTTTTTGAAAATACTGCTTCACCAATATTTAATATTCTCGTACTCTCACCAATTTTTTCAAACATAATCAAAATTTGTAAAAAAGTTGCCTTTAACTTGATTTTATATCTTCTGGCGATAACAAACTCGCGCACAACATCTTTATCAGGTGCAATACTGATCTCTTTAATATTTGTTTCTTCTGCTAAATTTCTAAGCAGAGCTAAATTCTCCAAGTCAGATATTTCACTTGGAAGTAATTGTTGCATCTTTTCAATTTCCCTTGCAACTGTCTCAATTCGAGCTTTTTCACTTGCAATATTTGCATAGTAATTCTTAATATCTTTTTCAGATTTTTTATTTTTTTCTAAAGCTGCTCTTTGTGTAGTGATCTGATTTTCTAAGTCCGCTATAACCGTAGTAGAATTGTCATAAAGAGTATAAAAATCAAACATTGAATACGCGATAATAAACCAATGTAAATTTTTTAATAATTTATCCATGAGTTATTTCGACCTCATGTCATAGTTAATAATACGTCCTGCAAGTTCGAAATATTCATAGCTCGTACTTACACCATCAAGTGAGCCCTTCTTATTTTCCTGCATTCTTG
>JAYSPR010000385.1:0-7227 GCA_043721975.1 Bacteriovoracaceae bacterium
CTCATCTGGAATAAATTTATTTCAAGTCAAATGTCTCAAGCGGTCATTGATCAAACATCAGTAACCTTTGAATCAGGTGGACACTTCTTTAAATCAAACGGATCTATTGTTAAATTTCCTGGCTTCAGAACGGTTTATCTAGAGTCTAAAGCTGAAAAGCAAAGCAAAAAAGATGAAGATTCGGAAGAGAGTGATGAACCTAAAAGTGGACTCCTTCCAGATATTAATGAAGGTGAAACTTTTAGTCAGAAAAAAAATATTGATATAGAAGAGCACTGGACTAGTCCACCTCCGAGATTTAATGAAGCAAGTCTTGTTAAGGCCCTTGAAGAAGATGGAATCGGACGACCGTCGACTTACGCTGCTATTATTTCAAATATTCAAGATAGAGGATATGTCGAAAAAATTGAAAACCGCTTTGTTCCCACCGAGCTAGGTAGTGTTGTTTGTAAAATGCTTGTGGAGAGTTTTCCAGATGTCATGGATATTGAATTTACGGCCAAAGTTGAAGAGCTTTTAGATAAAATTGAAGAAGGTGATATCAGTTGGAAAAAAGTTTTAAGAGAATTCTGGAAAGGATTTGAACTCACTTTAGATAAAGCTAAAGATGAAATGAAAAACTTAAAAAAACAATCGATTCCTACAGGTGTTCATTGCCGTAAATGTGAGTCAGGCGAATACCAGATCAAGTGGGGAAAGAATGGACAATTCCTTGCGTGTTCAAATTATCCAGATTGTAACTCTACGGAAGATTTTAAAAAATCGCTCGATGGTGCTTTAACGATTGTCGAAAAAGTTTTTGCTAAAGATCCTTGTCCGACTTGTGGAAAACGATTGGCCATTAAAAAAGGGAAATACGGAAAATTTTTGGCCTGTGAAGATTATCCAACTTGTGCAACGACCCTTCCATTTACTCTCGATGTTCATTGTCCACTTTGTAAGGTTGGAAAGTTTGCTGAGAAGAAAAGTCGTTACGGTAAATTCTTTTACGGCTGCTCAAATTATCCAGCATGTACAAATGCTATGTGGTCAAAGCCTTATGCTTACGACTGTGCTTCATGCGGTAATCCTGTAATGGGTGAGAAATTTACCAAAAAAAATGGCAAGCAATTAGAATGTCCTAAGTGTCGTCATCGCGTAGATATGGCTGATACTCCATTTCACGTTCCAGAAGAATCCGAAGAAATTTTAGAAGTGGCAGAATAAAAAAAGCCTGGGCATTAGGGTGCCTAGGCTTTTATATTACTTAGTTCTAATTCAATCCTAAAACTAAAACTTAAATTTTAACTGTAGACCCATAGTTGGAGTTTTAGGTGAGAAAATATCATGGTCTTCCCTTAGCGTTTTATTAATATTCATTTTTGGATCTTTGTAAACCATACCTAGCTCGGCACTTTGAACAAGTTTATATTTAAAAACCTTATTGATTTGATTAGCAAGTGCTCCTGCCGGGTTCATAAGAACTGAGATTGTTTTACCCAATTTTCTTGAACCTAAAAGTCTTCCACCATTATTTTCAATTGCATTCCCCCAAGAGTAAAAAACTTCTCCAAGGATTGATCCAATAAGCGGAGTTAAAATTAGATCTTGGATAGATGGAACTTCAGCAAAGGCCTCAATTCCGTACTCCCAAAAAAATGTCGACATACAAAAAGAGAATGCAGCTGATTCAAGAGCAGAAAAACCTTGGTGACGAACCATTGTGTAGTAATAAGCACCACTCACGGGGTGACCAATATAATTTACGGCCCAATCATCTTCATCGACTACAGGTCCAGCTTTTACTCGGTCAGCATACTGACCAGCAAGAGCAGAAAACCCTTTAGATTTATCCCATTTTGAAACACTTTCTGGAAGAGCATAGATGGCGCCGAACATTCCAGCACCCATAATACTAAAATCAAAGAGCGACTTATAAAGAACTTTTTCTTTTTCAGACATCCCATCAAAATTTATTTTTCTTTCAAACTGATCTCTTCCTTCAACTGGTCTCATAACAACGATTGAAACTAATGGATTTTCAGAATCATACTGACAAACTTCAGCACCAAGATTCATTTGAACTCTGGCTGCATTACATCCTTCTTTATCTTTAGTGTTAAAGGTAATGAGCTTACCTTCGAGCACTTCAGATCTATTATCTTTGACAGCAACATCTTTTTGAAATTTTTTAAATTGCTCTCTCGTCATGTAATTGGCAAGTGGACTTGAAAGGTAGCTATCGAACTTAATCGCCTTCGTTTCTCTTTCAATTCTTTCTTGTTCTTGTGACTTTAAAAATTCTTCAACAGTTGGTCCAGCAACCACATTTAATGAAAAAGTGAGGGCCATAATTGAAGTTAATAACTGCGATGTTTTCATAAAAATCCCTTAAGGATAATAATTAATATATGGGCTTATATTAAGGGATATTGAGTTTTCAAAATGTGGAATTGAAGTTTTTTCATTCCATGTCGAAATATTTGACAGTGAAATTGCATAGTTTACGCTTATGAAACGCGGTGAATTCAATGGCTTACCAAAGGTCCAAGGAAGCCAGTTTTACTCTAAACTTCCTTCAACACTTGAAAAGTCTGTTTCATCTTCATTAAATAGATTTTTTAATGTCTCGTTTCCATATGAATGAAATCCTTCAACTTCATATTCAAATGATTTAGGTCCACCCATTTCTGTCATAACTGATTTCACCATTTCATTTTGAACGGTATGAGCCCCAGCGCTATCGCTAGTCATATTAAACACACCAAAAAAGCTAAAGCCTTTTTTCGTGTTCATTGCCCCTGCTAAGGCCGATGTATGCATTAGAGTTCCTGTTTTGGCAACGAATGCATTAGTATAGTCTTCAGGGAATAAACGATTTTTAAATGTGCCTTTATCGTTTCCAGGAACTGCTACAATATCTTGGAGTTCACGGCCTTGTCTTTCCGCACTGTTTTTTAGTTCTTTAATAAAATCGAGCATGATTGAACAGCTCGCATAGTTATCAAAACGTACATCATTATTATCTACGTAAGGTAGACCGCTTCCGGTCCACAGTTTAATTTTATCATTCGTTAAGCCAAATCTTTCTGTGGCAAATTCATTAAACTTGCTGACGTTTCCAAGCTTTCTAAAAAGTGTTTCTGCAACATAGTTATTAGATTTAACATTCATCTCTTTTAAATATTTGTACAAAGGAGGAGAGTTTAACGTTAACAACTTAACTTCTGAAGCGTTTGCAAGGGGATTAGTTTCAGCAAATTTAATTTGTGAAACTCTCATTTTTACTTCTTTTTTATACTTACCAGCTTTTGCAATTGAAGAATAATTTGAATACTCATCTTTCAATTCTTTCGACCAATCAGCAGTATTAAAGTATTTTTTAATATTTGCAATATTGGTAGTTGTATTTATATAAGGGTGCTCACCGGCATAATACTGAGCATCTGGATTGATGAAAATCATTTTATCAAAGGTAATCGTATCAAATGAGTCAAAACCTAATTCATTTAATTGTGAAAGAAGATAATAAATTTTTTCATTGTTTAAAAAAGGATCATAGCTTCCTTCTAAATGAAGGTCCTTTCCTTTGATGTAAAGTTTCAAAGGAAAAGCATAGTTTATTCCTAATTTCTCAACCGACCAAAGTGCTGTGATGAGCTTAGAGGTTGAAGCAAGACGAATTTTCATTTCAGGGTTGAGACCCTGAATGTTATTTTTTTCATCTGTGTAGCAGTAGCTTTGCTCAGCCGGATTGATTCCTTGAAGTTTTAAGTTAGTGATAAAATTTTTATCAGTTTTATCACTAGCGAAAGCATTAAAGGTCATCAACGCAAGAGAAGAAATTATTAATATTTTATTCATTCGAATATTTTCCTAATCATTTTTTTAATTAATGTAAGTTGGTTAAGTTCATCCATGGAGGAGTAATTTCACCATCAAAACCACCAACTTCTAAAGTTTCCGCTGGGTGGTTATAACCAGAAAGCATTCCTGTATCTACATAAAAAGTACCAGACATTGAACTTGATTTAACTCCGTAAACATTTCCTTTTCTTCCAATCTTTCTTTCAATCTTTCCTAGTTTTTCACCAGGTGTATAAGGAATGATTGAAGGATAAGTATCTTTTTCATAAGTTCCAACTTCTATGACTTGGTTAAGCGTGCTTGATGGATCTAAAATTGTTTCTCCACCTTGCTGTACAGCTGCCCAATAAGTCATTAGGTCTGATTCTGAAACTTTTAATAATTCTAGAACTTTGTTTTTTTCAACGGCATGATTTTTATTCTTAGTCATGACGTAATCCCAATTTTCAGTTTTTTGATTGTATCTAGATAATGCTGAATCCGATAATTCTTCTTTGGCATAAATTTTAATAACAGGAGTTCCGACATCCACCATGCTACGAAGGTAAGCAATCGCTTCATTGTTATTTCTTGTACATCCTGAACTTCTTGGATCTGAGATAATATTCAATAAAGGTTTTTTAACTTTTTTAATATAAGTATCTTTATCTGCTCCCCAACCTAAAGTCCCATGAGTCCATTGCCCATAAGCTTCTGGGCCATTAAAGATTGCATACCAACCGAATGCCCCTCTCATTGCTCCATGCTTTTTTCCTTCTAAGTCTGCAGGCATAACTTTCTTAGAAAACCATTCGTTCCATGAAGCGTTCACTTTTGGAATAGCTGGGTATCCATCTCTATACCAAGCAGGGTAGTGACCAGCTGGATCTTGATAAAATTTTGTTGTACCAATAACTCTATAGCTTCCCAAGATAGTTCTACCTTTTCCTGGTTCATCTTTGGGATGGTCAACATCTTCCCCTACAACTACTTCCGATTCCATAATCATTTTATGTGGGCAAGAGTTATCTAAACATTGTCTCTCATATAATCTGATCGTTTCTGTGGCAACGTTAACGACGATAAAATACTTTGAAGTAAAGTCTTTATAATCCACAATTTTTTCTGAGAGAGCTTCAATCGAAATAAAATATCTTTCAGACGTTTCTAGCTTGTCATAAGTTTTTACAATTTTAATTTCAATAAACTTGTTATTGTAAATTTGAGTTGGATTGATAACTTGAACTCTATCGTTCAAGCTAATTTCACCAAGAATGCGGCCTTTTAGATCTGGAGTAGACCTAACTCTGATTGAATTAGAGTTAACATAATAAGTTGTTGTATCATTGAAATTAATTGTTTGAGTTATTGATTCAGCTGGTTTAATTCCAGGAGTACTAATGTCTTCTGCGAGTAGGTTTGTATTTAGTAGAGTTGTAAAAAGCATTACTGGAACTAAAAAGTTTTTCATAAATTTTCCCCGTATTATAAAAGATTGTGGTTCAATTAACAGCTAATTGAATTTGAAACAACAAACATAAGTTTATTTGTAAATTTTACAACCAATAATTAGGCAATTAGGGTTTAGGCCAGGTGTTATGTTCAATAAGGATTTGCTTTAAAATACTAGGATTATTAACAATATAAGCTTCAAAAGTCTTTTCTTGAGTGTGGCCAATGAATTTAAAATAATGAGTTGTTATTCCTATGCCCGTGAAGACATCAATGTGATTGAGTTTAATCGCTCCACCTCTATCACCAGCATAAAAGTAGCCATCATGGATGAAGCTAGTGCCATCACTTAAAAGAATTTCTGATCCACGAGCTTTAGGAATAAAAAGAACAGTGCCAGTTGGAATGATTGTAGGATCTGTGGCAATTGTCCTAAAAGGGACTAAGGTTTGGTTATTTAATCCTAGGCCATAGACAGCACGTGTAGCTTTAAATTTTGTTTTAGAAAGGTCAAACGGTACTACGCTTGAACAGTCTACAGGAAAAAGATCTGAATTCGCCAAATAGTTATAAACCTTCTTCGTTCCATCCTTAAATAAAATTCTCACAGAACCTTCAAGGGCCGAGACGCACCAATCTTTAAGAGAAAGCTTAGGTCCCAGCTCTGTTCCATCAATGGCCCTCATTGGTATGCCGTCACTTTCTTCATTGACTTGAGGTAAGTAATAATTGGTTGCCCATAATGTAATTGGTGGAGTGGCTTCTGTGATAATAAAATCTTCAAAGTCGAATTTTTGAAACGGAAGAATCTCATTAGCTTTCGAGCTAATAATAAATAGAGTTGAAAATGAAAAGATAAGTACCAGGCCAATGAACTTCATTAGGAACTTTTCAACTACTTCAATTTAATTGTCAATTGAGATGGTAAAAAACACAGTGATGTAAGAAAATTATTAGATCAAAACTTACAAACCGGTGGGAATTACTTGAGATTCAGTCTTGAGCTCTTTCAGAATATTACTAGAGCAGAGCCATTTTGCACTCTTTTGAGCACAGTTAATTTTTTCAGCTTTAGATGTTTTTGAAAATTCATCCAAATATGAATTTTTAATTTTTTCATTAGAATATAGATCAGAATAAGCAGCACAATGGCAGGTTGCCCGACATGATTCAGTGGATATATTAAGATTGTTATCTTTGAGTTTTGCTATTTCAGAGTCTAGGCGAGGATGAAGTGCTTGCATCATTCTCAGCGCTTCTTCTTTTTTAAGGCCACAAGATTCTTTTAAATCATGTTCTTCGTCTGCAACAAAGGTAAGAAATCGAGCTACTTCATCTAGCTGATCAAATGTCTCCATGTTCATAAAGTTTTCAGCTTTCTTTGAACATGAAGACATTGTTATAAAAATACAAAATAATAAAAATATTTTTATTTGGTTTCCCCATTCATTTCATCAATGATCTGTGGAATTGTGACCCAACGAATTTCACCGTCAGTTCCTTTTTGAGTTTTGCTCCATTCAACAAGTTTATTAGATGCGATAACTGATTGAGCATGGATGTCGTGGAATAAAATAACTCCTTTATTGCCTGCAGCTGCCATTTGTTTCTTTGCTCTTGTAACAATTGAGTCAGGATCTTTATCTTGCCAATCTAAAGTATCAACATTCCAAAAAACATGGATCATGTTTAAATCGGCTATCATGCCCCTTATTCTAGGGACGGAGTTACCTGCACCATAAGGGCATCTAAAAAATCTAACTGGTGCCCCATAGGCCTTAGTTTCAACTTCTGTCGATTTAACAATTTCTTTTTGCAATCCAGCTTCATCTAATTTTGGTAGTTGTTGATGTGACCAAGAGTGGTTAGCTTGAACATGACCACTTTGTCCTGCCAAATTTACGATGCTTGGGTATTGAACAACATTTTGAGCAAGCCAAAAAAATGTCG
>JAYSPR010000386.1:0-17798 GCA_043721975.1 Bacteriovoracaceae bacterium
CTTCTCAATTGCTGCAGAAGAAGGTTTAAAGAAATAATTAACGACTCTATTACATTATAGAATGGTGATATTTTTATGATTCCTAAGTTTGTTCCTACACGACGACCGATTAAAGAAGTTCATAAACCTGAGTTTATGAAAGCTAAAATCAGTATTCGTGAAAAAAATTACAGCAAAGAAAATAAGAATTCTGAATTCACAAGAAATGCTATTATTGCAAGTCTCTGCCTTCATTTAGCTATTTTTGTCTTTAAAACGCCAGGAATGAAACTTGAAGAGCCCAAAAAAGAAAGACTTGCTTCCATCAAAATGGATTTCATCACTCCGCCTGAATCATATAAAATCATGAAAAAGAAAATGGCAGAGCAAGAAATGCAGAAAATGGAAACGGCCACTGAGCCTGGTGTAAAAGTTGTGACGACAACCCAACAAGGTCCGACTGGAGACCCGACAGCACCGGCCGATCAAAAGGTTCAAAAATCTAAGGCCGGTTCAGCGAAAGCTGGCCCTCTTTCAAGCCCAGACGCTGCTGGGGCCGTTGGTCTTGGTGATGCCCCCGCAAAAGGATATGAATTCAAAGGTAAGGGACTTAAGGCCCTTATGGGTAATAGCTCTAAAATGGCCTTAGCGGCCGGTGTCGGAAGTGAGGGAAGCCGAGGTATAACTAGTGGTACTGGAATCGGTAATAAAGGCTCTAATCTCACTGGAGACTACAGAGCACCATCAGGTATGGGTGATGGGTCAGGGCATCTCCTTGGCAAGGATGGAGCCGGAAATTACGATAGATCGACCACTACTAGGGGACTAGCTAACAAAAAAGGAATCGATACCGCCTTTGTTCAAGCTGACACTGTTGTCATGGGGTCAATAGAGCCAGAAGTCTTGAGAAAAATTCTTCAAGAATACTTGCCGCAATTTAAATTTTGTTACCAACAAGAACTTCAAGAGCATTCTGAAAAGATTAAAGGGATTGTTGATTTAAATTTTAGAATTGAAGGCGATGGAAAAGTTTCAACTGTAAATATAAAAACAGCACAAACGCAATTTTCATCAAAAGGTATTTCTTGCATGTCTAATATTTTAAGAATTATCGACTTTCCTAAGCCGAAAGGTGGAGGGCTTGTCGATGTTAGGCAGCCACTTAACTTCTTTTCTGAAAGCACAAAGATTTAATGAAAAATTCAAGCTGGGTCTTCCAGCTTGAATTTTTTTTACAAAGCCGATTATTTACCTTTAGTATCTACACCATTTTTATAAGAACACTCATGAGCTAACTTCTCAAACTCCTTAGCGTCTTTTTTCTTATCAACTTCTTTTTCAGCCCACTCAGCACATTTCTTGATAATTTCTGTCGCTTTCCCAGTAAAAGTTGGGGCTTTTGCCGCGTAGGCCATAGACGATAATAGAAAAGTTGCTGCAATTACAAATTTCATAATGACTCCTTTTTGTCGTTTTGTTCTCTAGATATTATAAGAAAATAAAATTAAGGATAGATAATACTTTTATTGAATCTTTTTACCGTGGTAAAAATTCAAACTCAACTTTACCTTCATTATTCATTAACAAATAGGCCTCAAAAGGCTTACCCGCTTTTGATTTAAATCCTTTAATGAGCCCTGTTTTTTTCTTTAATAAAAGTTCTTTTATAGCTGTTTCAGAAAGTTTTTTCTTTGCCACAATTTTCCAAATAGTAAAACCACAACCCTCTTTCCATCTTGAACAGCTGAAGGATTTGGGGAAATCTTTTATCTCTGCCTGACAGATTGGACATGGCCCTAGTTGAGACGCTTGCGCCTGAATCTTAGTTTCGTAAGTTTTTCCACCATAAGATTTTGGTTTAGATTGGTCGCGATCTAGTCCCTTAATCGCTTTCCATTCTTCCGTAGCACTTAAAATAAATTTTTCGACACTTTCTAAAAATTCTAAGTCGTCAGTCTCACCTTCGGCCATGCTTGTTAGGGCAAGTTCTAATTTGGCAGTTTGAGAGACACTTGTAAGCGACTTCGTTGTTGGCATTGCCCCTAACTGATCAACTAATAAAATACCTTTATCAGAGGCAATTAAATTTTTTCCAGTCCTTGCTATATAACTTCGTTTAAGTAGTGTTTCAATAATTTGTGCTCTGGTCGCCTGAGTTCCAAGACCGACTTCTGTTCTAAAAATTTTTTTTAAATCGCTCTCCGAGACTAAGCGAGCAGGATTAGTCATATCATAAAGCAGTGAAGCTTCTGTGTATTCAAAAGGAGGTTTAGTTTTTTTCGCTTCAACTTCGGCCGATTTATGCAGGCCTTCTTCATTTAAAGAAATCAGAGGAAGTAAATCATCTTCAATCTTGCCTTCTAAGACTTTAAATCCCATCTCTATAATTTTTTTTCCTCGAACTTTAAATTGGTTTTTCTCACACTCAATTTGTACATCCGTTTCAAGGTAGCGATGATTTTCTAAAAAATTGGAAATAAACCTTTTTAAAACCAAATGATAAATTTTGCCTTCGGGGGAATTTTCTTCACCACTAAAATCTTTTAAGGGAATAAGACCATGGTGATCAGTGAGCCTGCTGTCATCAAAGACTATTTTATTTTTTACACTGACTTTAAAAGCAGCAAACTTTAAAAAATGCTCTGGGTACAATTCTTTAAATTTATAAACCAATGATGAGACCAATTCAAAAGATGATGTGGCCATAACTTTTGAGTCTGTTCTTGGATAGGATAGGCACTTATACTTTTCATATAATGTTTGGGCAATTTCCAGTGTCCTACTGGCTGAAAAACCAAACTGCATATTAGCCTGGCGTTGAAGCTCTGTGAGAGAGTAAAGGCCTTGCGAGTAAGAAGTTTTTTCTGTTTCATTTAAAACAGACACTCGTGTTTTTTTTTGATGAAGTTCTTTTTTTAATTCATCAAAAAATTGGCGTTTATCTTGTCTTTTATCTTCTTCTTTTTTTGAAGGATCAAACCAATAGGCGGTGATTTCCCCACTGTTAAATTGAAATTTTGCTTTATACTCAAAATAATCGACAGGTACAAAATGATCGATCTCCAAGCGCCTTTCAACCAATAAACTTAAAACGGCAGTTTGCACTCTTCCAATCGAAAAAAGATCATTGAGTTTTATAGTTGCAAGTCGTGATAGATTCATTCCCACCAACCAATCGGCTTTTTGGCGGGCCCGACCTGCGATAAATAAACGATCGTACTCATGGAGTGGTTTAATTTTTTTCAATTCAGCGTGAATAACTTCACGAGTGAGGGCAGCAGAAGTCCAAAACCTGAAAGCTTTTAATTTTGATTTACCATCTTCTAAGATTAGCCTTGCAATGAGCTCACCTTCTCTTCCCGCATCCGTGGCCACAATTAATTTATCAATATCGCTTCTTTTTAAAATTCGCTTGATGACATCGAGTTGTTTTTTGGTTTTTGGCTGGGCCTTAAATTTAAATTTTTCAGGCAAGATGGGTAAAGTCGCGAGGCTCCACTTTTTATATTTCACATCGTAATCTTCGGGGTCAAAAGGAGCTAATAAATGTCCAATGGCCCAAGTAATAACATAATTTTCTGTTTCAATGAAACCATCAGCTCCATTTTTTGATCCAGGACCTAAGGCCATGGCAAAATCTCGAGCAACAGAAGGCTTTTCAGTGAGAATAAGAGTTTTCATAACTTCACTATTTCAAATGGCAAAAAAAAGGGCCAGATAAATCTGACCCTTTTTATTTTAATTTCGTTTTTAAAAAAACAAATTAGATTTCATTTGCACCTGGTTTGTACCAGCAAAGTGGACGTACACCAACTGCGTATCCATCTCTCTTAATACAAGTTCCTTTGATAGCGTCTTTTGCATCGACGTCATCAGAGATTGCTTTATCACATAATGAACCTTGGAAGTAAGTATCTAGGCGACACTGAGCTTCAGGGTGAGCATCATTAGTTTTTGCAACTTTTGTTAAATCAGGTGTGTTGAATTTTACATTCGAGTTACCACCTAAGTCACCAAGAAGCATAGCAAGTGATTTACCGGCCATTGAAACTCTCTTACAAAGAGCGATTTCAGATTCAGACTTATAAACTGCTGAACATTGAGTAACAACATCAGCGTCAATTGTCATATTTGCAATAGCTGCAGCGTTATCGTCTTTTTCAAGAATTCTTCTCATACATTTTAGACCAGCAAAGTAATCTGCTTGTCCTTCGTTAGAAGCCCATGAAGAACCGAATCCACCTTTTCTAGGTGCTCCACCAATGTGGTGACCTAATTCATGACATACAACCATCATGAATCCATCAACAGTAACAAGTGGGTGACGAGCAAGACCACCGTACATATTAACAGTCCATGTTGAACCTGATTGCTGAGCAGATGCGTTAACAGTATTGTCATCCCATCTGTTATTCATGAACAATTTTCCGCCTTTTTGGGCAACGATTGGTTCATAAACTTTTGAAACACGTCCAATAGCTTCTAAGAATAATTCTTTAGTCATGTTGTTAGCAGCTTTGTCGCCGACAGCAATTTGAAGATTATTTTCTGGAGCGAATCCGCCATTTCCATGGACTTCGCAAGAGAAAGCCTGAGAGAGAGTTAACGTCGTTGCTATCATTGCAACTAAAATCCCTTTTGTCATAATAAGTCCTCCGTAACAATTTGTAGGAATACGATAATTCTTCTCTTTAAAAAGCGACTTGAAAAATAAATTAATCTTTCATTACCTGACATTTATTCTAGGATTTAATGTATTTTGAGTTTTCATTGGAGAAAAATAAAAAAAGGGACTTCGTAAGAAGTCCCTGTGTCAAAAAAATGGCATCGTTTTTTTAGGAATTAGATCTCGCCAACACCTGGTTTGTACCAACAAAGTGGTCTTACACCTTTTGTGTAACCATCTTTTTTAATACAAGTTCCTTGGATTGCATCGTCTTTTGAAACGTCATCAAGGATTGATTTATCACATAATCCACCAGCGAAATATGTATCTAAACGGCATTGAGCAGCTGGGTGAGCATCGTTAGTTGCTTTAACTGCTTTTTTATCAGGAGTATTGAAATTAACATTTGAATTTCCACCTAGAGATCCAAGAAGTGATCCAAGTGATTTACCGGCCATCGCAACTCTTTGGCATAAAGCCACTTCGCTTGCTGACTTATAAACAGACTGACACTGCTTAGTAGCTTCAGCATCAATTTTCATTCCAGCCACGATGGCGATGTTGTCATCATTTTCAACAACTCTTCTCATACATTTTAAACCAGCAAAATAATCTGCTTGCCCTTCGTTTGAAGCCCAATCAGTATTTCTATCGTATCTTGGAGCTCCACCAATGTGGTGACCAAGTTCGTGACAAACAACCATCATGAAGCCATCGTCAGTTGTTAGCTTATGACGAGCTAGACCACCGTACATATTGACTTGCCAAGTTGTACCCGTCTGTTGAGCAGAAGCGTTTACAGTTGTGTTCTTCCAGTCATTGTTCATAACTAAAGTTGCACCAAGGCTCGCGATGATTGGTGCATAGACACCGGAAACTCTGCCAACGATTGCATTAAATTTTTCTTCAGTCATATCACTGGCCATCTTGTCGCCGACAGGAATGCTCAGGTTATTTTCTGGTAAAAATCCAGTTGTTCCGTGGCTGTCACAAGCAAATGTTGGGGCAGTAAATGTCATTGATAAAAGGGCAGTAGCAGTTAATAGAGATTTTTTCATATAGTCCTCCGTAACAGTGATGAAAAATAATTCGTTAACCTAATCCTCACACTTTCTAAAAAATTAGGTGAAAATAAATCTATCAATTTCTTGCATTGTTTTTATCTAACAAATTAATAGATTAAAACTTTTTAATCTTATTAAAGTCTATTAAAATAGTTTTTATGAAATTTAAAAAACTATTACTTATTTTATCTTTATCTTTTGCACCTACTATTTTTGCTGAAGAAAGTGCTAACAATGCACCTTCTCTCGGTGGTGAATTCTCTAGAGACTGGAGACTTTCTGCTGGTGCTGGTATTTTCTTTAAACGAAATAATAGAAATGCGAACACCTACGACAAACTCGATAAAAAAATTATCACAAGAGTACTTCCCTACATTCAAGGATCCTATAAAGGACTCAGTTTAGGTCATCAAGGAATTAGTTATAGAATTGTTGGAAATCCTTTTTTAAGTTTTTCTACTTTTGTTAACCGCGCTGGAGATAAGTACTTAGGCGAAGGCATGGCCCCTCGAAAAGATTCTGTGTTTTTTGGATTTGCTGGAAAAATGGGAAAATATAATTTAACCCTAAGCCGAGATATCAACGGCCGTTCAAAAGGTATTCTCTCTCAATTTAATTACTCTGAAATGACAATTGTCTCAGACGACCTCTTACTTTTAAGTAGTCTTAGCCTTGAATGGCACGATGATAGCTATGCAGAATATTTCTTTGGAGTTAAAAGTTCAGAAAGTACGTCAACGAGAAAAGAGTACCATGTGCACAATTTCTTTCGGCCCGGTATAAGTGTCATGCCTATTTACAAGCTCTGGGATCGAGTGAGTCTAGTTAGTGCTCTAAACCTTAAATATATTCCATTATCAGTCAGGCAATCCCCTACAATGAATGGAAAGTCTTTAGAAATCTCTACTTTATTTGCTTTGAATTATCGTTTTTAGGAAAAATATAAGAAAATATTATTTTTTCCTAAAAATCCCTTCTATTTCGGTCAAAATTTTTCGGTAAGTTGGCAGTGTATACTTGAGTTTTAAATCAGCTAAGATGATAGGCATTTTAGCGAGGTCTTGGTTTTCTAGTACCTGTGTCACAAAATCTTCCACCACAATAAAAAAAATGGCCATGGGGGAAATACTGGTACTTAAAACTTCTGGAAAGCCTACCCCGTTTGAAACTCCGTGATGCTGTTTTATGATTTGATCAATTCCCGATGGGAGCTTGGGATAATTTTGAATTAATAGGGCCGCCTTGTTGGCATGATTTAAAATAAGATCTCTTTCTCTCGGGCTTAATTTTGTGACTTTGAGGTCTTCTTTAGACATCACCTTAAGATGCCTTTCTTCTTCTAGGTAAATGTCGTGAAAAAAACTAACCATAGAAATTTTTTCTAAAAGCATCTGTTGCTGCTCAGAGCTTCCCCATTCCATCTTTGGAAGTAAAGTAAAAGACACCAGGTTTATCATATAAGAGCGTCTATAAGAAAAACTCATTTGATTATCAAACATCTTTTTTAAGAGTGTGCCTAGCTTATCAGATTTTGTAATTTGAGTTCTCATGTGGGCAATCGTCTGATCAACCATTGCCACACAGGCAGGCGTAATGCCGAGAGTTTTAAGGAGATCTGCACTAATTAAAAATGAGTCCCCTGTCACTTCTACTGCTTTAATGGGCTCATGATTGCCTCTCAAATTTTTTAGTGATTGAGTCAGAAGTCCATTTAAAAAAAGTTCTCTATCATCTTTTAAAACGAATAATTCTTTAAGACCAATCTCTTCATACTTTTTTAAGTCTTCTTTAGTAAAAGCTTCACCAAAATGAAGGCGTTTAACAAACTCTTCCCCTGTTCGTTTGGCCAGTTTGATATAAACGTCACAAGGACAAAGAGTCATAAGATAAAAATGAGAAGTAGGAAATGGCAAATAATCAGGCATTTTTAAGTGACTGAATTCTTCGCGCTTTAAATTGAGCGCTTTTAAAACTAAGCGATTGAGATCATCGATTCTCAATTGTTCGGCAACTAAAGCGAATTTTTTTAAGGAATGCTCAAATTCACCAATGACAATGAGTGGAGTCTTGAGTGAATTATCATACAAAGCATTTAGCACTAAAGCTGCTACTGGTTCTGGCTCTTTTGGAACGACAGCATCAGTTTGATTTCTCGAAATATATAAATCAAAATATTCTGCTTTTTTAATTGAAACGACAGCTTCTTCACCGCTTCGACACACGTGGACCTTGGCATCGAATTCTCGTTTAAGGTTTTGTTTAATCAAATCCCCGACTGTTTCGTTAGGTTCAATTAAAAGTATTTTTATATCCATACAACTATCTTAGCAAAAAAAATGAGGATGTGTAAAAAAAACATATTTGCAAACTACTTGCAAATATATTAAACTCTTGCTAAGTTTCATTTTAATACGAACCAGGTTATTTTCATGAGTCTTTATAGCTTAAAAAAAGAGCAAGAAATTCAGTCAACCATCATGTTCCTTTTGAAAAAAGCTGAACTTTCTGTGACTACTCCCAGAAAAAATATTCTCAATTTACTCCTTTCCGAACACGGCCCATTTACCGTTGAAGAAATTTTAAAAAATCTACCCAAGAACTCATGTGACCAAGCTACAGTCTATCGCTGCCTTAATCAATTCGTCGAGTCAGGTCTCGTGACCATCACTTATCTTGAAAAAGATGTGGCCCGCTTTGAGTTTAATGACCCCGACCACCACCACCACCACATTATTTGTAAAATCTGTAAAAAGATTGAATCCCTCCACGACTGTCTCATTGGAAAAATAGAGCAGAGTTTAATTAAAAAAGGGTATAAGGAAATAGGGCATCGCTTAGAGTTTTTTGGTGTTTGTGAAGAATGTGCAAATTGAGTTAGGAGTTCGTATGAAATTAGTGACTGTCTTTATTTTCGGTTTTGTAATGTTTTTTTTTCATCAACAAAAAGCTTTGGCTTTAGAAGTACCATGGGAAACACTTAAGACTTTAGATTTTGATTTAAAAACCAAAAAGAGTGTTATTAAGCCAGAACTTAAAAAAGTTCTAGGATCAGAAATAACCATGAAAGGCTTCATGATGCCTCTTGATTTTGAATCAAAGGAGATCGTTGAGTTTCTTTTTATGCCATATGTTCCTGCCTGTATGCACGTGCCACCACCACCGGCTAATCAACTCGTTTTAGTCACTTTAAAAAAGGGAACAAAAATTAAACCCTCTTTTTATCCAATAGAAATCACGGGAAAACTTTCTGTCGCTCCCTCTGCTGAATTAGAATCTTCATTCAAATTTGAAAGCATTAAAGTCACCGAACTAAAAGACTACAGCCCACCAGCGCAGCCTGCTGCTGCGGCTCCGGCCGGCACGAGCCACAATAATTAGGATAAATATGCTTGAAGCAATTAAGTTAGATCAATGCCAGTTTTTTTATCAAAAAAATAATCTTGTTATTGATATTAAAAATTTAAGCATACAAAAAGGTGAAAAAGTTTTTCTCTACGGTCCTTCTGGCCATGGAAAAAGCACTCTCTTAAATCTCATTGCGGGAGTTTTAAAGTCAACTTCTGGCGATATAGAGGTTTTAGGACAAAAAATGTCCAAGTTGGGTCAAACCAAAAGAGACCGTTTAAGAGGAGAAAAGATTGGTTATATTTTTCAAATTTTTAATCTCATTCCCTATCTTTCTGTTTTAGACAATATCATTCTCCCTTGCCTCATTAATAAAAAACGATCCCATCAGAATGTTAAACAAGAAGCGATGGAGCTTATCGAGACACTTGGACTCACTTCACTTTTAAACCAATCAGTCTCTGATTTATCTATAGGTCAACAACAAAGAGTCGCTTGCGCCAGGGCCCTCATCGGAAATCCTGAAATTATTATCGCTGATGAACCAACCAGCGCCCTCGATGAAAAAAATAATAAAGAATTTATGAATCTTTTAATGAGTCAGTGGGAAAAAAAGAAATTTACCCTCTTATTTGTTTCACATGATGAACGTTTAAAAAATTATTTTGATAGAACCCTCTCTCTACCGGAAATTAACCATGTTTAACTTTCTCACTTTTAAATCCTTAAAAAATAGAAAATTCACAAGTTTTCTATGTGTTTTATCAATTGCTTTATCAGTCACTTTATTTTTGGGAATTGAAAGAATTAGAAATGGTGCACGAGATGGATTTACGAATACTATTAGTAAAACCGATCTGATTATCGGAGCTAAAGGTGGTCCACTACAGCTCCTTCTTTATACCGTCTTTCATATTGGTGGAGCTGTTAATAATATTAAAATGTCGACTTATAATGAGATCATAAAAAACCCTCAGGTCGAATGGGCCATTCCAATTTCTCTTGGCGATGCATACCGAGGCTATCGTGTTGTTGGAACCGATGAAAACTTTTTTAATCACTACCAGTTTCGTGGTGATCAAAAAGTAGTTTTTAGCGAGGGAAAAATACCGCAAGATACATTTGATGTGGTTATCGGATCTGAAGTCGCTAAAAAATTTGGTCACAAATTAGGTGATCCTATTGTCATTTCACATGGTCTTTCGACAGTTTCATTTATGTCCCATGACCAAACGCCTTTTAAGATTACTGGTGTACTAAAGCCCACTCAAACTCCTATCGATACTGCCGTCTACATTAGCTTACAAGGTATGGAGGCCATACATTTTGGTTGGGAAAGTGGTGTTCCAAGTGGTGAGGCCATTAATCCTCTCAGATTTAAAAAAGAGAATATTGAAATTAACCAACTCACATCCTTTATGGTGAAGCTCAAATCGAGAATTGCTGTTTTACGCATAAGAAGAATGATTGATCAATATGAAGCAGAACCCATCATGGCCATCATTCCAGCTTTATCACTTCAAGAAATGTGGGAGACAATTGGTTATGTGGAGCAGGTGCTTTTTTTAGTGAGTCTCTTTGTTTTAGTGGGAGGCATGATGAGTATTCTCATTGCTCTCTATACTTCAATCAATGAAAGACGCCGCGAAATGGCCATACTCAGGTCACTGGGTGCAAGTTCTCCTCATATTTTCTTTCTGCTTTTGTATGAATCAACATTATTAGTTTTTTCTGGATGTGTATTAGGAGTCACTGCTCTTTATGGATTTCTCTTTTTTATCAGACCTTGGCTTGAAGCAAATTTTTCAATTTATTTGCCGATTGAAATGTTATCTAAGTCTGAGCTCAGTTATCTTGCCATGATCTTTGTTATTGGATCGTTAGCGGGACTCATTCCGGCCATAAAGGCCTATATGAATTCGCTGAAAGATGGGTTGACGATCAAAATTTAATTATAAATTTAGAAATCTTTTTTCTTAATTAAGAAGTTTGCCAAATAGACGTAGGCTGCACTTATAATAATTAAGTGCAATCCCTGCTGCCAAGCAATTACTTCTAACTTTCCCTCTAAAAGTAGCGCTGATGAGACACTGTCAAGAAAAGAAATTCTTGGAAAAAGATAGTAAAAAACTAAACCAAAAAGTTTAAACAGTGAAAAGTCATTCAAAGTTTCATTTAAAGGAAGTGTGCTATAAACTCCAAATGAAACGGCAGAAGCTATACAAGTCGCAAAAGTTAAAAAAAGTGCTCCAATTTTATTCATTAAAAGTGAAAAGAAAATTGAAATAAAAATCACTAAAAGCAAATAAAGACCAAGAATGATAAAACTTAATACGTGCATTGGAGAGAGGATAAAAGTTTTAAACGCCAGTGAAAATAAGATCGCTGAAAGTAAGTATGCATAAGCATAATACGACATCACTAAAAGCCATGTGCCGAATATTCTTGAGAAAAAATACTCCGTTCGACTAATGGGAAAAGTTAAGTACTGATAAATGATATTATTTTGAAAATCTGACCTAAAAACACTCACTCCAAAAACGGCCGCAATAATAAAGCTGATGCTGTTTAAGATGCGAAAGTTAATAGAAAGAACATTGAGTCCAGCTAAAGCGACATTGGCTCCACCGCTTCCATTTAAGTCACTATTGAAAGCAGAAAGAATGAGGTGACCTAAAACAATGGAGGCCGTCGTCGCAAGAAAGATAAAAATAAGAGTCTTACTTCTTAGCTCTTTTAAAAATGTATCTTTGATCAGTGCCTTATATTGTGCTTTCATGATTAACCTCGCTTATCTTCATTAATGAGCTTGTAGAAAAAATCATCTAAGGATTTTTCTTGAGATAAAATATCTTGGACTGAACCCTTAAAAAGCATCTCTCCTCTATTTAAAATGGCCACCTCGTCACAGAGTTGCTCCATTTCAAGTAGAATATGAGAATTAATAAAGAGTGTTTTTCCTTCGTCTTTTAATTTTTTAATAATGTCTTTAAGATCTCTCATTCCTATTGGATCTAGACCAGAAAATGGTTCGTCTAATACAATAAGATCATTTTTACCGATGAGAATACTAGCAAGACCAACTCGTTGAATTTGACCTTTAGACATTTTTGAAAGTTTGCGATTTTTTAATTCTTCTATATTGAGGGTTTTAAGGGCCGACTCAATTTGAGGTCTTAAGTCCTCAGGATTTAATCCTTTCATTGTTCCAAAAAACTCCAGCACACCATAGGCAGTGTAAAAGGGGAAAAAAGTAAACTTTTCAGGAATAAAGGCCACTCCTTGTCTACTTAATTTATTTTTTACATCTAGTCCGTTAACGAGAATTTGACCTTGGTCTTGATGAATCAGACTTAGCATCAGTTTCACTAAAGTTGTTTTTCCTGCACCATTTGGGCCTAATAGTGCAAATATTTTTCCTTCTTTAAGCGTGAGAGAAATATTTTTCAAGGAAAAGTGCTCTCCGTAGCTCTTTGAAACATTCTCAATTTCGATAACATTCATTGCGTTTTTCCTTTTAACAAAAAAAATGTGCTGGCCTCTATGGTAATCTTGACCTAGGATTTTTAAAAGTAAATTGTTGTTTACCAAGGATTAGTTATGAGTTCATCAATCTATGATTTTGAAGTATTAGATATCAACGGGCAAAGCCAGTCTCTTAAAAAATACCAAGGAAAAACTCTCCTTATCGTTAACGTGGCGTCAAAATGTGGATTCACGCCTCAATACACTGATCTCGAAAAAATATACCTTGAATATAAAGACCAAGGATTGGAGATATTAGCTTTTCCTTGCAATCAATTTGGTGCTCAAGAACCAGGGGATGCTTTAGAAATAAAAAATTTCTGTTCACTTACTTATCCAGTGAGTTTCCCACTATTTGCTAAAGTTGATGTCAATGGTGATAAAGCTGAACCAGTTTATAGTTACCTCAAAGAATCTCTTCCCGGAATCTTAGGATCAAAGGCCGTGAAGTGGAATTTTACTAAATTTCTCGTGGATAAAAATGGAAATCCTGTAGAAAGATATGCTCCTACTGATAAGCCACTTGATATCTTAAAGGACATCAAAAAAATTCTTTAATGATTCTTTTTTAGAAGATAATCGTCTACCGATTCAATAGATTTTAAGACTATGAGTTTTTTCATTTGAATTTTATCAAGCTCTAAATCTAGTTTGCCCACCAAGACAAGTTCGGTCTGGGGATTTAATTTTGAAGCTAATTTTTCAATCGTATTTTGAAACTGGCCTTTTCCCAATTGAACAAAGGCATTTGTAGGACCGAGAATTAAGGTTGTAATCTCAAGAGATTTTGAAAGATCACTAAGTGATTCAACGGAAATATCAGCTCCTAAATAAGTATAATGAAAACCGTAATGATTAGAAAGTAGTCCAACAAGACCTAAAAGTAAGTCTTGAGAGTCACCTTGTATTCCTGCGATCAAAATATTCACGTTACTCTTATCTCGTTTATCATGAGAGTAATAAAGACTGTGCCCCATATGAAACTTTAAAAGAGATTTAACGGCTTCACATTGAAAATTATTAAATGCACCCGATGCTTGGGCTTCACTCAATGATTGGATTAGTGGCAGTAAAATAACTAAAGCAAAATCTCTTGGCGACACAAGACTCTTAAGCTTACCGAGCTCGAGGCTGACGACGTCTAATTTATAACTTTTAAGAGCAAAATTTATTATGGGCATTGATTGAGAGGCATCAACTGAAACTTTCGACTCAGATACAAGATTAAAATCACTTTGCTTCAAACTTTCTTCTGATTTGCCTAAATCTTTAAGCTGTTCTTTGAGTTCATCAATAGACAAATTGGCCACTTTAGAAATGGTATAGCCCAAAAGACATAATTCACTTAAGAGCATTAATTTTTCAATATCTGTCTTTGAGTAAGTTCTATGTCCCGATGAGTCGCGGCTCGGCTCTAAGGCCTTGTAGCGCTTTTCCCAGGCACGTATCGTATGAACTCCCACACCTGAGAGTTTTGAAGCCATCTGAATTGTATATGTTGTCCCTATCAAAATAAAGTTTCCCTAAGCGTCTATAATTTGTCTCAGTTATTATATCACGCCCCTTCTGGTAAAAATACATTATAAAATTATAATGAATCAAGAATATGTTTAGACAGGAGTAGCACAAATGAAAATACTGATAACTGGAGCAACTGGATTTGTAGGAACGGCCCTTACAAAAAAATTACTGACACAAGGCCATAACCTACACATTCTCACGCGAGACACTTCTTCACTTGCACCACTTTTTATTAGTGAAAAAGTGAAGGCCTTTGAATGGAAAAATACAAAAACATCACCACCAGCTGAATGCCTAAACGGTGTTGATGGCGTGATTAATCTTATGGGTGAAAATATCGCTGGAAAAAAATGGAGTGATAACCAAAAAGAAATCTTAAGGTCATCTCGAATTGAAGCGACTTTAAATCTCACTAAGCTTATAAACGAAAAATTAAACAATCCACTTAAATTTTTTATTTCATCATCTGCAGTTGGAATCTATCCCGTAAATACAAGTGAGACTCTTAATGAAGAGTCAAAATTAGGAACTAATTTTTTATCAAAAATTTGTAAAGACTGGGAAGCTGCTGCTCAAACGGTACAAAAGGCAGAGCGTACTGTGATCATTAGAACAGGAGTGGTTTTAGAAAGCCATGGAGGAGCATTAAAAAAAATGCTGCCGCCTTTTAAACTAGGTCTTGGTGGACCTATTGGTGATGGAAATCACTTTATGAGCTGGATTCATTTAGATGACTTAGTTAATATTTTTATTAAAGCGGCCACTGATTCAAGTTTTGAAGGAGTTTATAATGGCGTCGCTCCTTATCCCGTCGATAACTTCGATTTTACTAAAGCCTTGGGTCATGCTTTATCCAGACCAACGCTTTTTCCAGTTCCGGCCTTAATGCTTAAGTTAGCATTTGGAGAAATGTCATCTGTTATTTTAGATTCACAAAAGATTGTCTCAAAAAAAATACCAACAGAGCAGTTTATTTATCCAACTATTGACAGCGCTTTAAATAAAATTTTTAACAGATAAAAAATATATTGAGAGATAGACATATGAAAAGGGCCCTCACTTGGTTTAGACGCGACCTACGTTTACATGATCATCATGCTCTTTGTGAGTCCTTGAAAAATGCAGAAGAAACACTTGTTGTCTTTATTTTTGATGAAAACATTCTTGAGAAATTGCATAACAAAAATGACATGAGAGTTACTTTTATCATGCAGTCTCTCAACGAAATCGACTCACAGTTAAGAAAAAACGGATCGAATCTTTTGATTAGATTTGGAAATCCCGTTCGCGAAATTCCGTCTATCATAGAAGAATTTAAATGTGATGCCCTTTTTTTTAATCGAGACTACGAGCCTTATGCCAAAACGAGAGATAATGAGGTTGAAAAAATCCTGAAATCAAAAAACATTCCCGTCTTTCATTTTAAGGATTCTGTCTTTTTTGAAAAAAAGGAAATACTTAACGGCTCTGGTGAAATCTATAAAGTTTTTACCCCCTATAAAAATAAGTGGCTCGAAAAATTTCACCAGCAAGATGATGTTGTACCTGATTACAAAGTCTCCACAAAAAAATTCATGTCTTTTACTAATCCTAAAAAAATTGGCGACTATGATTGGTTTCATGAAATCGGTTTTGTTGAAACAATTGGGGTTCTTGAAGGCGGAAGCCATGAAGCACTAAAGCGTCTCGAGGGATTTAGAAAATATATTTCAAACTACAAAGAAGCTCGCGACATTCCGGCCCTAGAGCAAACATCAAACCTTTCAACTTATATCCGCATGGGAAATCTTTCTGTTCGTGATATGATTCGCTTATCTATTGAACAAAAAAATCCTGGATACGAAACTTGGCTTTCTGAAATTATCTGGCGAGATTTTTATCATATGATCTTAGATGTCTATCCTAGGATTGAAAAAAATTCTTTCAAGCCAGAGTATGATGCAATTAAGTGGCTGGGGAAAAAACAAGACTTCGAAAAGTGGTGTGATGGCCAAACGGGTTATCCTCTCGTTGATAGTGCGATGAGATGCCTAAATGCGACCGGTATGATGCATAATCGCCTGCGCATGGTGGTCGCCTCATTTCTCACTAAGACTCTCTTAATTGATTGGAGATTAGGTGAGGATTATTTTGCCAGGAAACTTTTAGACTTTGACTTGGCCGCCAATAACGGTGGGTGGCAGTGGAGTGCTTCAACTGGTGTCGATGCTCAACCCTACTTTCGAATTTTTAATCCTTACAATCAATCTGAAAAATTTGACCCTGAAGGAACTTTTATTAAAACATGGTGTAGTGAACTCAAAGATGTTTCACCCAAAAAAATTCATGCTCCCCAAGAAATGGATATGATTGAGCAGGCCCAATCAGGATGTGTGATAGGACAAGACTATCCTTATCCTATTGTAGATTACAAAACTCAAAGAAATCGTGCGCTCTTGATGTATAAAGAAATTAGGTAGCTGGATAAGTGATTAGGCCAAATTTTTCACCATCTTTAATCACAGTTTTTGGTAGCACCGCTGCGTTTGGTGCTACGACTGCTTTTTCCCCTATAGTTACTCCACCTAAAATTTTTGCGGCCAATCCAACCATGGCACCTCTTTTAATATGAAGTTTATCGATGATTAAAAATCCTTTCATTCCGTAGTGGGCCATCATGTAGGCTGATCCACCAATAGTGACGTAGTCATCAAGCCTAATAAGACATGGATCAGAAATATTGCTAGTATTGATCATCACACCTTTGCCGATTTTCATTCCCATCATTTTAAAAAAAAGAATATTAAAAGGCGAAGGAGTTAAAAAATCTAATATAGTGTAGCGAACTAAATAAGTAAGAGCATTGTGGTAATACCAAGGAATCGATTCAATAGAAAACCATGCTCCTCTGTAAGCTTTAACAAAAGGAAGAAAAGGCAAATTCATTAGTGGAACAATGAAAATCAGTGTGAAGACAAATCCAACAAAGCCCCCCCCCACACAAAGCCCATAAGTAAAGGCCCGCACGAGCATTGATGATTCTAAAACATAGGGAGTTGCCCACTGAAATAGTAAAAATCCTGGAGTCATGGCCGTTGCAATGCATATGACATAAATAATTGTTATAGGAAAAAGAAAAAACATGAAGCCTATCGTTTGAAAACGTCTAAAAATGTTTTCAATCACTGCACCCCAACCAGTTTTGGTGGAATTTGAGGAATTAATATCATCTTTATCAACTATTTTTTCACTCGGAACGCTTTTTATTTGATCCACAACAATATTTCCTTCATTTTTATTTCTTTTTATTTTCACTACTTTGATAATGTTTGTAAACTAAAGGCTTATGTCATTCAAAAAAAATATTAAGACCGCTAAAGAAATCTTTATCTTCTCCTTACCCATTATTGCAGGCCAAGTGGGCCAAATGCTTTTTGGTGTTGGAGACATGATGGTCGCTGGACGATATTCCAGTCTAGCTGTCGCCTCTATTGGTGTGGCGGCCATGACTTTTGCTCCTTTTTTATTTATTGGAATAGGTGTTCTTCTTTGTACTGGGCCACTGGCTTCACAAGTCAAAGGTCGCGGTGAAGAAGATCCGACTCTCCTTTTTAATGCTTATCGTTTAAGTTTTGCTATCGCAGCTGTTCTCACTGTTATTTTATTTTGTGCTCCTTTATATATAGGTTTTTTAAAGCTAACTCCTGAGATCACTCCCC
>JAYSPR010000387.1:0-10811 GCA_043721975.1 Bacteriovoracaceae bacterium
GAAAAGGAGTACGTGTAACAAAAAACTTCCGATTATCGCTTTTTTAAAAAAGCGTTTGCTCGACTCATCTTTGGTAAAATTTCGTCGTGGCAATGTTAATTTAGAAATTGTTGCTGCAGTCATGCGATCACTTCCTACAATACGGTCCAAATTAATTCTTTTTGCCTTCTTCCGCTGCTATGGAGAAATTTTTTGCTCCTGCAACTTTTGCCATATCCATTAACTCTACTGCTCGTCCAAGATTAGCCGCTGTGTCGCCTTCTAAAATAACTGATTCTGTCTTAAGTGTTTTTAATTCACTGGCAATTCTTCTGGTTATTTCTTCTGTCTTGACAGCTTTTCCTTGAACGGCAACATTCCCATCTTTGCCCAGCGAGATGACGAGAATTTCAGCATCTTTCTTTTCATTAGTAAGCGCCGTTTTGGGAAGTTCAATGTCCATACCTGACTCGAGGGCAGCGGTTGAAGACACCATGAATATAATAAGAAGAACAAGCATAACGTCGATGAGTGGAGTCATGTTAATTTCAGCTACAATTTCTGTGTCATCATCATCGTTACTAATTTTCATTGACATATAGAGCTCCTAGAAATCTTAAAATATATTTAAAATCAGTTTTTATCTTTTAATTGAGTTAAACTGATCGGCCATATCACCCAAGTTATTTTTAAATTCTTTGGCGGTTGCTGAAACTTTAACGTTTAAATAGTTGTAAAACATAACGGCAATAACGGCGACAGCGATACCAGAACCAGTAGCGATCAAGGCTTCAGAAATGGATCCAGCAACAACTGAGAACCCGGCTTTACCGCTTGAACCGATTTGTTTAAATGATTCCATGATCCCCCAAACCGTACCAAAAAGACCGACGAAGGGAGCAGAAGAAGCAATCGTACCGAGCATCCACATATTCTTTTTTAAGTGAGAATTCGTTTCATCAAGTCTTCTCGCTAAACGTTGTTCATAATCTTCTCTTGAAAGAGCTTCATCAAAAACAGCATAGTGGGCCTTGGCAATAACCTCTGGACAACTTTTATAGAGAAATTCCATCTCATGGAGTTTTTGAGTTTGAACGATGCGCGTGGCTTCATCAACAAAGTGTTTAGCATCTTTTTGAAATTTAGTAAGTTGAAGTATTTTTTGAATAGTAATAACCCAAATAGCGACAGAGAAGGCCAATAAAGGCCACATGATAAATCCACCTTGCTTAAAAATCGTAATAAACTGCATACGTTCTCCTTATCGACACATTAACTAGAAAAGCATTCTAGAATTATTAATTCGTATCATTTCTTTACAGGTACCTTTTTAGCGTTTTCTTCTAATTGTTTTTCTTGTAGCTTTTGAGCCTCAATATTTTTGGCGATTTCAGGAAGCTCTTTTATCTTTTGATTCACTTCATCTAAGATCAGTTCATTTCTTTGATTGTACTCATTAGCAAATAATCTTTTTTCCAAGATGGCCTTAGCTTCCACAAAACGATTTTTTCTCATCAGGTTGTAAGCATAGAGACCGACGATGTCCGCACGGTTCAAATAATCCTTTTGGATTTTATTGATATAGACGTATGAGTTGTCTAAATCATTTTGTCTGAAATAAATAAGGGCGAGTGAGTATAAAAGATCAATATCTTCATTGTTTTTTGATTCGAGTTTTTTTAAGAGGTCTAAAGCTTTATTGTTTTCATTAAATTCTAAGTATAGTTGAGCGAGGTTAAACTCTGGAGTGAAAAAATTGGGAGCGAGTGAATTGGATTTCTTAAATGAATCGAAAGCTTCATCGTAACGTTTATAGTTTAAATGAATAAGACCAATATTATTTGAAAGAACTGACTCCGCGACTTTCTTTTGTGAATCAGGTAAGTCTTTATTTGAAGCTCTCGCAGCTTCTAAGCCGAGCTCATAATAAAAAGCACCCTTCGTAAGATTTTTTGAAAGAGTGTAACAAGTCCCGATAGCATTCCAATAAAATGGATTTGCCTTACTCTCCTGCATTTTTTCTTCAAGGAGAGTGAGTCCTTTAATAAATTTATTTTGGTGGCATGCAATGAGCGCCTGAGTAATAAAACCTTTCTTAGTGCTTTCTAAGCTTGCTAAGCGATTTGTATTATATCTCATGAACGATTCTTCAGCGAGTAAGTCTAATTTATCGCTTTGGATTTGGTTAGAAAAATTTGTTCCAGCACACCCTGTGACAATAATTGCCAACGACATTAAGGTGAGCAGATTCAAATTTTTTTTCATCATGGTTACTGGCCCGTTATTAACCTACCATTGTTTGTGGTAGTGATTGCACCGATGTCTAGCGTGTTCGAAAAGAGAATAGCAGAGTGAAAGTTAAGCTCTTTTTCGAGTGGACTAGATTTTTCTACACCGAATATATCACTTTTTTGAATTTCAAAAAAATTGTTGTTTTTTTCAAAAAATGCACTTTTTTCGTTATCTAATTGTAGGCCTTTAGACAGTAGTGACTCAGTAATTTGGCGCATTCCTTGTTTAAAGCCGTCTAAATAACGAACATCTACACCCTTTGGTTCAAATTTACGTATCTCTTTAACCAATGAAAAATAGGGTTTACTGATCACATTTCTGATCATGATTATCTCTAGGGGACTCGAAAGTTTAGACAGTTTAACTGCCTCATTATTGATCTCAGTGACCATTGAAAAGTATTGCTCGAGTTCGGCATTATATTTGTCTTCGTTAAATTTTTCTTCATTGGTAAAGACAAACTTAAGGTCTTGAACTTTTCTAGTGAAAACTTCAACACTTTTATGTTGATTAACAATAGTGCTGATATCTATTGGCAAGGAATTTGAATCAAGTTCTTTTGCTATTTTTTCTGGGTCCTTATAAAATTTATAAGTCATAAATTTTTCCATCAATTTACCAAGTGATGGATTGTTAACATTGGCCTTAAAGTAAATGATAATATCTTTAAAACGATCAGCATAAATTAATCTTTCCATATTTTCTTTTTGTGATCTTGCAATGAGCTTTTCATTGAGATTACATTTTTTAAATTCTTCTTCAATGGAAATTAAATTCCCAATTTTATCATTGGAAATAATGACGTTTTCATTGATGAGTTGAAAGAAATCTTCTTTGTTAGCATATTCTTCTTTGCAAAAAAGACGTGAAACATTGAGAGCAATTTCACTTGAAATATCAAATTTCTGAAGAAGTCTGTAGCCTTTAGTTAATGTATAAAGTGAAGCCGTAACTTTGATAAGATCTTTGGAGTCATATAAGTCTAAACTTTTATTGAGCCACTTATAAGATTCACGGGCCTTGTTTTGCTCTAGCGAAAGCGCCGCAATCGCATAAGCCGCTTCGGCCTTAATTCGTTTTGGGTACTGCTTTGATTCATAAATAGACTCGTAACCTTTCATGGCCTCTTTGACTTGTCCCTTTTTTTCCAGGGCCTGGTATTTATTAAAAAGTAGGCCACCCAAAACTGCAATTGAATTTTGAATATAGTCTTGAGAAAAATTTAAATATCCTTTTTCAATTTTTCCAACCCAAAAAGCGAGTTTGTCAGTATTTTTTTCTTTTATATAAGAATCTAAGATTTGAGTTAACATCTCACGGTGAATTTTCTCATCACCTTTATAGAAAAAGGTATAAACCAATAATACGTTGACTGCTTTTTTAATTCTATTGAGTTCAAAATATTTATTAAAGAGTTTTTGGTAGATGACTTGTGACTTATCAGAAATAGGGTATGAAAGAACAAAGTTCTTAAATGTAAAAATAGTATATTCATCTTCTTTGGTTTTTGAAAGCTTCGCAAGCTCAATCGTGGTTAGTAAGGCATCGAGAGCTTTTCTTGTGGTTTCTCCTTTATCCTTTGTAATTTTAGCATTCATGATCGAACGAACATAATATTTGAGCGCCACTTGGTAGTCATGAGCAGAAAGGGCCGTTTCCCCTTGGTAGTAGCGATAAAGCTTTTTATTAGGTTTATCTAGGCTTGAGAGAATATCAAAATATCTCATGATCTTTTTATAATCTTCTTTGTTGTATTCAACCGGATCTTTGGTCTTATCTTTAATTAAATTAATTTGCATGAAACCAGCAACTTCTTTAATTTTGTTTTGGGCTAAAAATAAATCATCTTTATCTAGTTTGTCTGCTGTACTTTTTTTGTAGAGATCTAAAATATTATTAGCCGTTTCAAAATACTGTTCATCTTTTTTACTTTCACGGTAAACATCTAGCTGAGTCAGTCGCACTTTGAGTTCAGCATTAGGCTCTTTGCGTTTCTTTGAATCTTTTAGAGCGGCTTTTAAAACATCATCAGTAATAGAAAAATTATTTTTATTCATTGATGACAAAGCTAAACTTAGTAAGTTTTGAGTGGCCGGATTAGCATTCTTTTCAAAAAATTCAATGCCAGCATATGTTTCATCGGCCTGAACATAAAAAATTCCTATGGCATTAAAAATTTGTTCACGAATAGACACATATTTTTTACTTTTAGTTGTTTCAAAAGCAAGAATCATGAGCTCTAGGGCACGTTTGAAATTTCTTTCTTTAAGATTACACCAAGCAGCGTTGTAGAGATGTTTACCATACCACTCATCGGTATTATTTTTTAAGACATCATTGTAAAAGACAAGGGCGTCGCTGTATTTTTTATTGTTGTAGTAATATTCAGCAAGGGACGTCTTGGCATTATAAAATGTCTTAGAATCAGCCGAGCTTTTTGTAATGGCCAGCTTTAAAAATTTTTCAGTTTCCTCACTGGTCCCGTAGTCGCGAGAGTTGATGGCAAGCGCGTAGTAAATTTCAGAAATCTTCGGGTAATTGGGATGCTGATTAATAATAGAAATAGCATAGGACTGAGCTATTTTGTATTGATTTGAAGAGGCCTTAAAAAAAGATTCCTTTCCATTTTTTTGCACATCTTTTATATCAGCTTTAAGTAAGTTAAAGTTTTCTTTTTCTTTAATGAGTTTTATTTTTTCAGAGTAAAGCTCAAAGAGGCGATGTTTTAGTTCAGCTCCTGAGTACTTGTTGCCTTTAATGGTTTTTATTTCACTGTCGACTAAAGCAAGCAGAGCTTTCCATCTTTCAGCATCAAAAGGAGGAGCGACTTGTGAGTTTGAAATAGTTTGTGTCTTATCTTCAATAACTGGAGTGACTGGAGCACTAGGAGCAGCATTTGTGGGCGCACCTTCAGAGTGAGCAGCGAATGCCCATAGATTAAGGCAGATCAGGAGAATTAGTTTCATTGAGTCCTCAGCAAGATATTTGTGCAATCAAAAGTTTGATAATTAACGTAAATTTTCAATTTCTCTTTTATTTTCAAAATCGTAATTTTGTTTTTCTAGTAGATTTCGCTTAAAGGTTTGTCTTTCTCTTTCATTAACTGTCAAATCTCCTGGGGCCATAATTTGGCCTTTGATTTCGAGACTGCCCAAGTCAATGACTTCGTATTCTTTATATTTATAGATAATATTCTTTTTAGCTTCCTCAGCATTTAAGGAAACTGAAAATAGAGTCAATAAAAAAAGTGTTAATAGTTTCATATTTTATTCCTTGAGTGCTGGCTTAACATCTGTTGCCGCGTCAGGCTTTTCAGATGGTTTTGCGACTTCTTTACTATCGTCTTGCACTTCAGCTTTGGCTTCAGGACAAGAGGACTTTAGTCCAAACGAATAATCTCCTAATTCATCGGCCCAAAATGATCCATTAAAATCAAAAAAGTACTGATTAGTTTTACGTTTTACGTTTTTATCAGACCCTCTATCTCTCACACTTTCGGCCAGTGCCTTCGCATTATAAATGTCATCTCTTTTTTTAGAAAGGAGCTCTAACTTGAGATTGAACATTGAAAAACTGTGCTTATGAATTTCATTGATAAAGCTAAAAATTTCTTTTTTGATGTAATAATTTATTTTAGCGCTTATGAATTCGATTGTAGTATTGAGGTTAACTTCCAAACTTTCTGTAAACTCATTTTTATTTTTTAATCTTTTTAAAAGTGCTAGCTCATCTTTAGCGAGCTTTAAACTAGATAAATCCAAGTTAAACTTAACTTGCTTTCTCGTTTGAGTAATAAGATTTCTGATAAAAGGATTGAGATTATCTCTCGTTTGAGCATCGGCATAATAAAGATCTAAAAAGTAGGTATTTGATGTTTTATTTTTACCTAGTATTTCTTTAAGTGCATCAGCTTTAGGTCTATAAAAATCATAAAAGTGATCGACAACTTTAAGGGCATCATCCCACAGGCACATATTGTAGTAGGAGAGGGCCGTTAAAACTTCCGCTTCTGGAAAGAAATAACTTTCTAATAGTGGTGATTTGTAAGTAACAGTGAGTCCTAATGTGCGGTTGTAATCTTTAAGGTAATAATGGGCCCAGGCTTGATCGAGCAGAATATATGGCCACTTATAAGATCTCTTATCAATCTTTTCGTATATGGTGAGAGCTTCTTCATATTTTTTTTCTTCAATATTGACCCTTGCAGCTCTTATAATACAAGTTTCTTTGACGTAGTTATAATATCTCTTTAACTTATCACCTTTAGAATTTGATTCTTGTGCTGAGGCCTTGCTCGCACAAAGCTCATATTGATTGATGGCCTCTATATTTTTTCTATCAATATTTTTAATTGTTCCTTTGATTAGAGCTGCTTCAGCAGCAAACTGATGAGAGTCAGGAATGCGAGAAAGAATTTCGTAAGCTTTTACGTTTTGATCTTTATTAAATAATCTGGTACCTAAAATAAGTGAGATTGATGGATTGTTAAAACTCTCAAGACGTTTTTCCTCTAGGTTTAAAACGGCCATTGTTCCTGTTTTGGTCACTAGAGTTTCAATGTCGGCTTCTAATTCAGCATCAATTTCATTATTATTTTCTAGATAATTGTTAATATAAGGAATCGCGCTAAAATAAAAACCACCATCAATGAGTTCATGGGCAATCTTTTTATCTCGACTCTTTGACTTGTCATTTTGGTAGAGCTCAAAAGCTCCCTTGGCACTTGCATGGGCATTGCTTGAGAGTGCAAGTATTGTGATTGTTAGTAGTAAGTGCTTCATAAATCCTCTAGGTAATGGTATCAGAATGAGACACCAAGTGTGATGACTGCATCCATATTGCTTCTTCCTTTACTGGTCGGTACGACATTGTTAATCGTAGGCCCAGGGGCAGAGTAATTATTCATAATGAGATCGATCCCAATATGAACATTTTTACTTGCATGAAAGCTTAAGCCTGTTTTGGCTATCACCGAGGAATAGGATTCTGCTGCGTAATTGTTGGCCTGACTTTGAATTGAAACAGTTTTAGCATTACTTTGAGTATTGAGTTTTCCGTAACCTAAGCCCAAATTCCAATCAAAGTAGAAAATTTTATTAAAGGTATTTATCTTCCCATAAAATGGCGACCACTTAACGAGAAGTCCATAATTGCTTTCAGTTCGTCTGATAAACGGAATTGAACTATTGATACGACCGAGGTTAGTGAAAGCTTCATTGTTGGAATTACTGTATTTCGAATAAATTCCTTCAATTGCCCATTCTTCAGTGAAATTAAAACCTAAATTTCCATGAAGTAATGAAGTGTCTTGAAAATTCGAAGACATTCCCTGCCCGTATCCAATATTTAAATAAACCGTTTTGTCTTTTTTATGAACTTTGTTTTGTAAGACATATACTTTTTTATCTGGGTCTAACCATAAAAAATCGTATAAGTCTTTTTCATCGGCCCTAAGTGCGGGAGCACTTAGGGAAAACAGTACAAGTATCAGTGCAAAGACATTTCGGAAATTGAGAGAGTACATTTTAAAGCGCTCCTGAAGAGAAGAATTAGTTAGCTTGAACTTTATATTTAATTTCAATTTCAGATCCTTCAGCTGGTAGGGCATCAGCGTTGAACTTTATAGCTCTAGAAACTGAATCGTAAGTAAATCCTGTTTCAATTTTGATTCCACTTACATAAACTTCTATTTTATTTAAGTAAGGAGATCCGGTAAGTGCAAAACTATCTACTAAGTTAACAATTCGACGTCCCATATCTAAAAGCATTGGAGCGAAATTTTGTTTAATGTCACCAACCGTTCCACCTGTCGCTTTAGAAATTTCTTCGTATCGTTTACCTAATGTTTCATCTTTAAAGCCATAATCTTTTACAGTGATAATACTGTAGGCCTTAATCATTGCTTTATTTGATTTTAAAGCTTGAAGTTTAGCTAAGTATTCACTTACTTTAAGAGGAGATTGATCTTCTTCATCACTAACATAAACGATTGCTAAATAGGCATCTGGTCTAAGAAAGCTAGAAGCATATCGATCAGTGAAACTTGTTGAAGTCTTTAAACCTTGTTCTGTTCCTGATCCTGAGATCCCAACTTTGATCCACTTATTAAAGTTATTCATGAAAGCTGTTTTATTTCCTTTCGCTGATGCTCTTGTAAGCATTCCACTATCACCTACCATACGACCATTTTTCGATGAAGTGCCGTCAGTTGTGGTAATCGCCATTTTGAAATCAACATCTTTAGAAATAAATTGATCGATAAAAGATTTAAAATTACTTGCGAGTGCATCTTGTTCGTTACCCATTGATCCTGAATCATCTATAATCCAAAGAATATCAACAGCACCATCTTTTGAAGTATCTTGCGTAAACTTTTCAGTTTTTTCTACTAAGCGAACAGCGGGAGGTGTTACAGGCGGAACAACTACAACTGGAGGAGTCACTACAGGTGGAACAACTACAACTGGAGGAGTCACTACAGGCGGAACAACTACAACTGGTGGAGTCACCGGCGGACTAACAACTATAATAATTGGTGGATCAATTTTAATCGGAGGATCAATCTTAATGGGTGGATCCACTTTAATAGGGGGATCATTAACCGCACCACCAGTGCCTCCCGTTCCATTTTCTTTGGCCACTTCTGAGAGACCTGTCTTCTCATAGAACTCGCTTTGCTTACAAGCTCCCAGATTGAGTAGGAGTAGAGCAATGAGTAAGCTCTTGTTGCCTTTCATAAAATTTAGTAACATGGAACGCCCCCGTTTAACGTCAAAAGATTTTCACCTTTATACGAAACTTCAACTTTGATTTTTACCGCAAAACGTACAACTTCGTGTGACGAACAACTTCAAAATTAAAGACTATTGGTTATCTTAATTATATCGACTTAAGGCCTGGAATTTCGTCTTCCCTTGCCTTCACTCCTCCATATCCGACAAAAACAGAATGATAATAGACAGTTAAATCTCTTTTTTTTTCAAAATTTGTGTTAAAATATTATGTAAAATTAAGGGGAAAAGTGCCTCATATTTAAGCCTCTGGCCCCGTAAGTGACTAATCTCAATAAAGTTTCAAGGAGTGTTTCATGTGCCTCATCTGTGTTGAATTTAATCTTCGACGTATGACCCGAGAAGAGCTTAATAAAGCTTTACCCGAGATGGTAATGTTTGCTAAAAGTGAAGATGAACGCAATCATTTTAAGAAGCTTCAATCTTTAAGTGAGACTGCCAATGATCAAGACTTACAAGACTTTGTAGATGACCACATTGCCAAGTATGGGAAAAAAACTAGCCGATATTAATTTCACAAATCGCCTCTTTAGGAGCTCTCCTTTTTTATTTCAAAAGGTTTTGCCGACTCCATTAAGCGATCCTTTTTTTATGCATATTAATCTTAATTTATTATCAAGATTAGGTATTGATGAAGAGGTGTCTAAGAATCCAAGCTTTCTTCGCTTTTGTAATGGCGATTTAGATTTCGAAGGACTAATTTTTGGAGCGAGTTTCTACGCCGGTCATCAGTTTGGATATTTTGTTCCCAGGTTAGGTGATGGTCGGGCCATCACACTAGGTGAATTACAAAATAATAATAATTTTTTTGAACTTCAATTAAAAGGTTCAGGACTTACTCCCTTTTCAAGAATGGGGGACGGCAAAGCTGTTGTGAGATCGAGCTTAAGAGAATACCTAGCTAGCGCTCATATGAAGGCCCTAAATATTCCAACGACAGAAGCTTTGTCTATTCACAGAGGTGAGGATGATGTTTCTCGAGAGGAGATAGAAAAGAGTGCGATTGTTGTCAGAGTCAGTGAGAGCTTTTTACGTTTTGGGCATTTTCAGTATCTCTCTCACAGTGGTCAAATAAAAGAGTTAAAATTTTTAATTGATTTTGTTATTGAAAATTATTTTTCAACTTTTTTTGAGCACCCCAATCAATACGTTCTTTTTTTTCAAGAAGTCGTTAAAAGAACTGCCAAGCTTTTTGCCAAATGGCAAGCAGTGGGTTTTTGCCACGGAGTTTTAAATACGGATAATATGTCAATCCTAGGACTGACAATCGACTATGGACCTTTTGGCTTTATAGACGAGTTTAATCAAGATTTTATTTGTAACCATTCTGATCATCAAGGACGCTACAGTCTCGGTAACCAGCCAGGTATTGGATTTTGGAATTTAGAGCAATTGGGTAATGCCTTAACTGAATTTATTTCACCAGAAGACTTAAAACGAACTCTTGAAACTTACCCTGCAATCTTCTCGTTTGAATATAAAAGTCTCCTGCTTTCAAAATGTGGACTTTATAAAAAAAATCTGGCCTATGATGAGTTTTTAAATGCGACTTTGGGGATGCTTGAAGAAACTAAAATTGATTACACTATATTCTTTAGGGCGCTATCGTCATTTAAAAACAGTGATAGTTCACTTCTAAGTGTCCCTGATAGCTGGTTGAATCTTTACCTTGAAATGCTAGGAAAAGAAGATCTCCCAGAGCCGATTCGTCATGAGCGAATGCTTGAAATTAATCCAAAGTATGTTTTG
>JAYSPR010000388.1:0-8769 GCA_043721975.1 Bacteriovoracaceae bacterium
AGCTCATACTTCATCAATCCTTCAGAAAATAACTTAATGTTACTAATGCATAACTTCACTCCAACTGCACATAAAGCAGCACCAACTGTCAACGTCGCACAGGCAGCTAAAGCAGTTGTTGCAGCAGTTAATCCACCGGCTACTCCAGCGGTCATACAAGTCGTTAGATTTGTCATATCTACTGCTGCCATAGTGTATGCCATGACCCCAGCTGCTGCAAAAGCTGCTGCTGCTGCCATTTGTAGCATTTTTTTTGTGTTAGCTGTTTTCTTAGCTTCCTCATATGAGGATTTTAATCTTTCCAATGCAGCTATTTGCTCTCGATTGATGTTACCTTTTTTGTCCCTCGTGATTTGAGTCTCCATATCTTTCATGGCTTCTTTTAATTTAAAAAAGGCTAGAACCTCTCCGCCTATAAAAATTGCTCCGCCGGCAGCCGCCAACATGATATCCGTGGTCATCTTATATTTATAAAGTCGTGCGGCAAGGGTTCCTACTAAAGTCATCGTAAGAGTTGCCATCATATTACTATCATCAATACCGCCAGTCTTCACCTTTGAAGTCATGCTGTGATCTTCATCACCAGTTGTTGATGAGGCTGCTGAAGATTTGGAAGAAGCCCTAGCTGATGCATTCGCTGCTGTTCGCTCTTTTGCAGCAGCTTCAGCCACGCCTCCGATTCCACCACTCGCCCCGAAAGCTGCTTGGAGCTGAATTCCTCTAGAACCTATATCTAAAAATAGGAGTGATCCCGATAAAATTGAAATTAGGAAAACTTTTGCAAAATACTTCAACATACGTACCTCAGTCTTGTGAGTGCCTAATTAATTTTTAGCAGGCTCTTCATCAAGAAGTTTAGGATAACCAGATTTTAAATAACGACTCGATATGACCTCAAATATTGAAGGCCCATTTTCTTTGCCGATTTCATTTGTTTTAACATCGTACTCAGGAGCGGCTGCACCAGCGCTGTTTCCGCCGACACTTCCTTCAACAGGGGCTTCACTAAAATCTAAATTTAAGCCAGCGCCTTCCTCTTCTTTTTTCTCTTCGCTTTCGGCGGCTCTCCCTTCTCCAGATACTGCAGAAACAGTTGGCTTAGTGCTGTCTCCAGTTGGTTCTGATAATGCTTTATCGGAGCCAGAGATTGGCATTGCACCCAGATTTGCCATCATACCTGTGGCAGTCGTTCCTTTGTTTCTAAGATATTTTTGAACAGAGGCTTTCATACGATTTAAAAATTGTTCACCTTCTTTTCTAGGTTGAGCTTTCCCATTCGTTATTTTCGTTAAAGCATCTTGCCTATCTTTTAAGAGTGAACCTATTGCTGATTTATTTTTGGCAAGTGCTTCTGCACTTGAAAGAGCGGCTCCACTTATTCCATTCGTTCCACTTAAGTTGTCACCTAGTTTAGTTGCTTGAGTCGCTATGCTTTTAAATGAATCTGGTAAATTTCCAAATCCCGGAGCATTCGCAAGCTGCTGAGTGATGGGTTTACAATTTGTCGAATTATTACTCGTCATACAAGGAGTTAAGGCTTGTGGCCCAGAAGTAGTGTCTTCTTTATCAGTTACTTTTGTTCTAATGGTACTTGTATTCACGGCTTGTGCTGCGATATTTTGTGCCTTCGCTCCTAACGTGAGCTTATTTAAATCAGCTAAAATACTATCAATTTTTTTAATATTACCATCGAGTTCCTGAATAACATTATCAGATGAATTCATCGACATATAAGCGACGCCAGCTAATGCAGCCCAGGCGATCGCACGATATTTTGGGTTAAACATCATTGAGTCAACTTGAACAGAAACCACTTCAACCATTCCAAACATTGCTAATGCCGTACCAGCTCCTAGGCCTAAGAGTGGAAGCCAACCAGCATGGGCCGATGGAAGAATCATATCAAATATTTTTTCTAGGGTAGTAGCGTTTGGATTTTTGTATGGGAGTAAAGCGTAAAAGGGTAAATGCTTGGTCATCGCTATAAATTTTTTTGAAAAAGTTGGGTTAAAAGACGTTGGCTTAACGGGTGAACCACTCACTTCACCTTTTTGTATAACTGCAACCGTTGAAACACACGATGTTGTAATTAAAGTACTCGCAGGAATAGGTGCTCCTACCATACATGATTTGGGGGGTGACATTAGTAATTTTTCATCAACTTTTGTTGCTGCTTCAAGAGATAAACTAGGAGCAATTGTTCCCATTTTTAAAATATATTGATTAAATTTTAAATTATATGCAGTTAGTTCTGGCTTACAAGCAAGGCATAAAGCGGTCGTAGCTCCTGTGCTCGCACAAGCTGTAACCAAACTTTCTGCCTGTGCAAGTGCTGCTCTACATTTAGTCACCATTGAATCTTCCATAAACGCCATATAAGTCGCCATGGCCGCGGCAGCACCGAACGCCACCGCTGAAGCAGTCTGTAACATTTTTTTCGTTTTGGTTGTATCTCTCGCCTCTTCATATGATTTTTTCAAATCATTGAGTCGTTGAATTTGTTCTTCATTAATTTTTGCATCACTACGTTTTGAAACCTCGAGTGTCATTGCATCGATTGTTCCCTTAAACTTAAAATTTGTATAAACTTCCCCTGCTATATAGGCAGCACCACCAGCAGCTGCCACATAAACATCCATCGTCGCCGGTGAGTAATGCATAAACATTCTACCCGCGATAAATCCACCAGCGAGCATCGCCAATGAAGCCAACATATCCGAGTCGCTAATTTTATCGAATTGATATTTTTTTGTTGATGACGAGACACCTTTATCGTCAGTAACTGCTTCACTCTTCGTCGCATTCACTCCCGCGTACACAACAGAAGTTTGCACACTGATCAAAGATCCAGCGATAACAGCAATTAAAAAGGTTTTAGCTATGTACTTAAACATTCTGAGACCTACCCGAAATAACAATTAATACTATTTTACATTATAACTGCTTAAGGCCTTAAAAGATGGATGGTAATTATGACCTAAACCGAAGAAAAACGATCAGATAAGGGCTTCCGAGTAGGATCAAATTATGCCCATTTTTTGTGTTTTTAGAGTGATTTTTATTAGGATTGACAGATGATTTCTAGAAGAGAACTTTCTTTTGTAAGTTAGCGCCATTTGCTAAATAAGACATAATATTAAAACTTTTTTCAAAGTACTAGTCTTCCACTCTGCAATTTCGCACTCTCACCAGTGGTCTTTCTTTGAGGTTTTTATCCTTAAAAAAATTTGTTATGTAGTGAACTTCACCATCAGGATAGGCAAAGACGTCAACAACTTGGCCGCTAATTTCAAAGCGCTCGACTCTTGTTATTTTTAATATGTCGTCAGTCGCTCCCAACTTAATTAATTCTTTTTTGTTTTCTTCCATTTCCGACTTTTGTAATGAACTCATTTCTGTTGCTTTAGATAAATCTCCAAGACTTGGAACAATTAATTTTAAATTGCTATAAATATCGATTGGTTTCTCAATGTTTTTTGAAGAAGAATTTACATAAAATGTATTAAAAAGATTTCCACATTTAATACCAGTGTATTCAAGAATATTTTCTGATCTTGCGAAAGTTGTCACAAGAAATAAAAATACAATAATTAAATGCTTTTTTTTCACAAACTCTCCCGATATTGAGAACACGTTCTCTTCGGCAGAATTAATTTATTGACCATACAATAATAAGATATATGAAAGGCCGACTAATCTTTAGGCTTAGACTTAGCCACTGAATTTACGAAATTTTAATCTGGTAAAATAACACTACGACTTTTAGTCGCCCATTTTTTTGCTTTTATACGATCTTCCTTTTTAGAAAAACCTAACTTAGACCCTCTTTTATATGAAGAGAGACTTGGGTCTAATGCACAATTAATTTGAAAATCAATCATCACTTTAAAAACGTCAAGCATATGATCTTCTTTTTTAAACGTAGATTCTAGTCTACGACGATTACATTCTTGAATAAAAAAATGAATAGACTCAAGTGTTGATAAACAATAATCTGCTGGTTGTTCTTTAATATCAAAGATTGAAGTGTGATGTGCCGTAAAGGACACTCGTGGCAAACTTCTAATATTTTTGGAAAGCCTCATCATTTTTTTAGCACAAGGCCAAGTGCCATCAATTAAAAAAACTACTAAATTTTTCTTAGCTCTCAAAGCATTTTCTATTGGAGAGACATCATGTTCTGAAACATTTAGAGACCTCTCCCCTGGATACATTGTAAAACATAAATTATCGGGGTTCGAAATGAGAGCATTAACTTCTTCATCAAGAGTAAAGTCTACTCCCATAATCATACGAGAATTTGAAAGCATCGCGAGTGAAATTCTTCCGGTGCCCATCTTTTCTTTTTTCGCTTCCATTGGGTGCATGAGAAGAACAAACTGAAAATTTGTATTAAAAGGCTTGATCATATGACAAAGACAATTTTTCATAAGACGATGGCAATGAAAACAAAAGCTCTCTTTTGGATGCTTTTTTAGTTCTAAATCCTTTTGTCTTTCTTGTTTTAACTGTAGATATTCCTCTTTATTCAAGAAATAATTCCTTTAGTTTAGTTTCTTCAAAGCCAGCAAAAAG
This sequence comes from Bacteriovoracaceae bacterium, assembly GCA_043721975.1. GTDB lineage: Bacteria > Bdellovibrionota > Bacteriovoracia > Bacteriovoracales > Bacteriovoracaceae > Bacteriovorax. The sequence continues at coordinate 4,576 of JAYSPR010000388.1, forward strand.
AACTTTCGAATTTTTTTCAAAGATAGGTCGTTTAATCATTGAACTATTTTGAACAATAAAAGTTAATTTTCCAATTTCATTCATTGATTCAAATTCATCTTTCAGCTTTCGGTAAGTCGTCCCATTTTTATTGACTGGCAATTCTCCAAAAAAATCAGACCACTTCAAGACCTGATCAACAGTTGGGGGTATTTTTTTGAAATCAATAAATTTATAATCTATAAAATTTTCATCTAAGAAATTTCGAGCTTTTTTAACGGTATCACAATTAGAAATACCATAAACTTTTATCATACTGTTTCACCTTTTTTAAAAATTACTACCGATTTATTATCACAAAAAAGCATCTCAAGATTGTACCGTTTTGTAATAAAGTTTAATGTTTTATCTTGATAAAAAACTACATGGGTTGGATCATTTTTATACCACCAAGACGAATAGCTTATTTTTGTTGAATCAAAAAATTGTGTCATAATTCCGAGCAATCCTCCCTCGCGGACAAGGCTGACTAATAAATCCCAATCAGTTGCTGGGGCCTTGAAATGCTCAACGACTTCTGTACAGGTCACAACATCATATGATTCTGGAATCAAAAGATGTCCATCTGGAAAAAAATGGGGATCATAAAAGTTAATCTCTCCACCTAAGTCTTCTAACAAAGAAGACAGGGTTGGACCTGGGCCACAGCCAAAATCAAGTCCATTAAATTTTTTAGGCAAAAAGACTTTTAGAGGATTCACAAGCTTATTGAGAAAATCACGATACCCTTGATCAAAATTATTGTTTTGATGTGAGCTGTATCTTTCAAAGTCTTCACTATCACTAAGATAGGTTTTTGAATCTTTAAAAACGAGAACACAACTTGAACACAAATAAGCATTTGCTTCAAACAAGTCTGACTCTTCAAAGCATAATGGGCATTGCATATGTATTTAATTACTATAATTGAGGATCTTTGGAAACCGTTTTAGGTTGTGCTTGTGAATTTGTCTTATTATTTTTTAATTTTAAAGTAAATATTTCTAAAATCATCTTATTCTTTTCTTTTAAGAGCTTAGCAAGCATGTATGGCAGCGCTCCACTATCTTCTGTCAGTGAATAAGCTCCGACAATAGCCATATCTGCTTTAGGCGTTTTCACTAAACGTAAAGGCAGTGGCCCTGATTGACTTGTGTCACACTGTGAGGCTGCCCCTACGACAGCATTTGTTCGACAAACAGCAGGTCGATCTTTATAAACTTTACAGGCACCTTTTTCATCAAGAAAAACACAGGCCCTATCTTTGTATGAAAGCTTATAATAATCTTCGGAAATATTTCCTGCTTCACTTTGTTTTGATAATCTTTCGTAATTAATATCAAGCCCATTATCAATATGATGAATAAGTAATTCTGCTTCTTCTTTAGTCACGCTGACCTGAGTGTGACAACAAGCGGAGCAACCTGCTTTACAGGGAACAAACTCTTTTAAAAGTGAATGACTAAAAACTTCTTTATTGTATTCATCGACAATATTGTGAAGAAATCTAGCTTTTTCAAAATTGTTTTTAATTTTTTTTAAACTGGCGACAACAGTACGGGTAATACTCGAAAATTCAGATTGATTTTTAAGAAGCTCAAAAGTGCTCTTGGCAATTGCCGGAACATTCATAGATCTCTCCCGCAGGGGGAGCTTTCCCTTAAGAAAGCCTATTAAAAGAGTAACACATTTTGAAATTCCCCCATGGCAATAGGGAATTATTTGCCCTAAGCCTCTTAAAGCGCTATAATCACGCCATGAGTTTACTATGTAGCATAAAAAATATTCAATTAACTTTTGGTACTAAAACAATCTTTAAAAATACTCAGCTTTCTATTTCTACCGGGGACCGAATCGGTCTCTTGGGATTAAATGGAAAAGGCAAATCGACGCTTTTTAAGATTCTTTCTGGAGAGGTCGTTCCTGATCATTGTACACCTCCGTTTGAATTTAATAAGGCCCGCGGTGATGGAGATGATAGTAAAAGATTTTCATTATTTTACATTCCTCAAGAGCTTCCAGTCACTGGCCATGAGGAAGTCACAATCCGAGATTACTTTTTTGTTTTTTACCCTGAACTAAAAGACCACTATGAAAATGCTCTTGATGAATTTGAACGTTTGCATGGTTGGGATTTACTACAAGACTATGAATCTTATTTAAAATATTTTAATCACGATGATTTAGACAAAAAGATTAGTGAACTTTCAGGTGGAGAACAAAAGAAAATTCTTTTAAGCTTAGGGCTTTCAAGTATTGCCAATCTCATCTTATGGGATGAGCCTACCAACCATTTAGATATTGAAACAATTAAATTGTTTGAAGACGAACTTAATTCAACCAATAAAGCTTTCATGCTCATTACTCACGATAGATATTTACTATCAAAGTTAACAAGAAGAATTCTCCATATTCAAAGTGGAAGAATTGAAAACTTTGATGGCTCTTATACTGATTATCTCGTCTATTTAGAGCAATCAGAACATGCCAAACAAAGCCTACTTACCAAATTAAAAAATAATCTTGAACGTGAACAAGCTTGGATGAGACAAGGTGTAAAAGCTAGGCGAACAAGAAGTAAAAAACGCGTCGAAGATTTTCTGGGATTAAAAGATAAAGTTTCTGCCATAAAGAGCGAAGCAAAAAGAACTCTCGACTTAAGTCTTCAAAAATCAAACCGCCAGACAAAAGTATTAGTCTCATTTGCTGATCTTTTTTTTCAATACAACAAAGACCAATTACTTTTTGACAATATTACTGGCGAGATTCATAAAGGAAATAAAATAGGTCTCTTAGGAAGTAATGGTGTCGGAAAAACCACACTTCTAAGATTAATCAAAGGTGATATTTTTCCAACTTCTGGCAAAATGAAAACTGCTGAAAATCTTCAAATACAATATTTTTCTCAAAAACGAGATGAGCTCGATATAGATATGACTCCCTACCAACTTCTCGGTGACGGAAATGATTTTGTCGCACTCCCAGATGGATCAAAAAAACATGTCCACTCTTATTTTGAGAGTTTTCTTTTTAGTCGTGATGATATTCATCGCCCACTCAAAACTTTTTCAGGTGGAGAAAAAAGTAGACTACAGCTGGCTTTCAACCTAACTAAGGTTGGAGATATTTTAATCTTCGATGAGCCTACCAATGATCTCGATTTAGAAACCATTCAAATTCTCGAAGAAAAACTTGCAGAATTTCCAGGTGCCGTTATTATCATCAGCCATGATAGAGCTTTTTTAAGCACGGTTACTAATAAAGTATGGCTTTTAGATGAGAAGAAATTACAAAATTTCGAAGGTGGATATGATCAAGTAGCACCATACATTGATGCCTTGGAAATTGAAAAGGATCTTAAAAAAAATGAGACTCCATTACCTGTAGCGACTTCTGTAGCTTCCCTTCCAATCACTAAACCTGTTCAAAATAAAAATAAGCAAAGAATCGATAATCTTATTTTGGAAATTGAGGCCAATGAAATCAAATCAAAGATCATACTTGATAAAATCGCTGGCCTTGACTACGCCAAGCTATCTGACCCAAAAAATCCCGAATTTAAAATTCTTTCAGAAGCTCAAAGTGTTTTAGAGGAACGTGCTCTATCGCTTTATCAAGAGCTTGAAGAACTTGAAAAATAGTTGAGTCATTTAATTTATAATTAAATCTGCCGATAAGCTCTCTAAGAGAAATGTCTCTGGAGAATCGTTATGAACATTAAAAAACTTAATTCTGCTTTATTCCTTTTAGGTGTTCTGCTATTTTCCACTATTACTAGAGGACAAATCTCACCAGGAAGAAGTCCATCAGTAGAGCCTGTTGAAGTTGATATCGAAGAAGTAAAAAATACCAATACAAAAGATAGCGGATATAATTTTGATAAACCACAGACCAACATAACTGAAACAAAAAAAAGAGTTCCGGCCAACATCATGACCAATACAGAAGCACCAAGTAATTACATGGGTCCAATTATTTTTCTTATCACATTGCCTTTTGCTTTGTGGTTAATGGTTTCAAAAAAATTTACTCCACCGAGTTCAATCGATAAAACGGTAGATTACTATCCAAAGACCCACCAATTCCAGCCTTACAAGACTGACTATCAAGAATCTGCTGATGACGAAGATGATATTGATTTACCTAAAGCTTCTTAAATCTTTTACTGATTTTGAC
>JAYSPR010000389.1:0-6136 GCA_043721975.1 Bacteriovoracaceae bacterium
TAGAAAAACTATCGAAGTCACTTATCAATCAAGCATCTGGAGTTATATTGCAAGATCCTAGTATCACCACCGTTTATGTTTACACATCTAAGGCCCACAGCCGTCTCTATAGAAAAATTGGAGTTAATGCCACTAACATAAAACCCCATGGAGAAAGAGACGTCGTGATTTCACTTAGTCGTAGTGAAATTGAAAAACTCTTTGCCTTGACGCAATAATTTTCACATTGCAAAAAGACCACCTCCTTGATATGTACAAGAAAAAATCAATCGGAGCATTCCATGTTTTCAAGACTTGATCATGAAATTCCTGCAGTTTATTTCCCTAAAGATTGGGCCGAAGGTCTCAAGCAAATTTTACTTAATATTTACGGTGAACAATGCATAAAAAACGATAAAACTTTTGAAGTTCACGGTTTTACTTATCCAACAGAAGCTTTACTCATCATTTCTTTCATTGGACTTGATAAGTTTGAAGCCCCTATTACGATGTTTATTTCTAGCGATCTCACTGATCAAACTGAAGCAAATAAAATAATGGATAATATGTTTGATAGCGCTGGTGTTTTCTTTGATCAATACTTTGCTGCTGTTGAAAATTCAGATAGCAATGACGAGATATGGGAAGATTATGTTCTCGACTGGGAAGAATCAGAATTTTCAGGTGCTAAGCTTTTTTATAAAGTCACCAGAGAGAATGTCGGATTAACCATGGCCGCCAATGCTCTCCTCGGAGAATAGGCAAAAAAAAAGGCTCCTCAAAGGAGCCTTGAAAAATTTAATCGTCAAACGATGGTTTTACAACTTTAGTTTCAAAAGCAATATCTTGATCGTCATCTAATAATTCATCATCATCAAATCCATCAATTTCTGCTTCATCTGTTTCAATATCAAGATCTTTTAAAACGTGGTTAAACGCTTTATCATCAGCTAAATCTTGAATGATTGTTTCGATATATTTCATTGGATATTTTCCAACAAGTTCTTCAATAATTTTTGCCAGTCTACCCTCAGATAAGATGAGTTGTTTTTTCTTCACATCTTTCCAAAGTTTAATGTAATGGTAACGGCAGTAACCGCTAGTCGTAGAAGGGTTATCACAACCTCTTACAACACACTCATCAGTTTCAACTTTAAAAAGCTCCATACTTCTAATCGAAGCAAAAACTTCATCGATCGAAAAATCATCTGACAAAGCCAAAATTTCTTCAGCAAGATTTTCTTTAATATCATCATCAATGGCCGATTTGCTTTTCTTTCTGACCGGAATAATTTCTTCTTCTATGTCTTCATCAAAAGTCATTTTAACTTTTTTAGGAGCTTTATCTAAAAGTTCATCATCTTCTTCGTCTTCATCACTAGGTCTGCGAGTATTAGCTTCTTCTTCTTGATCTTCTTCAAAACTTCCGCCTTTTTTCTTAGCTTTCAGAAGTTCTTTTTCTTCTTTTTTAGAAAGTTTTTTTGGTGGCTTCGCTGCCTCTTTGGCAGCAAGTTTAGCTGCTTTCGCTGCTTCTTTTTCAGATTCTTTTGAAGCTTTTGCTGCTAATTTTTCTTTTTCACGATTTTGTTTTTCATTTTTCTTTTGAAGCTCAAGAGCTTTAGCCGATTTCTTTTTGTCTTCTGCCATTTTTTTTGCATTTTTTACTGCAAATTTCTTAGCATTCACTTCTGCATGAGCTTTTTTTGAAGCAGCAATTTTATCTTGAATCTTCTTTTGAAGACCCGCTTGCGACTTACCTTTCACATCAGGTTTTTTCGCAAGTGGTTTTTTTGCCAAAACTTTTGCTACCGGCTTTTTTGCAGGCAGTGCTTTTTTTGCGGGAACTGCTTTTTTAGGAGCAGGCTTTACAACTTTTTTAGGGGCAGCTTTGGCCGCAGGCTTTTTAGCTGCTGGAGCTGCCTTTTTTGGTGCTGGTTTAGTCGCACCTTTTTTAGCGGCTGGCTTTGAGGGTTTTTTCATACCAAGATTCTCCAAGATTTTTTTTATCAATTAAATACCTTTCTACTTTTAAATTGTCAGTGTCAAACTAAAAACTACAGTCCTTTTAATTCATTAGCCGCAATCACAATGCGTTGGATTTCTGAAGTCCCTTCGTAAATTTCTGTGATCTTAGCATCTCTAAAATGACGCTCACAGGGATATTCCTTACTGTACCCATTTCCACCTAAAACTTGAATAGCTTTCGTGGCAATACTCATGCATGACTCACTGGCAAATAACTTGGCCTGAGCCGCTTCTTTCGAATAAGGAAGACCATTATCTTTTAAATGACTGGCATGCATAACGAGTAAACGCGAAGCTGCAAGCTTTGTCGACATATCAGCTAACATAAATTGCACGGCCTGAAGTTCTGCAATAGGTTTCCCAAATTGAATGCGTTCTTTTGAATATTTTTTAGCATATCTAAATGCTGCTTCGCCTATGCCTATGGCCTGAGAAGCAATTCCAATACGACCACCATCAAGAGTCGAGAGAGCCACTTTAAAACCAAGGCCTTCAACACCTAAAACTTGATCTTTAGGAACTTTAACTTTGTTAAGCCATATTTGGGCCGTTGATGATCCCTTGATTCCAAGTTTCTCTTCAACTTTTTGAACTTTAAATCCTTCCGATTTAGTATCAACGATAAAAGCTGTGACACCTTTATGGTCTGTAGTCTTTTTTGTTTTTGCCATGACAATGGCCACTCCAGCATCGCGACCATTCGTAATCCAATTTTTCACCCCAGAGATTTCAAAATGATCTCCTTTATCTTCTGCAAAGGTCGTAAGCCCTCCGGGGTCAGATCCCGCGTTAGGCTCTGACAAACAAAAACATCCAATAACTCCACCAGAAGCTAGCCCTGGTAAAAATTTTGTTTTTTGTTCACTCGTTCCAAAATTTAATATTGGCCACATACATAAAGAAGTATGAGCAGAAACCAAAACACCAGTGGAAGCACATCCACGAGAGAGCTCTTCAACAATGATTGCATAAGACGTATAATCCATCCCTGCTCCACCGTATTCTTCAGGAATGTAAGAACCCATGAATCCATTTTCAAAAAGTTTAGTAATCAACTCTTTTGGAATGAGTGCATCATGATCAATTTGATGAGCTAGAGGAGCGACTTCAGTGTCACTAAATTTGGTCATCAAATCGCGAAGTTCTGTGTATTGGGCATCATACATGCTCATAATTATTTTCCTTTAAAGCTGGCGGTTCGTTTTTCTACAAATGCTCTTGTTCCTTCGTGCATATCATCAGAAGAAAAGATCCCAGAAAATTGTCTCTTTTCTAGCTGTAAACCTTCTGTGATAGTTAAGTCAATACCTTCGTTCATAACTTTTTTTGCCACTGAGACAGCATAGGGCGAATTAGCCGAAACAGATTTTAATGTATTCAGTGCTTCATTCATCATAGCTTCTTTGGTGGCGAAAGTTCTGACAACTAAACCCATTTTTAATGCTTCATCTGCCTTAACAGTCCGGCCAGTAAAAATAATTTCCTTGGCGTTATTTCGCCCAACAAGTTTGGCTAAGCGCTGAGTTCCACCAAAACCAGGAATAAGTCCCAGCTTGACTTCAGGTTGTCCAAAAACGGCATTATCAGTAGCGTAGATAAAGTCACAACTCATGGCCATTTCACAACCACCACCGAGAGCAAAACCATTTACACAAGCAATCACTGGAATATGAAGTGATTCAAAAAGCAGTGTAACTTGTTGACCTAAATTTCCCAGAGTATAGGCATCACTAGGAGTCATCTCACTCATTTCTGCAATATCGGCTCCAGCAATAAAAGCTTTTTCCCCTTCACCCGTTAAAATCAAACCTTTCATTTCGAAAACTTCATCTTTTTTTAAATCAGTTAACAATTCTTTTAACTCACTTAAAACTTCAACATTAAGGGCATTGAGTTTTGTCGGGCGATTAATGGTCACATACCCAAAAGTGTCTTTTAGTTCAAACTTGAGCGTCTGAAATGTTTTATTTATATTCATAAAATCCTCTCCCTGATTTTTTGCCCATACGCCCCGCTAGGACATATTTTTTTAAAAGTGGGCACGGTCTATATTTAGTATCTCCTAGTCCTTCGTGAAGAACATTCATAATAGCAAGACAAGTATCAAGTCCGATAAAATCTGCCAGCTCCAAAGGCCCCATAGGCTGATTGGTTCCAAGTTTCATAGCGAGATCAATATCAGGCGCCGAGGCGACCCCTTCATAAAGTGCATACACAGCTTCATTAATCATTGGCATAAGAATTCTATTAACTGCAAATCCAGGAACATCATTGGCCCTAACAAAAACTTTTCCCATTTTTTCAGATACAGCGGCAACCGTATTAAAAGTTTCATCACTAGTTTCTAAACCTCTAATTCCTTCTACTAATTTCATGACTGGCACAGGATTCATAAAATGCATTCCAGCTACCAAATGAGGACGCTTGGTTACGGCCGCAATTTCAGTGATTGAAATAGATGATGTATTGGTTGCGAGAATCGCTCCAGGCTTTGCGACTTCATCAAGTTTTCTAAAGATATCAAATTTAATGGTTTTATTTTCTGTGGCGGCTTCAATGAGCAGTTCACAATTTTTAAGTAAACTCATATCTGAAACTGTCGAAATAGCTCCCATACAGTTGGCGACACAAGTTTGATCCCACTTTCCTTTTTCAACACCTTTTTTTAATTGCATCTCTATAAATTCAAGACCTTTTTTAAGTCCTTCAGGAGAAACATCAAAAATCACGACCTGATATCCACTCATTGCGGCAACTTGCGCGATTCCTCGCCCCATTTGCCCTGCACCAATAACACCAATTGTTTCAATTTTTAACATGGCTTCCCTCTCAATTTTAGAAATTTTGTCCTAATGATACAAACCACACATCAGTTTCACAAATAAAACCTTGCCAAGTTTTTACAATTAGAATAAAAAATAAATCTTACAAAATTGCTTATTGCAAAAAGCTAAATATCTAACGGTAGGAGTTAATTGTGGCAAACCACAAATCATCAGAAAAAAGAGCGAAACAAGACATTAAGAAAAACCTTGTTAATAAAGTTAACGAGTCAAAAACTAAAACTGCTGTTAAAAAAGTCAGAGATGCATTAACTGCTTCTGATAAAAAAACGGCAAGCCTAGCTCTTGTAACGGCTCAGGCTGAACTAAGAAAACTTGCAAAGACTGGTGTTATTAAGAAAAACACAGCCGCAAGAAAAACTTCTCGCTTAGCTCTTCAAATTAACAATTTAAAATAATCTCTAAGAAACCCAATTCTTAAAGATTATCTAAAGCCTCCAATTTATTGGGGGCTTTTTTATTTCCAAAAGACCTAACACAAACTTCAAAATCAAAGCCCATCTCATTTGTTACAATCAAAATGTTAAAAATTTTCATTTGGATTAAAAATGGATTTAAATTGGATCAATCTCAATAACCCTGTGGCCCTTTGGTGGATATTTTTATGTTTTGCAAGTTTGGTCAACATCATCACCTGGAGTTGGACCAAATATTATCTCTATAAAAATAATTCGCTCAAAGCATTTTCATTTTTAAAGCTCACTCCAAAAAACATGATTTGGTTTTCTGCATTTTATGTCTTTGGTTGTGCTTACCGATCTTTTTTTCCTAAAGCCGATGTTCAAAGAATTTGTCTATATGATACCTGGAATACCAGTTTTTTTTTAGGCAGAAGTGTCGCGACCTTTGCCGAAATTGCTTTTGTCGCTCAGTGGGCAATTATTATTAAATTTCTAAGTCTCCACACAAAAAATAAAAGTGCACAGACCATCTCTAAACTTATTATCCCTTTCATTATTATTGCAGAACTCTTTTCTTGGTATGCAGTCATCAGTACAAATTATTTTGGAAATATGATTGAAGAGTCACTTTGGACTATAACTTATAGTCTCATAGCTTATGCGCTTTTTTCATTCCATGGAAAATTTCAAGGTGCTTTCAAACATGCTTTAAAAATTGCTATTTTTTGTTCCGTTGTTTATGTGGGCTTTATGATTTTTGTCGATGTTCATATGTATTTTCAAAGATGGACTTACGATACATCTATTCATAAAGAATATTTTAATTTCATCGATGGATTAAAAGACCTCAATACCAGATGGATTGTCACACACGACATCAATGATTGG
>JAYSPR010000390.1:0-11222 GCA_043721975.1 Bacteriovoracaceae bacterium
ATATCGATAATCAACTTTTCCAAGGGCAAACGAGGCTTGCTCGATGTCGAGAGCAAGATTGAGCCAAAAATAAATTTTATCATCATCGCCAAATTTCTGGTAAGCATCTTGATCAATAACAATATTATAAGGTGAGCCAGGAAGCGTGCGGGAGAGGGTCGTTGCAGCGACGATACCTATTTCACATCCATCGGGCATTAAGAGATTTGATGGTGGACTTGACCTGATAATTTTAATAGATTTTTTAAAAAGCACGTTTTGATTTGTTGAACTCAGTTCCTCTATGAAACCTGCTCGAGCAGGACTTATTTTTTTAAATTCTAATAAAAGATTTTGCATTTTCTGATCAAAGTTTTCACCTTTAATAGCTAGGTCAACTTTTGTTGCTGAATAAATGCCAGCGTGACTTTCAATTTGGTAGAGGGAATGAATGCTTTGAGCGCAGTTAAAATAATCTGAATTGAAGGTGAGTTTTTCAACTTTAGAAAAAGCCTTAAGTGAAGTAAAAATCAAAGTGAACAGTAAAAGCATTTTAAGCATAGGCCATGTCCTTATTAGGATGAAGTCCGAAAGGACAGGCTCAATCTTAAAAATATTCTTTATAAAAGTCGATGTTAATAAACAATCTTTCGCATCATGGCAAAGTGCGAAAGATTATTTATTAATCATATCTGAAATAATTAATGCAGCTTTTTTCGCTAGGTTAGGATCTTTTATTTTCTCATTAAGAAGTTTTTTCATTCTTTCGATCTCAGCTTTTTCAACTTGATTTTTAGTAGTTGAATCAATGCTGGGAGTCTTTAAAAGTGGTGTTGGTTTTTTTAATGCACTCATAAAAAATTATTAAGCGACTAGTTCAGGCTTTCTTCTGCTTGAGTAGTGGCTAGCGACTTTTTCCATGTGAGTTTCAATAACTTCAAAAAGTTCAAGTGAAGTTGTGTGAGGATCCATTCCATAAGGAAGAGCAGAGTAAACCATTTCACCTTTTATTTCTGAAAATACATACCAGGTGCTTCCTAATTTTTGGAATAAAACATCTGATTGAGCATTCGTTTGTGTGTTTGTTTTTGTTGCTTTCATAATTTCCTCCGTGAAATTGTGATCAAAGTCTCTCTTACTTTTCTTATCGTTAGAATCTGTCGAAACTTTAGACAATTTTTGCATTATTTTTTATTTTTTTATACAATTTGAACATGACCGATTGTTTTAATCTGGTATGCAACTCTAGTATTTTACTTGTAAACCAAGAAACCCAGAAACATGGGGCTTCAAACCTTCACTAAAAGTGAGTGTGTTTTCCCCCCATAACTCAGGAACTTCAACATCATCTTTGGTCGTGAAAGAGTGGGGAAGAAAGAGACTAAAGTCCATTCCAGTTACAAAATCTACATTGGGAATAAGATCATTATATTGTAAATTAAAGCTAGTAAACGGAGCCAAGGAAACACCTGAAAACAATCTCTCTTCACTTAAATAGGCATTGGCAATAACAATGGATGTTCTATGGTAATTGAAAGTAAATCCAGTGCCAAAAGTGGCTCGGTATTTTTCATTTTTAAAAACATCATAAGTCAATATTGGGCCAAGTCTCAATCGATCTCGTGATTCTGAAGCAATACTTTGGCCAGGAAAAGTGATTCTGTTTTTTGTCGTGGTGATCATAGCAACGACCCCGAAATAAAAACGATCATATTTATCGTGGCCAGTTTTTTTAGTGATAGCAAGTCGGGCACCGTTTTCAACGTTATAATCTTGATCATAAAAACTAGAATTATAGCTGTAAGCTGTTTTGCTGTTGCCACCCATCGTATAAGAAATCGAAGCACGTAAAAAACTACGGTTCTCAAAAGGATATGTCACAGGGATAGGTTCTTCTAAACGATAGTCAGTAGGGTCAATTCCTTCGTAAGCTATCGGCATCACTTCTTCGTTAGTATCTTCTAAGATCACTTTCACATATCTTGAAGGTATGTAAGCGACGTTTCCAGCTCGGTCATAAGTCTGAAAATAATCAGGAATAGTTTCATCACGAAATGATTCTTGAGGAACGTAAACTCGCTGCCCTTTTCTAACAAATTGTAAAACTTTTGAAGAAAGATCGGCTTCTTTTAAGAGAGGAGCTTCAAGAACAATAACAATACCTTCATAAGAAAAGCACTGAGCTGAAAAAATCATGAGAGAAAGAATAATTATTTTTTTCATAAATTCCATTCGTATTTGTAACCAATCATCATTCCAATTGTGCTAATAATAAAATTTCTAGGGACAACTTGAGAATTTTTATTTTCACCATTTAAAAGTGTTAGATCATGATACCTGTAGTGAGCACCGAGAGACCACTTGCCGTACTCAGTATCCCATAATCCATCTGCACCGAGATCAACCAAGAGGCCCTGAAAATCATCTTTAAAATTCACTGATTTTGTTCTGTATAATGGAGCAACTTCAGCACCAAAATTTAAAAAAACTGAAAATTTGTCTTCTTCATAAATAGACTTTTCGATGAAAGGTCCAAAGCTTAAAATGGCAAGCGAGACATCTTCGAATTCACTCGACCAAGTCGAGCTTTCATAGTTAACAGTAATTCCAAAATCAACTGGGAAAAGTGTGAGTGCCTTAGTTTTGATTTCAAAACGGTTTCCAACAGCCCTGCTATTTTCTTGAGTATTGAGTTCGCTAAATTTATTGGTTGAAATTTGATCAAAGTGCACATTGAACTGAGTATCAAAATAAAAATGTTTATTGAACGCTTTGAAAGTGCTTGGAATGGGATAGCGAGTGTCTGCTTTAGGATTTGGCAGTAAGGCGATATCAGATTCTATTTCAACGATGTCATTCCCATCAACTTCATAGAGGGGATTTCCTTTTTTGTCGTAAACGTATAAATCTTCTTGACGATTAAAATCGCGATCGAGAACAAAAGCATAAATTCCACGGGGTAGAGCAAATGATTTTTTTTCATTAATTTTTTTTAAAATGGCCCCAGGTTTAATATAAACACGATAAGGTTTGGCTTCATCAGCATAAGAAAAGCTAATCCAGATAAAGACAATCCATAGCCATTTCATGACTTTTCTCCTATACACATAAGAGCTTTCTTGAGTGCCAAAAAATTTGAAGGAAATGTATAGTCAGCTTCTTTCGTCTCGTGAGCGTTCACCCACTTGTAACCTTGATGTTCCTCAGAAATAACAATCGAAGGTTTTGTTTTTAACAAGCATAAAAAAGTTTTTTCTACGACTAGACTATCTTCATCCCAGCGGTTTTTAAAAGAGTGTTCCATTTCAAGATCGATGACGTTTTGAACGACTCCAATTTCTTCTTCGAGTTCTCTTTTAGCCGCTGTTAAAAAATCTTCACCCTCTTCAACTGAACCGGTGATATTTTGAAATCCAATCGGCCCTTGGTTTTTATTGCTATTAAACTCCAACAACAACACTTCTTGTTTGCCCCAGAAGATGACCACGACTTGGACTTTTTTTTTGATTTTTTTCTCACTCATATTTTTAAATTTTAACATAATCTGACATTTTAATATTTGAGTCATAAAAAACTGCCTAATTAGGCTATAACGCTCCTCTCATTTTGATCTTAATTCGTTGCTACATGTTGACCAAAATGATATGTTTTCCCTCTATGGAAGAAATAATTTATCGAATTGCGATCTCGCTACCTGCCTTTTTATTGGCCATCGTTTGCCATGAAGCTTCTCACGCCTATATGGCCAAGCGCTTTGGTGACACGACAGGTGAGCAATTAGGTCGATTAAGCCTCAATCCAGTTGTTCACTACGACCTAGTTGGTACGATTATCTTTCCATTAATTGGAGCGATGATGGGTGGGACTATGTTTGGTTGGGCAAAGCCAGTTCCAGTGGATTCAAGACGATTTAAAAATATTAGATCTGGAATTTTTTGGGTTAGTTTTGCGGGCCCACTCGCTAACATTGCCCTCATGTTTATTTCGGCTATAATGCTTGCTTTAATTATTACGAAAGTGTCTCCAAGTTTTTCTTACTACCAAGTTTTTACAGAAATGCTTAAGAGTGCCGTCATGATTAATGTGCTTTTGGCTGTCTTTAACCTCATTCCTTTTCCACCTCTTGATGGTTCGAAAATGGTGTCGTCAATGCTCGACTACAATAACGCTAGAAAGTTTGAAGGGCTCGAAAGATATAGTTTTGTTTTTTTAATTATTCTCATTGCAACTCCAGTCTTGAACTGGATTATGGCCCCCGCTTTAATGGCCAGTAATATTATTGTAAATATTTTCATTCAACTGTTTGCAGGTTTATAAATGTTAGATACATCGATTCAAGTCAAGACAGATCATTTTGATGGACCACTAGGTCTGCTTCTTTTATTGGTAGAAAAAGAAGAAATGAGTTTAAGAGATCTTGATCTTACGAAAATAACAAAACAATATCTCGATTACCTCGCTCAAATGCGAGATTTGAATTTTGACGTCGCTGGAGATTATCTTTTTCTTGCTTCGACACTGCTACTTTTAAAATCAAAAGTGTGCATAGCCGAAGAAGAGATGAAAGGTCTAGAGTCTGAGTTTGGAGTGGAAGGACTTCATATTACTTCTCAATCAGAACTCATACGCAGACTCGAAGAACTTAAACTCTACCAAAAAATGTCTAAAAAATTGTGGGATCTTGAAAAGAAAGGGCATGAAATCTTCGTGAAACCTAAAGTCGATAGAAAAGCTATCGTAAATTCTATCCTAACCCCTATGGATTTAAACTCTCTGACGATGACAATGGTTGATTTCCTTTTTAGACAAAGAAGAAAATATACCGTTATTAAAAGAGACCGTTTATCTATTAAAGAAAAATTAAAATTTTTAAAAGAAAATTTAAAACTCGGAGAGCAAACTACGTTTGATACTCTTCTTGAACAAAACGGGCAAGCAGATACAGGATCTGATCAAACAGATAATATCGTTATCACTTTTATCTCACTTTTAGAGCTTGCGAGATTAAAGCGTATCAATGTTTTTCAAAACGAAGATCGCAGTACTATTTATGTTAATGTCGTGAGATCTCTTGAAGATTTCGATGTTGAACAGGCAAATGGTTTTGAAGACGAAACACCGAGCCCTGCTCCAGCTGATGGAGTTATGGAAATTAAAGCAGCTAACCCTGATGAGAAACTTGTGATTGAAGATCTCGGAGAGTATCAGGAAGAAGTACAGGAAGAAAATCAAGAAGAAAATCAAGAAGAAATACAAACAGATATACCAAGCACAGACGCCATCAATGAAGAAGACTATATGGAACTTTTAACAGCTCCCGATAGTTTAGACGCTGGCTCGAAACTAATTCAATAGAAGGAATGTGACCTATGGAAAACGGAAACGAAAATTATATGACAGATGAATCTGAAACATTAGATCTACCTTTGCTCTATCCAAGTGACGCAGATTTAGAATTTCCGGAAACTTTCATGCTTGATTCACAAACAGAAGTTGTCGAAAGCATCGTGTCTGACGAAGTCTTATGGCAGGCCCGCACAGGTTTAAACTCTGATTCACTTTGTGGAGCGATCGAAACAATTATCTTCATGAGTGACCGTCCCGTTTCAATCCAAAAAATTAAAGCACTCATAGATCCAGAAATGCCTTTAAAAGTTATTCATGAAGCACTTCAAAGATTGCAATTTGAATACGAGCAAAAACACCACGGTCTTCGCCTTTTAGAAGTGGCTGAAGGTTACCAATACAGAACAAAAGCAACATACTCAAAGTATGTTCAAGATATCTTTAAAATTAACTCTCTTGTTTTATCACCAACAGCACTGGAAGTTTTAGCGATTATCGCTTACAAACAACCGTGTTCAAAAGTTGAAGTGGATAAAATTAGAGGTGTCGACAGTGGTCACATCGTCCGCGCCCTGATGGATAAACGCTTAGTGAAAGTCACAGGTCGCTCTGATGAGTTAGGTCGTCCAGTTCTTTACGGAACAACGACAGAATTTTTAGAAGTTTTTAACCTCGCTGACTTAAGTTCGCTTCCACCGGAGCATGAGTTAGATGAAATGTCTCGCACGAGCACTGTCGGGAAAATTGCCGACATCAAAAACTTAGTTAACGAAGGCGATAAGGCTCGCTTTAAATTCGATGAAATTGAAGAACTCGATATGCTGAGTGAATCTATAAAAAATATTTCTAGTGAAACAGATTTTACTGCTTCATTAAAAGTAGAAGAGAAAAAACGTATTTCTGAAAATGGTGTTGATGTAAAATCGGCATTCGATTTACTTGAAGAATTCGTCAACAAACGCCTCATCACTGAACAAAATAAACAGGCCATTGAATCAATGCTTACGACAAATGTTATCGATCCTAAAATTGTCGATGATTTAGAAGCTGGCCCATTTAATGTTCCTCATAATGATGAAGATGAAGAATTCCAAATGATCGATCTTGATACGGGACTTCCAATATCTTTTGATTCAGAAGAAGGCTTTGACCTTGAAGAAGGAATTGAGCTTGATGAAGATGGAAATTACGACAGTGGTTTAGACGAAGATGATTTTGATATCATTGTCGATTTAGATTTTGATAAAGAAGAATCTGAAGAAGAAGCACTTTCTAAAGCCCTAGATGCCGCTTTCGAAAACCTCACAGGTGAAACACTTGATAGCAGACTTTCTGATGAAGAATTTGCTTTCGGAGGAGTGCTCGAAGAAAAGAGCCAAGAATTAGATGACTTAACTACTGGAATGATCGAAAAAGCTCAGGACCTTGACCTTGATCTTTCTTTTTTAAAAGATGAGTTAAACACTTCGAACAAGTCCGAAGCTTGACAAGCTCTCGGACCGTAGCGTAAGAATCAATCTAGAGCCTAAAAATTATTAACCAAAAAACCGCCGTGAGGCAGATTGGAGGACCCCGTGACTAAGTCTAAGACTAAAAAAGCCGCTATTAAAACTGCTAAAGCAGAATCTCAATCAGGATCAGAATTAGAAATTCGTTTACAAAAATTTATCGCCGACTGTGGGGTTACTTCAAGACGTAAGGCCGAAGTGATGATTCGCGAAGGTCGTGTCACTATTAATGGTGATGTTGTTACAGAAATGGGAACAAAGGTTGATCCTTACAATGATGTCATCATGGTTGATGGTCACCTCGCTGATTTAAATGCCGTTGAGCCTATTTATTTAATGCTTCATAAGCCAAGAGGTTACGTCACAACACTTAACGACCCTGAAGGTCGTGAGACGGTTATGGATTTTGTTAAAGAAATAAGTGAGAGAATTTATCCGGTAGGCCGTTTGGATTATTTATCTGAAGGACTACTACTTATGACGAATGATGGCGAGTTCGCCAACATCATTATGCACCCAAAATATAACGTCACTAAAGTTTACGAAGTTAAGGTTTTTGGTTCTGTGACAGAAACTATTTTAAATAAATTAAGAGCTGGTGCTTTTTTAGATGAAGGATTTGTTAAACCAACATCGGTGAGAGTTATTAAGCAACTTCCAACGAAGACTTGGCTTGAATTCAGACTTAATGAAGGAAGAAACAGAGAAATTAGAAGACTGTGTGAAGCTGTTGGCCTAACGGTTGATAAACTTAAGCGTTTAGCAATTGGTGGACTTTCAATTGAAGGTGTTGCTCCTGGAAAATTCAGACTTATGAGTAAGGATCAGATGCTTAATCTCATAGGCCTTAATGAAGATGGAACAGCTAAAATTGTTCTTAATAAAGAAGGGTTTGTTTCGACTAAGAAAACTATCGATCTTAAGAAAAAACGTCCTCAGCCTGGAACCGTTGCTGATGATGAAACGTTTCAAAAATTTAGAAGAGAAACATACTTTGATTCTCTTAAGCAAATCGCTGAAAATAAGACGGCGGTGGCCAATAAGATTCAGTCACTTTCTGATCAAGTTTATGTTGAAGAGCAAAAAAATTATGTGGAACGTAGAAAAAAAGTTGATGCGGTTAATGCAACAATTAAAAATAACAATCTCAAGAAAACAAACTTTAGAAGTCCAAAATAAAATCAGGGTATTTGCCATTCGGGCGTTACACAAAGTGCAAGAAGCACGTAACGCCATTTTTCAAAGTTACTGCTTGTCTCCACAGCAGAGATATTATTTAAAGATGAGATAATAGAACTATTGGGAGTTGTCCCAGATCTATAAAATAATTGATAGGCTTTTTGAAGAGTTATATTGTTCGGCAAAGGTGAAGCTGCCATGCTAAGATTTTGTTGGTCATGGAAATTTCTAATCGTAAATTATTAATTACATTTGAGGACGCATCTCCAAAAACATCTTGTAGAAGTGATGAAATATAAAATCTATCTACCATGAGAACATTAAGACCTGCTTGTTATAGATTGCTGACACTCGCGACAGTTCTACTATTATTGATTTTACTAAAAAGCAGTTCACTTTTATTTTCATTGTTTTTCAAACATCCTGATAATAGAATGATTGCAATAAATATACAAAATGTTGAATTCAAATTACGCCACTTTTTTTGCCGTAATATTCAGAATTTTAGAAAATTACCAGGAATAATATATAGCTCCACTACCACCTGAACCTGAGCGATTTCCTCCGCCGACTCCAGCGTTAGCAGGATAATTAATGTCAGTTGAGTTTGCGGGGGTAAAAGCACTCCCCACTGCCGTGACACCTCCACTCACGACGTAGTTTTCACCACCGTAAGAATGGCTTGTTCCATTTGCCCCGCCAGTACCGCCATGATAGCCGCCTCCGGCACCCCCTGCACAATCATTTGCAGTACCACCTGCTTCACCGTTACCTGTTGTTGAAAAAACTCCGCTTCCTCCTGGAAAGCCGAAAGTGTATCTGGAGCCTCCTGCACCGCCACCCGAAATGGCAACTGGAGTTCCGCCGTATGATCCAGTCCAAACTCCACTGGCAGATCCACCCGAACCCGATGCCCCATAACCTGGACCACCAACAAATCCAGTTAAGCCACCACTAGTCGTGGGACTTGAATATGCACCTGCAGCCCCTACTGACAGGTAATAAGTTGTAAGAGATCCTGGCGTAACGGTTACGCTTGTAAAACCACCACCACCACCTCGGTCATCATAACCACCACCGCCACCTGCCCCCCAAACCTTGAAGGTGACAGGGCAGCCAGGAGATACAGTAATTGTGGTTACAGTTTGGCCAGTTATTGAAGCGCTATGACCTCCACATCCAGCTGGAAGTGATGGACCTACGCCATTAGAATTAATAATGCTCCAATTGTTACCATCAGAGACTACTGTTACATATTGGTATTGGCTGGTTAAACCGGGTGAGCTTTGACCATCAACGGTCTGAGCTCCTGTAGTGGCAATTATTACTTGATTTGAAGATGAATCAATTTTTTTAATTGTATAGAGACGCCCAATAATTGCAGAAGCTGTTGGCAAAGTTAATGTAACTGCTGCACTGGTGGCATCTGCTAAAATGATATAATTATCTGGTCCTAAAGAGTAATTTGAAGTTTTAGTCACAACATTTCCTGCGATGGAGCCGCTTACTTGCAAAGTTGAGTTTGGAGTTAGAGTGCCAATACCAACATTGTTAGCACCTGTTACCACCATTGAGGGAGTAGTTGTGTTAGTTGATTTACCAGTCAGAACATAATTATTAACTATTTCGCCATTTGAAATAATTGCAGCTGTTGATCCAAATGAGCCTCTGGTGAGACCTGTGAACGTCGTAGCAGTCTTTCCTGAATAAATAATCGCCTCACTACCAATTAGCAAGGTTCCAGATGGAGGATAACCTGAAGTGGAGCCAACTGTTATGGTAGAGTCTGTGCTTGTCGCTGCTAAAGCAGTGGTCAGAGTCCCCGGAGCGTAGGCGCCCACGCCACTCAATGCACTTGAGACATAATTTTGCACATATTGTACGTTGGTTACCTCTGTGGGGCTTACACCCGTTGGCAATTGTGTGTATAAAAATGATGTTGGTGAAGTAAAGCTAAAAGTTCCCGACACTACTTGAGAAGTTGCAGTTCTAGAAATGTAATCGGAGTTTAAGTCATTTAAGTATTTTTGAATCTTCCCAAGAGCTGCTCCAATTTTATCCGTAACTCCCACAGTTGGCTTTACCGTCGCATCGAGCGTGTAAGTTGACAGTGGTACATTTAAAACATCTGCTGCAAAATTTGCCCAAGTTTTATCACCTCTTAAATAGAGTGCAGAGTTAATTGATGAACTATAAATTTTAATAGGATTAATTGTATTATCTGCAATGTCAGCTCCCGTAATAGAAAGATCCGTAATTTCTGCCGAACCAACCGAATTAGCCCCGCCAGCTCCACCCGCACCCGCCACCCAATTTGTTCCATTGAATTTTAGAACATCTCCTACAGTTGGTGCCACTGTTGTGATATCAACATTTGAAAGATCATTAAGATTTGATCCAGGAATCTTTGTGCCACTTTTTAAATTAGAATAATCTCCAGGAACTAAATTTACCAGGCCTTTTCGACCATTAAAACTTGTCACAGATGTTTTAGAAAGTGCTAACTTACTCCAAGTATAACCATCAGAAATAATCCAATCTCCGATTGCGTAAATATTGCCATCGCCAGCATTAATCCCAGAAGCTGAAACAACCCAATAATCTCCAGGTGAAGATAAACTAACATCGGGTAATAATCCTGCCGGGCTCCAGGTTCCTTTGTAAAGTTGAGCATCGATTAGGGAGGCGGGAGCCCAACTACTTCCATTGAATTTTAAAATTTGTCCTGACAATGCTCCCATATTAGCGAGCATCGATGAGGTGACACTCTTATTACTTAAACTGAAAAGAACTGGCACTGTTGCAGCTGCATTTGCAGTAGATAAAATCATTTCAAAAACCTGTCCAATCCCTAGTGAGACGGTTGAAATACCATTAGCAATAACTTCATTATTAGTCGAAGATTCAACATTAAAATTTTGTGCAACACCATCTTTAATTAATTTTAATTGAGTAATCCCTGCTAAGTTTGTCCCGCTGACTATTAATTGATTATTTTGAATTTTAACAGCGGCTACACTTAAACTTAAAATACCAAGTTGCTTATCTTTATTACTAGGTGAGTTTTTCATGGAAATATCAAGATTACTCTTCGCTATACACCCACTTAGGAGAGAATTACATATGATCATAATGATCTTCCCCTGTTAAAACGGACACACATTTAAGCACATAACCCAACAAAGGGTATGTAGATGAAGTTGAAAACAA
>JAYSPR010000391.1:0-9403 GCA_043721975.1 Bacteriovoracaceae bacterium
AGTTCAATTGGGGGTTACGAACAGTTAAATAATTTTCCTGCCGCACTTTTAAAATCAACTTTGATTTTACAGCTTGCAGGTAATTTAAAATTCATTTGACCAGTGGCCGTTACCAGATCGACATCTGCGCGCTTGGGGCAATTCTTAAAAGCAAAAATTTGATTTCCCGTGGCCGATTTAGCTGTTACGTTTCTTAATTGTTGGGCCTCTACTTTCATGTTTCCAGAGGCAGTAATAATATTCAAATCAGATGAAACATTATTTATAGCGATTGCCCCACTGCTTGATCTTGCAGTAATAGAGCTCTCAGGGGTCGTTAGGGTTTTAGCATTAAAAGAAATTGTCACTTCAAATTCACAAGAAGCTTTTTCAAAGAGTCCATTTTCATTTGAAACACTAACGATGAGCTGGCTGCCATCAAGACCCATTTTTTTAAGGCACTTCGCACTTTCTGGCCCCGGACGTAAATCTTTCATCGAAACAATTATATCTTTATTAGTTGCCTCACCGTTGATGTTGATAGAACCTTTGGAAATGGAGACCTGCAAAGACTTCACTGAAGTACTTGGAAAAGTCATATCATTTGAAAAAACATTTAATGACAAAGTCATGAGTGAAAGAAAAAATAAAAATGATGGCATAATCTAATCCTTACATGGGTAATGAATAAAAGAACAATTTTAATAACTCTAACTTAAAAAAATCAAGAAATGAACACGAGAAGCACTTTCTTATTTGCCTTATGCTCAATTATTTGGGGAACAACTTGGTTTGTCATCAAATTCCAAATTGACAGTACGTCACCCGTGATTGCGGTTTTTTATCGTTATCTTGTCGCCACAATTTTAATGTTTGCCATTAATCTTATCTTTATTAAGAAAAATTTAAACTATCCATGGGCAAATCATAAATACTTCATACTCCAAGGTTTTTTTAACTTTTGCCTCAACTACATTCTCACTTACACTTCAGAAAAATATATTCACTCTGGACTGGTCGCTCTCACTTTTACCTCTCTGATTTATTTCAATATGGCCGGCATGAAAATATTTTTCAAAAAAAGAATCACAATAAATGTCATTATCGGCGCCATTTTAGGTTGCAGTGGCATCACCGCACTTTTTTGGAAGGAAATTAGCGATGTTCATTTGAGCACTATGACCCTTTATGGAATCGTCATCGGTATCGTTGCCACACTCTCTGCTTCATTAGGAAATATGTTTGCGACTTATAATCATCAGCAAAAAATTCCCGTGATGACATTTAATGCCTATGGGATGCTTTATGGAACTTTTTTTAGTTTTATTTATGCGCTTATGACTAATGAAAATTTTCGTCTTCCCATGACCTCATCATTTTTATTTTCATTAATTTATTTAAGTCTTTTTGGAACGGTTATCGCTTTTTGGGCCTATCAAACGTTAGTGGGACAATTAGGTGCAGAAAAGGCAGCCTATACAAGCATCATCTCACCTGTTATTGCGGTAGGTGTTTCTCATTATTTCGAGAATGTTGCATTTACTAAAGAATTATTTATCGGAATGATTTTATGTTTTCTGGGAAATTTTGTGGCGCTTAAAAGCCCGCGTATAGTAAAGCCCCATCTTTAAGGCTATCAATCAAGTCCTTATGGTAGCGCATTTCTAAAGCCGGACATCCAAAGCTTCGTCCAATTTTTCCACCTGGACGAGAAGGAGTTACATAGGGTGCACCATGAATCACAATGGCCCTCGCTCTAGCATTTGAATTAGATTTTGATAGGCCATCAAGCCTCAAAGAATAACCATTTTGTCCGATATAAGTTTCAGCAGTTAAAAAAAATCCAAGGGAAGTCATAAGTGAGTCTGGAGTATTAGAAAACTCCGTCGCATATCCATCGTAATCGGGATCAGAATTTTTCCCGTGGGCCGTTAAATAAGTTTCAACTCTCCCGGATTCCATATCAAGAAGATAAAAACGTTCTTTTGAATTCTTGGCACTGAAATCTATTATTGCGACAAATCTTTGGTTAGTTATTTTTTCTAGATTTTTTTTGTAATAATTAAGAGTGGTCTGCAATAATCGTGAGGGGATTACATGATCTGAATCTAAATGAGAATAATCAGGAACATTTCCAAAAGAAGGATTCATTAACATCAAATAAAAAATAAAAAATTCAAAATATTTCATTAAGACTTAAAAACCATTTTTAAAGCAGTCATTGCCTTATCATCATACCTTCCAGCGAATCGCCCCTCTATTAACATAATGGCCTCAATGCCTGACATGGCCTCATTATGAGGGCCAGCTAAGGCAAGGCCTACAAACAAATTGGCCAATTGTAAAATTTTTGAAAGTGGATGCTGGCGTTTTTTATCATTGCCCATGGGATAACCAAGTCCAGCGACATCTTCATGATGTTCAAACACGAGTTGTGCCACATCTTCTGGGATGCCGTTAATCGAAAGTAAAATTTCTTGTCCACGAGCAATATGTGAATCGATTAATTTCTTTTCATCAGCACTCAAGAGTGCCCGTGATTTTTCTAAAATAGTCACTTCTATTTCTTTTTTTCCTACGTCATGAAAAATAGCAGACATTGAAAGCTTAAAAAAAGCTTGATTCGATTCAAAGCCCATCTTTTGAGCAATCATATGAGCGTACATGGCCACACCTATACTATGAGCATAAATATGATCGGAGTGGCTATTAAGAATACTGAGTAGATCAAGGCACTCCTTAGATTCAGTAATTGTACTCATTGTAAGGCCAACAAAGGTTTGAGCTTCCGTAAAAACCTCTTTATTCACTCCTGTGATAAAGGCCTTGGCAAGAATAACTTCGCCGGTATATTTCAAAAAATTTATTTTTTTTTCACTGGAGATATTTTTTTTGCTATTAAGAAGGCCAGCAACATTGAGATTAAATTTAACTAAGCTTGAAAAGCCCTCTTTAGTAATATAAAGGTACTGTACACCTTTTTCTTTATAATGAAGAATTCTCTCTTTCAGGAGTTCATCACCTTCATGGGCAATTTTAACATATTTTGTGACTGAAAGTTTGACATAAATATCAAACTCAACTTTTTTTCCAGAGACAAATTCATCAATAGAGATTTTGCAATAGTCAACAACTCCCTCGGCAACTTGCAGTTTTTCATCTGCACCAAGCAATTTGTTAACAAGGCCAATTAAATCCGAATTTTTAAAAGGCTTGCTAATAAATTCTTTAGCCCCCAGATCAAAAGCCGATTGTGTTTCTAAGATAGTAGAAAAACCTGTCATGATTATAAAAGGTGTGGGCTTATTTTTTAATGACCATTCTAGTAATTCAATACCGTTCATGCCCGGCATTTGTATATCACTTATGACAATATCAAAATCTTGAAGACTAATAATCTCGACTGCGGCTCTACCGTGAGGGGCTTCGAGTGTCGAATGCCCTTTTTTAATTAAAAGCTCACAAATGGCTTTTCTAAAAAATTCATCGTCTTCAACAACCAGAATGTTCGCCATAATTAATCCTCATATCGTTAGTGCTTGTTCTAAAACATCAAACATTATTTTCCTATCAATCGGTTTTGCTAAAAGGTCATAGGCTCCCTTTTCTTCAAGTTGCTCTTTGGTATAATTTGAGACCCCTGAGATAAATATAAAAATAGGAAAAATTAAAGATATACTCTTAATTTTTGTAAGGAGACAAATTCCATCACAAATTGACATTTTTATATCAGAGATGATGAGGTCAATATGGTTATTTATCACAAGCTCAAAGGCATCAATACCATTAGCTGCAGTAAAAACACCAAACCCTTTTCGCTTAAAATCAACGCTGATTTTTTCTCTTAATTCTAGATCGTCATCTACAATTAAAGCCATTTTATTCAATCCTATTTTTTTCATCATTCTTTAGACTGCCACTAAAATTTTTGGCAAAATTACAACAAATTTTGTATTTGCACAATTTTCATCTAAAAAAAACTTACCAGAATGAGAATCGATAATTCCTCGAGAAATACTGAGACCAAGACCAGTACCTTTTCCCACCTCTTTAGTGGTAAAAAAAGGCTGCATAATTTTATTAACTATACCCTTAGGAATACCTGCTCCACAATCAGTAATATTTATTTCGACTGTATTATCATTTTCAATGATATTTAACTGAATCCATTTTTCGGGGAATTCCCTGATGGCATCGCTGGCATTATTAAGCAAATTAAGTAAGACTTGGGATATTTCCACGGCCCTGCAGTGTAAAAAAATCTTTTCATTTATGTAAGTTCGATGAACTGTCAGTTTGATATTTCCAAGTCGCATTTTCTCAGAACAAAAGCTCAAAGTTTCCTCTACTATTGAATCAAGATTTACTTTGACGACAGGTAGTGCACTCCCATCTCTTGCAAAAAAACGCAAACCACTGACAATCTTAGCAATTCGATTTGTGGTTTTCTTAATGACTTCAAAAGAGTTTTTTAATTCTTCAACGGTGAAATCATTTTCTTCCAAGCTTTCACTTAATTGTTCAATTTTCATTCCAATAATTGCTAATGGAGTGTTAATTTCATGTGCGATTCCTCCGGCCATTTCTCCTAGCGCTGACATTTTTGACGCATTTAATAGGCTTAATTGCTGCTCATTAATAATCTCTGTTCGCTTAATAACTTCTTCTTCAAGCCATTTTCGATTTTCCATAATTTTATCAATCATTGAGTAGAAACTTTCTGTTAATCTTCCAACTTCATCGCTGGTTCCAATTGGCCCTCTAAGTATTTCAATGGTTCCCTTGGCATACTCTTCAGTGAGACTCGTGAGATTTAAGATCGGTCTCATAATAATATTTAAAATAATGGTAATTAAAAAAATCGCTATAAAAAAACATGTACCAAATACTAAGATAATTTTTTTTATGAGTGGCTTAATAATTTCACTTTCACGTTTTTCAATTCCCATCCCCATATAAATATGACCGAGTAGACCATTTAAAATTGGTCTGGATAAGACCAGCTCTCTTTTGTCATTTAGAACTTCTTTAGTTATAGAAAGTTCATTTTTAATTTTTTCTTGAGCAATCTTCAAATAAATATTTGGGACTTTAGGATAAAAAGTATGGGCCACGATATTATTTTTTTCATCTAATATTATGATAAAACTGATGCCTTCAACATTTCGATATTGCTCAATATAGCCTTGAACTGTTGAGGAGTCTCGATTCAAAATAGTTTCTTGAATCGATGATGATAAAGTATTAATGATGGCCTTACCTTTTGAGGTAAACTCAACTTCTAAAGTCTCCTTAATAGAATTTGCCGTGATAAAATAAATGACAAGTCCCGCAACCAAATAAAGAATGATCATGGGGATCAATATTTTTAATTTTAAATTCTTTTGTATAAATTTTATCATTTGGTATTACAGTACTTCATTCCAATTATTAATTGTCACATGGTGACCTTTTTTTATCGTTGTATAAAAAACAGTATTGAGACCTTGCGAGGACGAATTATTGAAATCAATCGTCTCCTTTCCCAGGCCTATATTTAATTTTCTAATTTTCTTAGCACTCTCAATAAATGCTTTTCTGCTTATTTCACCGGGAATTTTTTTCAAAATTTCAACAAAAACCTTAGCATTTAAAAAACCCTCAAGTGAAGTAAATGAACTTATGAAAGCTTCTCCTTCCTTCACTCCAGAATAAGTCACTGAATACTGTTTCATAACTTCTTGGTACTCTTTGACTAAATCAAATGAAGTGTCGGATGGTGGGGGGACTACTTGAGAATTTACTAATGATGCCGTGTAATTTTTTTTAGTTTTTTGCTCTTCTCCAATAAGAATTTTTAACAATTGATCAGGGCCGACAAAAGATAAATTCGCAATGACGCCTTTAAAACCTGCATTTCTTGTATCTCGAATAAAAGCAGCACAGGCCGCATAACTTCCAACAGAAATGACCACGTCTGAATTAGTCTTCATCACTTCATTAACCTGTGAGCTCATGGATTCTTCAAATTTTGCTCCACGCTGATAAGTTGTTTCTGCCACGACACTTAGATTTTTTGCCCTGAGGGCCCTTTGAACTCCATCAGCTCCGGCCCGTCCGTAGGCATCAAATTGAATAAATAAACTAAAACGCCTTTTTTTTAATTTGTATAAATTCTCTACAAGCCCTGCTGTTTCTTGGCGATATGAAGTTCTTATATTAAAAACATAAGCACTATGAGGTTTCTCCCGTTGAGGTTGAGCGCCTGTAAAATTTGAAAAAAGAAATAAACCTTCTTTGGAAAACTTTTGAATCGCAGGAAGAGCTTCAACAATTGTTGGTGTACCGACATAGCCGTAGAGGGCAAAGACTTTTTTATTTAACACTAGATCGATGGTATTTTCTAACGTTTTTTTTCCTTCATACCCATCATTAAGTGCAATAACTTTGATATTTTTCCCCTTAACTCCCCCTTTATGATTTATATAAGAGAAGTAGGCATTTGATCCTTTCCAAAGTTCGGTTCCAAGAACCGACGAAGTGCCCTCAAAAGAAGCTGATTGCCCAATGACAAGGTCTTCGGCTTGTAGGCTTGTTAAAAATAAAAAATATGCTGCGAGGCTGAGATTGATTAAAGTATTCATATACATTTATTGTACACAATTCTGCTTTATCAGATAGATATTTCTCATCGACCTGTCGAAGTAATAATAGATGATCGTTTCAATTTATCTTTTTTTTACTTTGACCTACTCCCAGAAAATTGGCACTGAAGTAATTCTACTTTTCACTTAATTTAATTAAATAAAATCCAAAAAACTCAGTTGAAAGAGTTTTTCAGTCAAGAATATATAGCAGTCATATGCTAAACTAAATTAAAGTAAATCCAGTTTGCATTTGATATTATTCTCATCAATAGATTTATTTTACTTTTACCCAATTAAGCTTCAGGCCTTCGAGGTTTAATACTCATTGTTTTTTATTATGTCAGTCCTGAAGTTTTAATCAATCTTTCAAAAAGTCATCAATTGAAAACGATTCTAAGCTTTAATTTTTTTATTCTCAGGATCAAAAAGTGGTTTTATTGAAACCATGGCCGGATAAGTTGTTCCTGCCACTTCGATTTCCCAAAGGCCATGATTGATATAATCAAGATTTATCACTTCACCAGCTTCCACCATGACTAAACCAACAGCGCCACCTAGAGTATGCCCATAACTTCCAGCTCTAACATAACCCACAGGCACACCGTTACGTTTGACGATTTCAGCGTGGTATAAAAAGACCTCTGGATTTTTCACGAAGACTTGTAAAATTCGTCTTGTGAGTGGCCCTTTTTCCTTTTGTTTATTGGCCGCTTCTTTACCAATAAAATTTTCTTTCTTTAAATCCACAGCAAAGCCTAAACCTGCTTCAAAAGCATTATCAGTATTGTCGATATCATGCCCGTAATCTTTGTAGCCTTTTTCCATGCGTAGACTGGCAAGGGCCTTAAGGCCAGCATGTTTTAAATTAAATTTCTTTCCTGCTTCCACAATGCGGTCATAGACATGTAAACTTTGTTCACTTGGAATATAAAGTTCATATCCTAATTCGCCTAAATAAGTAATTCGCACACAAAGCACTCTGGCAAAACCGATATCAATTTCTTTTGCCTTTCTAAAAGGAAAAGCTTCATTTGATAAATCAGTTGTTGTCAGTGACTGTAAAAGTGCTCTTGAATTTGGCCCTTGTAAATTAAGCTGGCCGTAAGCGCCTGTGACATCTGTCACAAAAGCATGAGCATCGTGTGGAGTATTTTTCTTCATCCACGTTTCAGCGTGGCGAAGTTGCGTGTCTGTGACCACAACAAAATATTTTTCTTCAGAGAGTTTCGTTACTGTTAAATCAGCCTCGAGAGTTCCTTCTTTATTTAACCATTGAGTATAAGTAATCATGCCGACATCACCGTCGACATTATTTGCACTCACATTGTTCAACAAGACTCCAGCATCACGTCCTTGAACGAGAAACTTATTCATGAAAGACATGTCCATTAAAATAACATTTTCTCGAGCGGCCTTGTGCTCGGCTTCCCAATAAGGAAACCAGTGCATTTTTCCGAATGAAAGTTCTCCTGTTTCTGGTTTTACACCTTTTGGCGCGTACCAGTCTGCCCCTTCCCAACCACTGACGTCTTTAAAGTAAGCACCTTCAGCTGCTAACCTATCGTGAAACGGAGAGCGCTTTGCTCCTCTCGCTGTTTCATAAGATTTTGTTGGGTAGTGACACTTGTAAACTAAACCAAGTGATTCAACGGTCCGAGTTTTTCTGTACTCAGGATTATTTTGATAGACTTGCAAACGGTCAATGTTAAATCCTGTCACATCCACGTCGGGTGATCCGGTCATGATCCAATGAGCGAGCACTCGACCTAAACCACCACCAGTTAAAATACCAATAGAGTTTAATCCAGCGGCTACAAAATAATTTTTTAACTCTGGAGCTTCACCGACAATTGGGCGAAGATCAGGAGTGAAAGACTCAGGCCCACAGAAAAATTTCTTCACGCCAACGTTCATTGACATAGGAACTCTAGACATCGCTTTTTCTAAAAAAGGTGCCATGCGATCCCAGTCAGGATTAATTTCACCGAAAGAAAAGTCTTGAGGAATTCCCTCTACTTTCCAAGGAGCACAGACTGGTTCAAACAGACCAATCATAAGTCCGCCTACTTCCTCTCTAAAATATCCATATGAAGATGGATCTTCTAAAATTGGCAAATCCGGAGTCATTTCTTTTAAGTCTTCAGTGATAAGATAATAATGTTCGGCTGCTTGATTGGGAATATTGACTCCCGAAAGCTCACCGAATTGGCGGGCCCACATACCGGCCGTGTTGACGACGAACTCTGCCTGAATATCACCACAGTCTGTTTTTACACCAGTGACGGCGCCATTCTTTTTTAAAATACCAGTAGCGCTCACACCTTCAAAAAATTTAACACCCATCATGCGGGCCCCTTTGGCCATGGACATGGTGACGTCAACGGGATTAACTCTCCCGTCTTCTTTTACATAAAAGCCTGCGAGCACATCATCAACTTTAGCGATAGGAAAAAGTTCTTTCACTTGAGCGGGACTAATTTCGTGAACATCTACACCGCAGTAGCGATTAAACGCACTCACTCGTCTGTATTCTTCCAGGCGATCTTTATCAGTCGCGATTTCGATAAAACCCACTGGCTTAAATCCTGTGGCCAGTCCTGTTTCTGCTTCCAGTGTTTCATAAAGTTTGCGAGTGTATTTTCTCATTTCAGTAGAAGTTTCAGAAGTCGATCCAAATGTGACCATGAGGCCCGCGGCATGCCAAGTTGTGCCTGATGTTAACTGATCTCTTTCTATGAGCACAATGTCATTCCATCCCATTTTTGCTAAGTGGTAGGCCACTGAGGTTCCAATAATTC
>JAYSPR010000392.1:0-2091 GCA_043721975.1 Bacteriovoracaceae bacterium
CTTCAGATGATTACGCCAAATATTTCGTTTACAGCAGAAAAGCGGCTTTATTAGAAGATTTAAATGAACTAAAAGAGGCGATCACAACTCTTGAAAAAATGACTTCACTTAAAACAAAAATTTTCTTAGGTAAGACTTATTTGGACCTTGGAAGACTCTATATGAAATCAAATGAAAAAGATAAAGCGAAGAAGAGTTTTACTTTTGTTACTGAACAAGCCAAAGATGATGCTGAGTTTGTGAAAATGGCTCAATTGTATCTTTCAAAAATGTAATTTTTTCTCGGGATCATCGAAATGAAAAGTTTCTTTTATTTAGTCTTATGTTCTTTTTTTATGAGTGCTTGTTCTATGCAGGGCTACAAACCTAAAGGTGTCGTTGAAAATAAGCCACTCCTTTTTACTTCTTGGGTAAAGAACTTAGACCCCAAAGCAGACACAGGCAATCTTCCTATTGGTCTTCAATCACCTCTCATACACGAAGGGATTGTTTATGCAGGAAATAATGACGGGCATATGCAAGCTTTCGAATTAGACAATGGAAGACTTATTTGGAGTGAGTACGATGCCTCGGGATATCACGGTGGGATCACTCCTCACAAAGATCAAATTATTTATGGAACAATTCAAGGTCGAGTCATCTCAAGGCAAGGCGTCTTGGGAACGATTAAGTACTCGGTTGATCTAGGTTCATCAGTAGAGACGAAGGGAACGATTCATAACGGTCGAATCTTTTTTCAAACAAGAAATCATCAAATTTTTTGTCTTGATGTGGAAACTGGAAAAATCCTTTGGGCCTTTAAGCGCTCTGTTCCTTATTTGACAACATTACAAAGGGCCTCGGCGCCTATCGTTTTTAAAGATAAACTTCTCGTTGGCTTTGCTGATGGGACCTTGGCAGGACTTTCACTTGAAGAAGGTGTTTTACTTTTTGAATCAAAACTTTCAAATGGCTCTAAGTTTGTTGATGTCGATAATTCACCTTTTTTATACGATGATAAAGTTTATATTTCTCCGGTCGGAAGTGTTTTAAGTCTTCTAGATCCTAATACGGGTAAAATTCTAAGAACCTCTGAATTTCAAACTTCCCGTGCCCCATTACTTTTAAATGAACAGCTTGTTTTTGGTTCTCCCAATGGAGAAATCATTGTGACAGATAAAAATTTAAATGTGCTTAAAAAAGAGAAAGTTTCAGAGGGAACAATTACAAATATAGTTCCTTTTAAAAACTTCTTAGCTGTTTCAACTACAAATGGTGAAATAAAAATTATCGATCAAAAATCTCTGGTTGTTTTAGAAACAAAAAAATTAGGTCATGCTTATTCTGCAGTCTTTGGTGAAATGTCTACAAGTGGTGATAACTTGGCGGTGATTTCTTCTCGAAATCGACTTTTTCTTTATAAATAATTATTAAAAAAAGAACTATCTCGATTTTTTAATATGATCAAAATATTCTTGGGCCTATCCAACATTGAGTCTTGCCATGACTTCTTCTGAGTATGGTGTGCTCTTTTTTGAAGGTGTATCGCTCGAGGCAATGGCCCTTCCAATTTCTCTTTGATTTTTTTCAATTGATGTCACTAGGGCAATATTAGAAAAGAGAGTAGTCTTTAAAAGAGTGCCGAGATTTTTATCTCCTGGCTTAAAGTCATTTGATTTTATGTGTGTGATAAGGTTTTCATAAACATAATAATTATCACTCACGCCATATTCACAAAGTTGTCTAATTTCAGAATAAGTTTTCGTTAGGTGTATATCAAGTGCAGCTTGCACGACCTCATTGATTCTCGCCGGAGTTAAGTTTCCTCCTTCAGATTTTAAAATATCAATGACCTTTGGGTGAACTTCATTTTTTGTCACTGGTAATAATAATTCAGGATTGCTGGTCACATAACTTGTATCATTAAATCTTGATGTATCGTATGAAAACCTGCGAGTTTTTATTTTGACTTCACTCATCTCGAGAGGAGATGCTTTCTTATCGTTATGTTCTAGTAGGCTTGTATGAAAACTCGGACAAATTTCTACTTTTGGTCCATTGAAAGATTCACCATATTTTTTTAAATTTTCATACTGTCCATAGAGAGAAAGG
>JAYSPR010000393.1:0-5205 GCA_043721975.1 Bacteriovoracaceae bacterium
GTTTTAGAACTTTCAGAAAGCATGGGGCAAGTGCCATTGCTATATCTCAAGGAATTGAAGACTTTATTCAAACTCCATTAGGCCTTGCTATCGCTCAGAATAGTTATACCAAGTTTTATTTTAGCCAAAACTCCAATTGCAAAACCTTCTTAGATGAGTTCGATCAGCAAAAAATAAAAGGTTTAATCACTAAAAAAGGAAATCATTCTGAATTTTACATTAAAACAGAATCTTTGAGGAAGATCGTTCAGTTTTTTCCAAGTTTCTTGGAGTACGAAATCTTTACCAGCAATTTTGAAGACAATTTAAGTTTTGAAGCTTTTAGGAAAGAAAACGAGCGCATCTTTAATTTTTATGAAGTCGTGAATAGATACATTCATTTTAAATATTTTTATGGGGGAATCAATGAGTAAGATTATATTTTTAGTTTACATGACTGTTGGGATTTCTGCACTGAATGTCGGAAAATCTAGCTCTGCTTCGACATTTTTTGCACCTGATAGTGATACGGCACTTCTTTTTCAATTAGTGACAAACACTGCAGGGCAAATAAATGAACTTGAAAAACTTTTAACTAATGCTGAAAAGTATACGGAGCTAATGGAGAAATACAATCAGATCGCAAGAGATCAATATTTTAGGGCCGAAAGAATACATTACATAGCTCAAAATTATGTTGATCTCTCTAAGAGTAATCCAAAAGACTTGGAAAGTTTAAATTCCGCAATCAGGTCACTGCGAAGTGAAACGGAATCTTTGAAAGGTCTTATTGGTGAATACCGTTCAGATGAAGCCCGAAATGAGGTTCAGGAATCTATCCTGAGTGAAAGGGCCAGAAAGTCCAACAAGGAAATCCGGTTTGCGAACTCTCAGGTAATGAGATCAGGCGAGGTCAACTCTACCAATGAAGCTCAGAAGATGATCGCTCAAAATACTTCTCTGAGCTATAAGGCCCAAGTTGAAGAAAACCAAGTCACAAATGTCATTGCGGAAAAACTCACAGAGCAAAATAAGTTGATAAATCGTGAAATGAAAGATGAAGCGATTAAAAAAGACGAAAGAGATTCCTATTACAGAATAAGCAGAAAAGGTCTTGGCAGAAATAACAGAGAGTAATTCATGGTCGCAAGTTCGCTTTTAAAAGATTTACTATTTATTTCTAACCCTAAAGTTTTAGGTCTTAGCAATTACTTAAATCAAGTAGCATTGATGTTTGTTTTGCCAGCTTTTTATATTGGCATAATTTCGGAGTGCTTTAATAATTTTGACTTTAGCGGAGTTTCAAAAAGGGCAGTGATTGCTTTCTTGGCGATTAAGCTTCTGACTCCTATTCACGTCGTGGCGGTAGATCAAAGCTTAAAAGTAAGCAGTGAACTGTTAAAACGCTATTCTCCGCAAAACAAGTTTTTGACGGCCTATCAGCAAGCAAAAAGTGAAAATGTTGAGGTCGGTAAAAAAGGAGTCTGGGGTAAGCTCACAAGCATTGTAAAAATGCTCGTTGATGATCCAATCGTTATGATTATTTTCTTATTAAGCTATATTGCCTTCTTTTTGTTAACTCAGCTCTATAGCTTAACTTATCATTTGACGATTGCCATGATCGGGCTTTGTGCTGTTTTAAGTATTCTCCCTATTACTTCAGGAAGTTTAAAAGGAGCAGTGAAGTCGAGTCTTTGGTGCATTCTGATGCCCTTCGTAGTAGCGATCATTCTCTGCTTGATTGGTGACAGCGATGCTTTCTTTAAAACTTATTCAGGTGGAATTGTTCAAAATCTTGAGTCATTAATACAACTACTTATCATGACCATAATTTTGCTTTTAGCTCCAATGATCACGTCAAAGCTTATGAGTGATAGCGGAGTTTCCCAAATGGCCGAAAGCTTAGGGCAGATGGCCGCTATGAGCACTCTGATTGGTGGTGCTTCAATGGCCTCGAAGTATGTGGGGGCAAAGACTAGTTCTGTAGGCTCTGTCTTGCACAATTCGACTTCGAAACCGTTGATGAACAAAGTGAAAGGGGCGGTCTCTAATAAGGCCCAAGCAATCGCTAAAGATAAGGGTCTTGGTGCTTCTATGAAAACTCTCACAAGTAAAAATCCCATAGAGAAGCTTAAAGGAGGTATGAGCGATCTGAGTGACAATTTTAAAAATACAAGCTTTAAAGAGAAAGTCATTATGGGAGCAGATTCAGTCATTAATAAAAAAGAAAATGGTCTGGCCCGCGAAGCACGGCTTCGTGAGGTTAATAAATCTAATCCAACGGCATCATCAAACGGTGTGAATAATGGAAATCTTCCAAATGCAGGTCAGGCTTTTAAAAGGCCTGAATTTCAAGATTCAAAAAACTTGCAAGATCAAAAAATTCCATTGGCCAACTTTAAAAGAGAAGCAAGCGATTACTTGAAGGCCAGAGATGAGCTGATTAATAGGCCCAAGCTAAGTAATCAATTTCTTCAAAACAGAAATGGACGATATAAAAATCAAAAAACTGACGTGAATTCAAAAATGACTGGGAACCGATCGCGAATGAGAGGAGGAATGAAAAATGAAGGTGGTGGCAATGATTACAGACATGCTTAAGGAAAAGACGGCAGAAGAAAAATTATTAAATTACATACGACTAACTTTGCTTGTGTCAGCTATATGTCTTTTAGCAAATGTATTTCACCGAACGAAATATTGGTATGTTTCGACAGATGAAGGGTTATCGGAAGAAGCCTCTAAAAGAGATTTTTGTTCGATGGCATTGAATCAAATGATTCAAAAGAAGCTTTCAAAGAAAGTAATCACTGATGGGCTTTATGAATTAGTCGTCGCTGATAATTACAAGAATATGCTATTTGATGAAGGAGATAAAGTAAGTTCCGTTTTTAGTGCAGATGAAGCTTGCAAGGTTCTAGTCAAAACTAAAGATGGAATTAGGTCTTTTGATCTTTCTTTGGAAGAAGGTGATGAAGCCGAGTTTCATTATCAGATACAAAAGATACGTGAAAACGAACTCTATGAAAAAGAAAACTCATCGCCGGAGGTAATTGATGGATTTCTATATTTTAACGAGAGGCCTGATCTATTTATTTTTAACTGTCTCACACCCAACGACTTTGGTTTTTGATGAACCAGTCGAGTATGTGAGTGCAGGCAAAGAAGGTGAGTTTGCACTTCATAGAGCAAATAATCAAAAAATATTAGTAGTTCAACCTCTGAAAGATTTTTTTGAGACGGATATGATCGTGATTACTAAAGATCATCATTATCAATTCAAGGTTAAAAAACCAGCAACTGGTAGTGAGAAAACACATTCGTTTGTTTATTTGCACAGTGGGGAGATCAACAGGTCTTATGTTTTAAAATTTGAAAATGATTTAGTTCGCATCCTTGAAGGAGAAACATCGTCACTCGTTCAAAATAAAACCAAAAAGAACATTTTGGTAAATGACAAACTTATTGATCGAGAAGGAAGTTTTTCAAAAGGGATTCCGTTTATCGTGAACAATCAGAGGATATTTAATTGAAATCAATTAAAAGATTACTACTTATATCCTTAGTCGTTTTTTCCTCTTTTAAACTTTGGGGCCAAGAAGAGGATTTTAAAATATTAGGAGTTCGAAAAAAGATTGAAGCTAAAAAAGTAGCAAAGACCGTAGCACGAAAAAGAGTTGCGGTGATTCCTGGCAACGATGTTTTAAAACTTATAGAGAGACAAGGGGAAAGAACGAATATTCTATTAGGTAAGTTCCAAGAAAAAAGTGGTGTTTGGGATTTCACAAATGAATTTGATTTCAAAACGGGAACAGTGATTAAGGGAATTTTACTAAATTCAGTTGTCTCGACCAATTTGGAGTCTCCACTTTTGGTCGAGGTTACTTCAAATGAAATCTTACCTACGAAGTCTTTATTTAGCTGTAAAGGAGTCACAAAATTTAATCGAGTGATGGCCGCTTGTAACAAGCTAATTCTTTCATCTAAAGATGAAGAATATGAAGTGCAAGTAGGCCTTTTGAATCTTGATGGTTCTAGTGGCCTGAGAGCAGATGAAGTTTATACAGGAAAGGAAGAATATGTAGCGGCCACAATTGCAACGGCATTTTCAAGAGGCTTAATAGAATTAAAGACTGAAAGGCTTACTGGCCCCTTGGGAGAGATTACGGCCAATACAGCGAGGAACAGATTAACCAACGGTCTATTGAATTCTCTTGATGAGACTAACGACATTATGAAAAACGAAATGCAGTCAAAGGAGCCAAAGGTCTTTATTAATGCAGGAAGACCAGTACTCATTTATTTTTACGAGAGGTTTAAATTATGAAATCAAAATTAATTATCATTACAGTCTCATGTCTTTTGATTTCTTCTTGCGGGACTTTAAGGAAGTCGATTTTTTATGGAGGCCTATCGGGAGTGACTCTTGGAATTGTCGGAAGTTCGACATTAAGTCCTAATAAGGAATCAATTGCACCTAACATGGCCGTGTGGGGAAGTATCGGTGCTTTAATTGGAATGGGGCTAGGCTATTTCTTCTTTATGGACGATCCAGAAAATAGGGATTTGCCGAATATGATTATGCCAAAATCTCCAAAATATAATGAAGATATAGGCCCGTTATCAAAAATGGAAAGCATCACTATCAATCCATCCGATTCAAAAAAATACAAAATTGAGTCAGGCCCAGTTCCCGAACATTTAAAAAATAAAGTGAAGGCTCCATTTATTATCGAGCATGAAATTCCTGAGCGAGTCGAGCAATTAGAAAATGGAAAGACGATCACGGTAGAACAACACAAAGCATGGGAGTATTCGTATGAATAAGGATTCAAAAACCAATGGTGGATTAGAGAGCATTTTTGTTCCCATCATAGAAGAAGTTACAGGTCTAATCACTAAAGGAGTTGAAGGAGGTACTAAAGAACTTATCGAGTTCGCAAAAAATGGTTTTAAGTTTAAAGAAGTAGAAAATCCTTATCTGCGCCTAAGTACAAAAATGCTTCATAATAATCGGCAAATGGATGATGAAGACTATTTAGGGTGGTCTATTAATTATGATAGGCCATTTCACTTAAATAAGATTGATCCAACTAAGCATGTCTTTTTAATTGGTGCAAGTGGATGGGGGAAAACTAATCTATTAAATATTTTGATGGCCAATGCCTTAAAGAAAAATCAAGGGATCATATTTATTGATCCCAAGGGTACGAAAGAAGCAATTAA
>JAYSPR010000394.1:0-31057 GCA_043721975.1 Bacteriovoracaceae bacterium
TTTATCCAAATTAAAACTATGAGAACTATAAGCGCTGATAAAATTGTATTCAAAGCAAAAAAACCACGGTCAAGCCAACGCCCATTACTATTTAATATCGGTGAGACAAGCCCTAGAGGTTTTATGGGTTCAGACTCAGTTTTATTTCCTAAAACTGAATTGACGAAATCATCCGTTTTGTTTTTTGTCACTTCCGGATTTGATATAACATTACTTGACTGAGTTGATTGTGACGAAGAGGCACTCCCATCAATCAATAAGGCAGGGATAGAAACCTTTTTAACAACATACTTTAACGATCCCGGATCAAAATAAGCAAGTTCTAAATCTCGTGCATCTAGTTTTAGTGGTCCTCTGGCCAGCAATGTATATTCAAAAACCTTTTTTGCTGCCTGGAAACCTAACTCTGTCACTTCTGATTTTGTATCGAACTGTTCTAAATTTTTATCAGTAAAAATAGCTGGTGCATCTAAATTCTCAACCGCTCCTTTACCTTTCACTTCTAATTTAAGCTCTATAGGTTCGTTAACAAGATAGCGAGACTTGGGGGCTGAAAGCGTGAACTCGTGTTCACCAACAAGTCCGGTGAAACTACTTGGAACTCCCTCAGCAGGAAGCGGCACGACCTCAATTTCAATTCGCGGACTAGACAGGTCTTTATTTTTATATCTCTGAGATCCAAACCCAAACCCATTATAATCATTTTCTGGTATTTGAACTGAAATTTTCATTGGATCTAATGATGCTAGACCTATTTTTTCAGGATAAAGCCTGGCTGAATAAACCAAAATTCTACGCAATACTTGTCCCTTATATTGAACGGTTTCAATAGGTGAATTAATGTGATGAAAACGTTTAATAAATTTATTAAGCTTTGGAAATTCTTTCACATCATTGGCAGAAATTGAGCCTTTAAAGTACAAATAGTAATTAACATCTAGTCCTTCACCTATATAAACTTTAGTCTTGGTGGTTTCTGTTTCAATAAAGGCGTCTTGAACTTTTTTAGCTTCATTTAAGACGTTAACTCTCACTTCTTTAACCTGAACTGTTTTTCCTTCGAGCTCGACCTTAATATTTCTCAAATAAACTTGCCCTGATCTCTCTGCTAAAAGTTCATAAACAACTGCTTGTTCTTTTGTCGTTGTAAACTTTCCATTAACAACGACAGTTGAAATAGAGAGTCCTTGGGATCTTTTACCCAAAACAGAGACACCATAAGGCGTAAAGGAAATATAAGGATCTTCTGAACTAGATGTTTTAATTTTAAAAGTTACAAAAAAACTTTCGTTTACAATTGGCTCTTTTGGCTCAACTGCCACATCTATTTCTTCGGCCATTGCACGAAACGACACAATAAATAATAAAATATTTATTAATATTTTCATCACCAATCTCTCTTAGGTTTTTGACCTGATCTTTCATTTGTTGAAGTATCCATCATTCTCTTTTGTAATTCTCTGTCGTCACTTAAAATCTGCTTTATCATCGCCGGAGTTTTTACCATCTTTCTTTGCTGTTCTACTTTTTTTTCTTTTTCCTCTAGTGACTTGGGACTGTTGTCCGGGCGCTCTGGTTTTTCCAAGTCTTTGGGGTCTTTTCCATCCTTTCCATCTTTATTATTCTCTTCATTATCATTCTTATCTTGTTTGTTTTCATTGCCCTGACTACTTTTATTATCTTTGCTATTTTTTCCTTCTTTATCTTTATCTTTATCTTTATTTTTATCTTGTTGTGAATTTCCTTTTTGGTTTTCAGGCTTGCCATCTTTATTAGATTTTTCATCTTTTTTATCTTGTTTCCCGTCCTGATCTTTCTGGTCTTTGTCCGAATTATCTTTTTTGTCTTTATTTTTATCATCCTTTGATTGACCCTTTCCACCTGACTTGCCATTCAACGCCATCAAAACATTATTTCTCAATTTATCTTTTAAATTTTCGTTTTTTGAATTTTGATAAAGATCTTGAATATAAGGCATAGCTTCATCAAGTTTGCCTCCTTTGAGATATGATGTTGCACGATTAAAAGTTACACTTTCATCTACTTTTCCATTCGAATACTCATTATAAATTTCTGTTGCTCTCTCTGTATCATCTTTTTTTAAAAACTTTTCAGCAACTTTTAAAATTTCTTTCTTAGAAAATTTCCCCTCTTTCATCTTGTTTAAATCTTTAATAATTAAGGGTGGTATTTCTTTCGCTTTTTTTTCTTCTGTGCCTTCTTGCGAAGAAGCCTGATTCAACGAAAAACATGAAACCAAAAGAATAATCGACAGTAAGGTTTGAAATGTTTTAAATCTTCCAATAATCACTGAAAGGCCGTAGAGAAAAATAGCTGGAATTAGTATCAAGTGTGAATATACTGGGCGGACTCTCATGTGACCTTTGCTTTGTTTTTTATTATAAGAACCACGAAAAAAATTTAATATCTCATCAGTTGGTAGTGAATAGGAATTAGCTATCCAATATTTATAATTTTTAACCTTTCTACCTATTTTCTTAATATAGTCTTCATCCAATTTTGTTATAACTGGCTGCCCTTTTTGAGTTTTATACCCACGAAATGATCCATCCTCCCAGCGAAGTGGAATATTACCTCCACTCACTGTCCCAATTCCAACGATTGCTAAATTTATATTAGGGCCAACTTCTAAATCAAATTCACCTTCACTTTCTTCTGCGTCAGTAAAGACGATAATATTTCCAGTTACTTGATCTTTATTGTCTCCACCGTCAAAATAATTTATTGCTTCAGCGATAGCTTGAGAAATATTAGAGCCACCAGATACCGAATTATTTTTTTCTAAAGCAGCCAAGCGAGAATCGAGTAAATCAATATCATCAGTGAATGGTATTAGTCTCTTTTGAATATCAGAAAATAAAACAATTGAAATTTGATGAGCAGCTGCACTTTTAACTAAGTGGCGTGCCATTTGAATCGCTTTACCAAATCGGCTTGGCCTAACATCCTCTGCAAGCATACTAGAAGAACTATCGAGTACAATAATAGTTTTTTGATCTGGAAGATTGGATTTAATTCTTTCCTCAGGACCTCTCAAGTCTAACAATGAAAAAAGCATTAGGGTGAAGCTCCCAATATAAATTCCTGTTGAGAGCCGGCTTAGAAAAGTTCTGTCGTAAAACCAATATGTCTTGATCCAGGTAAAATATTTTCTATTCGCCAAAAATAATATCAATGAATAAAAAAGTATGAACGCTAATATATAAGGAGTGTAGCGGGTATTTACAAAACTCATGGCCCCTCCTTAAGTAAAAAACGCCTTAAGAATTCAGCCAAAATTAATAAAAGTATACCCATTTGTAAAAACTTAAAATACAACTCTTCGTAGATAATTTTTCCAGACTGCTCAATTTCAGTTCTTTCAAGTTTATTAATGTCACTTAAGACTTTTTCGAGAGCCTTATTATCGCGGGCCATATAAAACTTTCCGCCAGTCATATCAGCTATTTCTTTTAAACCTTTCTCATCGACACTACCGCCTGGAATCATCTGATAGCGCTGAACACCAAACATATTTGAACCAACTGGTATTCGTGCATCTTTAGCCCCACCAATGCCAATAGTGTATATTTTTATTTTTTGTTCATTGGCCATTTCTGCAGCTTGAAGTGGTGTTAAAACTCCCACATTACTGACCCCGTCCGTGAGCAAAATCATAATTTTATTTTTTGCTAATGATTGTATCAAGCGACCTGTTCCCAAAGCAAGAGCATCCCCAATATTTGTCCCATCACCTAAGCTTCCTAATTTAATCTGGGCAACCATTTTATTGATGAGATTTAAATCTGTCGAAAGTGGTAGTAGAGTAAAAACTTTTTCTGCAAAAATAACTATACCGATTCTGTCTCTCGGAAACATTGCAACGAATTCTTGAATTTTTGCCTTCGCCGCTTCAAATCGATTGGGCTGAAGATCTTCAGCAAGCATTGATCTTGAGAGATCGAGAACAATAAAAATATCATTAACTTCAATCGTATTTTTATCTAAGCCC
Organism: Bacteriovoracaceae bacterium; assembly: GCA_043721975.1. Lineage (GTDB taxonomy): Bacteria > Bdellovibrionota > Bacteriovoracia > Bacteriovoracales > Bacteriovoracaceae > Bacteriovorax. The sequence goes on from JAYSPR010000394.1 coordinate 4,013, forward strand.
ATAGGCTTTCTGGGCCCAGCTAATGCAAACGAAATATAAAGCCATCCAGCAACTCCAACTAGAAAAACTAATGAACGAAAGATTGGAAAACCTTTTTTCTTGTATTTGGCTGGGATAATAAGTTGAGGCTTTTTAAACAAATAAAAAAAACTTATGAGCCAGAAAACTAAACCTATTAGTCCAAAGATAGCATAATAAATATGTTGAAATTCATAACTCATGACTCAAAACTCCTTCTGATATTATCAAAAGCAGTTCTAACTTCGATCATTTCTTCATTGGTCCAATCTTTTTTAAACTGGTGGCCATTTAAAACTTGAAAGAAATCCCTATAAGCCGGTGACTCACTTTCTAGAAGTGATTGCCAGTCTCTTTTTAAAGAATAGATTTCTTCAAAGTCTTTTCTGGAATTGGCTTTTCTAAACATATCGTCATAAAATTTTCGTCTTTTAAAAATTGGTTTTTTTGTAATTTTATTAAAAAATATCTTAATTCTATCTTTAAATAAAATTAATAAGAAAACAACGATTGCCAATAGTGCTAATTGTATCCAAACCCAATACGTTTTTCCAACATCTTGCTCAGCTATGTAAAACTTTTCTTGTTTATTTGGCAAATCCTTAATTTCAATACTCTTAATATTTATAGGAATCTTTATATCGTTATATTTTAAAAAATCTATATTACTGGGCTTGGCATTTTTAACAAAGAATTTCCCCTTGAGTTCAACAACATCTGCATTATTTTCTGATGGTTCAAGTGAATCGATACTCGCCAGATAAAGTGACTGAAAAAGAACTGTTTTTTCTAACAATCTAATTTGCTTTAAGTCGGCATTTTCCAATGGCCAAAATCTTATTAATCCCTCAATCAAATCACCTTCCTTTAGGACACTTTGATTGGGCTCTATAATTAATTCGCCCTTAATTTCTTCAGAGAAAACCAAGGTTGAAAAAAATAAAAGAAAAATTATTGAAAGAAGTGCCTTCACCTCATCTCCTTTACAAAATTTTCTAAGTATTTATCTTTAATTCTTAATTTCTTAATTTTCTTACCTGCTGCTGTTTCTAGCTTTTTCACTTCAGAGAAATCATATTTGCCTAACCCTGATCTAGATTTAACATTTGAAGCTGCAAATAACGAATAGGGAATTTTTTCTGCTTCGTCTAGTGGGGATAAAACTTGAAAGCAGTGAACATTGTTCCTTCCGACGAGTCTCTGGAAAAGCTCTGGGGAAAGAAATTCATTAAAGTCAGACAAGATGATAATTTCTCGCTTGCGACTTAAATGCTTCATTATTGATAAATATTTTTGCTTGTTATCCACATTTTCATTTTGGATTCTTTCCTGATTAATTTTTCCTTCAGGTGTTAAAATTTTTGAGTCTCTCAAAACTGAAACAAAATGGGTAATACCTTGATCTCCTGAAAGCTTTGGAACATTAATGACTTGGTCAGTAACAATTAAAGCATGAACAAAATCATTTGTTTCTTTCGCCAATAGATAAAGCAAACAACAAATTTCTATTGATGCTTGAAGTTTGGAAACACCATTAAAGCCCATGAGCATCGTAGGTGAGGCATCAATGACAACTACAATTTCAACATTTCTTTCTTCATCAAATGTTTTTACATAGGGATTACTGGTCTTGGCTAAAATTTTCCAATCAATAAAACGAACATCATCGCCAAAGGTATAAACTTGATGCTCTTTAAACTGTAAACCAGTACCTTTGATGTTAGTTTTTAAAATTCCAATAGAGTGAGAATTAGCTTTTTTAAAAAGACTCGATTTCAACCTGCCAACAACTTTTCGAACTTCAGAAATATTCATTTTTTACACTAATGATTTTGCAATTTTTAATGCAACATCTGATCCTTTAAAATTATCAATCATCGCTTCATACGAAAGTATTAGTCGGTGCCCCAATATACTAGGCACTACCTTTAAAACATGATCTGGCGAAACAAAATCTTTTCCGTCCATAAAGGCCATAAATTTTGAAACACGATAGAGCCAAATAACTGCGCGTGGAGAGGCTCCCGATAAAATTATTCCATTATACTCTTTAGGAAAAAACTCCGAGCCTGGCCTAGTAGCATGAACAATTTTAACAATTAGGTCTTTAATTTTTTCATCGACATAAATAGCCTCAACAATTTCTTGGGCCGACAATAAATCATCTGTTGACAAAACAGCTGCTAATTTATTAAGAGCATTTTTTTTAGTTTCAAGAATATTTTTTTCTGCTTTAAACGAAGGATAATCGACATTCACTTTCATCATAAATCGATCGAGCTGAGCTTCTGGAAGTTGATATGTTCCTTCTTGCTCGATAGGGTTCTGTGTAGCCAAAACAACAAAGGGTGAAGAAAGTCTATGTGTCTCATCTCCAATTGTGACTTGTTTTTCTGCCATCGCTTCCAAGAGCGCAGCTTGAACTTTTGCTGGAGCACGGTTAATTTCATCTGCCAGTAAAAGTTGGGTGAAAATTGGTCCGAACTTCGTAGTAAATTCTTCATTACGTTGACTATAAATCATCGTACCGATTAAATCTGATGGCAATAAATCTGGAGTGAATTGGATTCTCTTGAAGGCTAAATCACATAGCTTACTAATCGTTGAAACCGATAAGGTTTTACCAAGGCCCGGCATACCTTCAATTAATAAATGCCCTTCACAAATGAGGGATGCCATGATTGCATCTAAAAGATTATCTTGTCCAAAAATAATTCCCTTAGCTTGGTCTAGCGTTTCTTTTATTCGTGATCTAATTTCTTTGCTCATATTTTACCTCTAGTGACATAATAAACTAAATATTTTATATAAAAACTCTGATCGTTAAAGCCGGATGTTGGATGATCAAACCCTTGAACTCCTAGGTCCAAAAGTTGTATTTTTTGATTATTTTTTATTGCAGCTTCTTGCACAGTCTTATCCAGCTCTTCAATACTCACTGGATGAGTACAAGAGGCAGCAACAAAAATGGAACTATTGCCCAATAGCTTCATAGCGCGAGTATGTAACTTCTCATAACCTTGCAATGCTTGAATTTTATTTTTTTCTGATTTTGTAAATGCAGGAGGGTCACTAACAATGACATCGTAGGTTTTATTTTGAAGAATAGCTTGATCAAGATACTTAAAAACATCTGAGCGAGTAAACTGACCTCTACCCTCAAATCTATTTAATGTTAAATTTTTACCAACTGCACTTTCCATATTGGCTTGATCAATAAAATCAACTCTTTCAACACCCGCTTCTAATAAATGAAGTCCCCAGCTTCCCACATAGCAAAACAAATCTAAGCCACTTGAAAATTTCTGATTTGTTCGTTTAAGCAAGTCATTTAATTTTTTTCGATTTTCACGATGATCATAATAGTATCCAATCTTTTGAACGACTTCTTTATCAATTTTATAATGAAGATTGTTTTCACAAATTTTTAAATCTAAATCCAGCTTTCCAGCTGCGAAGTCTGGCAAAATTTCTGATTTTCTGTATTCAACGTTATCTAAAAAAAAGACTTTATATTTTTTGAAATTTTTTTCAACCGTCTCTTTTATTAAGTCTCTAAATCTATCAATTCCTGCATTGTTAATTTGAATGAGAATGACTTCTTCGTGCATATCAATAATGAGTCCCGGTAGCTCATCTGACATTCCATAAACTAGACGAGCCCCTTTTTCATAACCTTGAAATCTTTCTCGCTTTAAAAATGCATCTGATAACTTTTGAAGTATGAGATCTTTTGCAACCTGATCTTCAACTGCACTAATTGATATTTTTTTATGTACATCTTCACAAATAATTTTTACTTTAAAAAAGTTTTCTGAAAAAGAATTAAGATAAGCAATATAGTTTTTTTTGCTTTGAACATCTTCAAGAATAAACCATTCACCCGGAATAGTTCCTCTCGGTTCAGATGCAAGGTCAGAAAACGAGAGTTCTCGTTCTCCTCGGGATACTTTGGCAGATGCCTTATTATGTAAAATAATCGATTTCAAAAAGAGCCTCAAATCTAAACTACAAAATTTGGTATTCTATAAGTATAGAAGGAGTTTTTTTTTCTTCAATAAGTTAAATGAAAGTTCTTATCGTAAAGGAGGTCTGACATCTTTGATTTTCAAACTCGGGAGTAAGTCATCAAGCATGGCCTGTAGTTGATCAAAATTTTCAACTAATAGCGTTTTACTGGCTTTAACTAATCGGCTCTCGCCAGTTTTTGTATTTTCACCTAGGTATTTCAGGAAACTTGCAAGCTCATCAAACTGATAATTGTCTCTACATTTTTGACGAAGAAGACAAATTGCATTTTTGCTTGAAAAAGTTAAGTAATCTCTGAATGGACTTAGGTCTACCTTGCTCGAATCAACCAGGCGCTTCAGGTTTTGCCCAACAACTTTAAACCAAGCTCCCTTGTCCTGATGAAGTGAATCTAAGTAGTGATAATCGTCACGAATCAAGACATAGCTTTGATCAACAAATTTTGGATTACTTATAAATCCAAGAAGTATTTCAAGTCCGGCTGGAGCATTTTTAGCTTTCAGATTAATAATTGAAGGATCTGGAAGCTCGTTAAACATAAAAACTTGAAGAGCGTTGAATAAGTCATTTAACACAAGATAAGCCGTATTTTTCTCAGGATCTTTTGTTGAAGCCAGTGAATCAGTTAAAAAGACTAGAGCATTATTAACCGGCTTAAGTGCATCAATAACCAACATACCTGCTGGCAAATTATTTTTCAGTGTTGGATAATAATCAATGATCTTTTCAAGAGCTAAAAATATTTGATAAAGATTATTTTCTTTATAACGTATAAATCGGGGATTTGAACCTGCTGGTTTATTGAATACGATTTCCGGTGATCCTAAATATGATCCCACCAAAAGAAGTTTAGCAACTGTATCTTCAAGTAATCTCGTTTGATTATAATTAAGACCTGCTACCCAGTCGATTGTAGTATCTAGTGCATTTTGTTTTTCACCGACGGGAATAGTTTGTAATTTTTTTAATAATTTTTCTGCTGCAGGCGTTGCATAGTTCAAATCAAAACCTAGAAGTAAAGAACGATCCACGCGATTAAATGCTTCACTTTCAATAAATTTGTCAAAATCTTCTCGAGTTCTTCCTACGCGATCTCGTAGCACTCGAGCCGTATTTGACCACATTGTCATCATCGTCATGTCACTTAAAAGTCGGCCATTATGTTTCACCAGAACATCGTCACCAAGAGGCAGAAGCTGAACTTCTTGAGCTGCTTTAGCAGAACTACCAACAAGTGTTTGCTCAAAAGTTTTTAAAAAATTTCCATAATTTAATTTAGGATCAAGACCTCGACCATTATTAACATCTAATAAGGAATCAAATGCAACCAATGCGTTGTTTGCCATTCGTAAATCATTGTCACTCATGGCGCGAGCACATCTAATAACCGGTATTTTTATACATTGAGACATTAACTTTTTTCTATCTGCTGCTTCACCATTATAATTGTCTGTATGAGTGATTGCATTTAAGAATGCCGCTCCTAAGTAATTATTTCCAAAGCGCACATCTCTAATAACAATCTCAACACGTTCTAGTGTAGTTAAAATTTCATTAGAATAATAATTACTCTCATTCACAAAATAAGTACTCTGGCGGTTCACATTACTTTTTAATGTTTTATCACTTGTATCATAAAGATATTTCATTGTTTCTTTAAGCGTTAGCCTATATTTTTGAGTCCGCGCTGTACCTAATGGAATAGCAATTCCTTCACCTGGTTTAACTGATTTCAGTAATTGACCAATGGCCGTTCCTGTATCTTGCTCCCAAGATGCAGTAAGGTGTTTTAAAATATTATTCGAATGCTTTTTAACCACTTCTTTCGTCGGACAAGGAAAGGGGGCTACAAATTTGTTAATAACTTTCTCACAATCTTGAGCTGGATCGTACGTTCCGATGATTCGATTATTCGCTTTTTCTAAGAGGCCATTTCTTACCCAGTCACCGTATTGAAACATTAACTCTGAAACATTTCTGGCAACGTCATTGGTATATTTAAAATTACTTTCTTTACTAAATTCTTTAATGATTGCATTTCTGTGAAGAATATTTTTTGAAGGTAAAACTCCCATCCATTGATTGACGAGTTTTAAGTTCTTATCAAGTAAGGTGACAGCTCCTTTATCGATTAAATGATAGCGAGCAGACTCTCCTAGGTAACGAATCCCATTTTTAGTTGGAAGAACAGAATCGATTTCACCCAAAAGAGAATCGATTATTTTTGAAGTGCCGATAAGTGAATTCAACATATAAGGACTCAGGATTCCTTTTTCGCTAAAAAGAGAATCATCTTTGTCGGGAGTTGGCTTAAATTCCTTGTAGCTATTTTCAATCTCATTGAGCCAAGAAAAAACTCTAAAAGCGATATTTTCTTCACTAACTTTCGAACAGACCTCAGGCAATTTTCTAGCTAAAAGATAAAAACCATTTTCAATATCACTAAAAACCTTCATGCAATCTATGACCGCTTTTGCATCATAATTACCGGCATCTTTGGGAGTATAAGTAATATCAAAATGATATTTGTCTGTTCGCAAGCGGGCTAAATATAAATCCGACTTTCTGTAATTTAATTCTTCTTTGGCACGTAAATTAATATTATTTCCATTTGAAATAACTTCTAGAACTTTAATAATTTGATCTCTACCAAAAAACTTTTTAAAATCTATTAACGTTTCTTTACCTGCTAAGTTTTTAAATAGGTCTTGAAGTGCGATATACGACATTTCTTCAGTCGCCTCACTTCCAGTCCATTTTTCTTTAAAAGTTGGCTGAACTTCTGCGAAATCATCTAGAAAGCGCGAGTAGAAATCAAATAAAAGTAAATATTGGGTATCACCTTCAAAGTGCCTGTCTACAAAGTTAAAAACAAAATTCTTTTCAGCTGGCGTAAAGAAATTCCAAAAATCCGAAACTGCTTTAAAACGTGAATCATTACTTTGAGCAAGGACACTCTTAGAGAGCTCTCCCAGGTCGAGATAAGCATCTACTGGTATCTTTTTTAACAGGTCATAAATAAGTGGGTACATGTCTCTTGTTTTTTTAATAATTTGTTCATTAATGAGATTGGCACTCGAAAAGACATTTCCAGCGACCATGTCAAAAAAGTAAAGATTTTCTGCAAAGGTTTTAGCTTGATCACCTTTTACTGTCGTATGAGATAAAATAAATTTAAATAAGTCATAATATTTCCTTTCACCTAAAAACTGAGCTTGGTTGGCCATCATTTTTACAAAACTAAACCCATATTTGTTTTGCTCAAGCTCTTCACACACTTCTACTGATGTTTTAAGTCCAATTAAAAGGCTAGAGGCGTAGTCGTAGTAACCTTTATAATCCCTATTTGTTAATATAGTTACATGATCTTTTAAATGAGATTTAAAATCAAAAGTAATGAGGTCATTTAAATTGGTTGCTGGCCTAACTGTGCAATTAAAATTATCATCGTAGGCATTTTTTAAACCTTTATATTCGGCAATCAATTCAGGGTTAGTTATGACTGGAAATTCAAGCAAGTTCTTAAATTTATCTCTATTCATTTTAGAATCATTGAGCCAAGAATGAATCCATGGTGACGATTGCTCAGTGGTGCCCGTTAGCAAGAGCTTTGATAAAAAGACTCTATCTTCGTCACTAAAACCAACTTTTGCTTTATCCGCAATTGCATCAACTAATTTTAATCTAATCGTAATAAATAAAGGATCTGTAATAAATTTATTAATTTCTAATCGAAGTTTTTCTTCATTGCCACTGATAGATGAATTAATAAACTTTATAAGATTTGATGCTTTTTGTATTTCCTTTGGATTTGAATCGACAATTTTAATAATATTTATTAATGATTTTTTTGAAGGAATATTATCTCTTCCAGTACATAGTTCAAGACTTGGATTTTCAGCGCAGTCAAAAAGAGAATTAAGTGCATCAAAAAAGTTAGTTTCATTCAAAGCAACTAGCACTCGGCTTAAGTCATCTAGTCCATTTTTAGAATCAAGTTCTCTAATATTGCTAAAAACTCTGTCTCGTCTTGAAAGATTTTCTACAAATTCTTTATCTATTGGACCCATAAAATGATCCCAAGAGGCCTTTGGAACTTTTTTAATAGCAAGGTTTAGACTTGGAAACTCTAGATCCCACTTGGTGCATTTAAAAAGCATAATGACATTCAAATGGAGCAATACACCCTTGCTAAAATTAACAGCACTACAAGCTTCAAGGCGTTCGATCTCTTGTTGATTTCTTACTTCGCCATCTTGAATTGAAGACGATTCCTGTTTAGAACAAGCAAAACTAAAACTTAAAACTAAGAGTAAAATTAAGCTTGTAAATTTTTTAGCGTTAAAAATCAATGACTACCTACTTTCTCAAGCCTTCTACGATGAAACGTTGTGCTTTACCAGTATTTACTTCAAAGTTTGTAAATTTAACAACCGATCCTGACTCATTTTTGACTTTCTTTTCTTTCTCTTTTCCATGGGCCGGAACAATGGTTTCCGTAATGGTTTTAACAGTCAATTTCGAAGGAAACCCCATACCTGCCACAGAAGCATATTCAATGCTATTAGTAATAGTAGAACTCATATTGGCCTGCTTTGACGAAGTCACAATTTTATCCATAACGAGCTTATTATTACTCCACGATTTTGGGGTTTGAAAAAACTCTGTCTTTATCGCAGCTTGCGAAGCATTGGTCGTTAAGGTTTTTAATCTACCATTTGTATCAAAAACCAAATCGACTTCTGGAACCGCTAAAGTATAAGTATCATCGATAGCCTTTACTAACTTTCCGTCTGCAATCGGTTGAGATTTAAGAGTGTAATTTTTAAATTTCTCTGAGAATTTTTCTGGGATGACAAATTCTAATTTCCCTTTGATAAGCTCTGCTAAATCATCACGGGCCTCTTGGAATCCTTTGGGAAGACCAATGACTTCTATTTTGTATTGTGTTGGAGACATCCAATAAATTTTAAAATAAACATCAATCAGCTTTCCATAGGTCTGAGTCTTATTGAGAATTTCTGTTAATTTTTCAATACGTGCTTCAAAGACTAAGTCTGTTAAGCCGCTTTTTTGTGGATCGTAACTTCTAATTTCATATTGTTCTATTTCTTCAATTTTTGACTCAGCAAATAAAGCGCATGAAGAAAACATAAAAAAAAGAACTAAAGTGATACTGCTTGTAAGTTGAAATTTCATTTTAAACCCCTAATATCCTTTTATTCTACTGAGGAGAGACATGCAGCGCAAACACCTCTCAAATAACGGTAATTATTTCTTTCCAGGCCTGGTATACACACCTTAAATACTTTGGTTTTTTTATGAGGACCTTTCCGGGTGTTCCCTTTAAGCCTTTTACGTGTTTTACCTGACTATAAATAACAGGTATTTCTAAAATGTCCAACTTTGAAAGGTCTCTTAAAAGTGAAGCAATCATCGAAAAATCTTCTTTAGTAAGTACTGAAATATCCTCAGTTTTTAGCAGACAATGAGAACCACTATAGTTTTCAATATGAAACCAATAATGTTCCTTAGCGCTTTCTGACCTTAGAAAATCATTACTATGGGCATCCAGACCAGCGACACCTGCAATTCCTCTTACCGAAAAGTTAACCCATTTTTTTTCTCCACTAGATTTTGTCTTCGACTTGGTGGATTGCCATAAAAGTGGAGTAGCGCTTTCACGAGTGAGTTCGACCTCAACCTCTCCTGCTTTTACTTTAACTTGTTCAAGGATTGTTTCATCTAGCCTGGAACTGAGGATCGATTCCGCTTTTTTTAATTTTTTTACTTTATTAAAAAGAAAATCTCTCTTTTGCCACTGATTGAGACCATGAGGAAATTTTACTTTTATTCCATGGAAATGTGTTTGATCGTCTTTGATTAAGAGTTGTTCTTCTGACAACAAATCTTTTTCCAGGAATACCCATTTTTTTACTTCTTCTAAGTCATTTTTTATATTATTAAGTTTTCTAGCGAGAAATTTTTCTTTTTTTAATTGGACTGGAAGTCCATTCATCTTTTTTTCTTCATTTTTAAAGTAAGTGTCTAACGTCCATGTCGAATCTTTAGTAAATTCTCCACCAGGTTTTTCTCCCATAAAGGGGTCCACTAATTTTAGAATCGAATCACAGTTTTGATTTTCGTTATTCCAACTAGTGTAAATTAATTCTTTGTTTTGAAGAACAAAAAATAACTGGTGATTTTTATAACCAAAAGAAATTGAGTTATCAGATTGATCATTTTTATATGAAAAGAGTGCAAAAAAATATTGATTATCTATCTCCATTTTTCCTAGCCTGCAGCCTACTAAATTCTTTCTTAGATAATCAAGAAACTTATCTTGTATTCTCAAGTATGACGGAGGGAGGCTTTCCCCTAGAAAAATCCCTTCATATTTGTGACCTCTGCCTATATACAAAAATGCATTTTTTCCAGGAAACCTTATCACTAAAACAATAAAATGGGGTGTTGTGTAAGCTTTTTGGACTGGATAAAATTCATTTTTTGAAAAGAGAATGTTATATTCACTTGAGACTTTCAATAATTGTTGGTGAGACTGTATCATGGCACTTAATCTTTTAAATGGTAATTCCGAAGCTCTAGAGCTTTTGGATTGGTCAACTCTTATCGGTGACATTTCCAGTCTATCACATTTCGAATTAATTAAAGAAAAATTACAAAATCCTATAGCTGCAAACTCTATCTCCTTTATTCAAAACGAACTCGATTTACTCGAGAGTTATTTGAAAAACTTTGATGAATATAGTCTAATTTTCAACTCAAAGGTTCGTTTTTTACCAGATGCAAAATCTTACTTTCTCCTTGTGAATGACATTAAAAAAGGCAAGTTTTTCGAAGCGGGTGAACTGCATTTTTTTGCCCAACTTTCAGAATGTACCCTCGAAACATTTTCAACATTTAAGCCGCTTGAAATATCTGAAGTTTTTAGCATTCCCAGCGACAAAATTACCAAAATCAAAAGAGCGTTCGTTAATCCCTTAAGAGATTTTGTTGATCACAACGGCAATGTATCTTATGAAAGACATCCTCTTCTAAAAAAGCTCTACGGCGAAGTTTTGATTTTGGAAAATGATCTTCGTGTGAGCATTCAAAAAATTGCTAAAACTGATCTGTACTCAAGTAAACTTCAACTCGATAACTACGACATCATTAATGATCGATATGTTTTGGCAGTAAGATCTGATTCCTATAATTCAGACTTAGGCCCAATCGTTAGCCGTTCTCAAAGTGGTATGACACTCTTTGTAGAACCTTATGATGTACGAGAAAAAGGAAATAAGAGAATTCATCTACTCTCGGAAATTGAATCGACTATTTTAAAATTAACTATTGAGCTCAGTAAAATTACTCATGGGTTTCAAATTGAATTTGAACTTATGTCACAGTGGGTTCTTGCCATAGACTGGCTCAATACAAAGGCTACCTATGCATTTAAAAATGGATTTTGTAAGCCACAGCTGAACTCTAATTTTTATTTTGAGATCAATGGAATTTTTCATCCTCTTATAAAATCTCCCGTAAGAAATTCATTAATTTTAGACTCTTCACATTTAGGGCTCATTATCTCAGGGCCAAACACTGGAGGAAAAACTGTCGCGCTAAAATCTCTCACGATATCTATCTTACTGGTCCATATGGGACTTTATATTCCGGCCAGTCATGCCGATATTCATCCAATTAGCGACCTTTATTATTTTAGCCATGATCACCAGAATCTTTCAGAAGGACTTAGTTCATTTGCTTCAGAATCGAAATACTACCTTGAACTCTTAAATACTCTGGGTACTCAAAATCTTATCATTATTGATGAAATTTTTAATTCGACTTCATCTGAAGAGGCTTCTGCGCTAGCTATTGCTTTTCTTGATGAAGTCCATATGCTAGCTGAATCTAAAGTTGTCCTCTCGACTCACCATCAAGTTTTAAAAACTTATATGCATGCTAGAAAAGATTATGTTTCAGCTCACGTCGGCTATGATTTTGAATCAAATAGACCAACCTATAAACTTATCCTCGGTGAACCTGGGAGCTCTCTAGCTTTCAAAATTTTCGACAATCTTTCCTTAAAATTTAAAATCGAAAATAGTATAAGCTCGAATGCAAAAAAGCTTCTCGATGGTAAGCAAGTTACCTATGAAGCACTACTGCAAGAACTCTCCCAGAAAAAAATTGATCTGGACAAACTTCTCACTCAAAATCGCAATCTCAATATAGAATTAAAAAATCAAAAAGCTTCGATGGAAGGAACTCTTTTTTTAGAAAGAGAAAAAATCATTAATGAATATAGAAAAAAAATTAAAACTATTTTTGATCAAGCAGAAAACCTCTTAACAGAAGTTAAGGCCGGAAATGTTTCTAGTCGCAAAAGTTTAAATAATGAGATTACAGCTCTCCAGTCTGATCTCATTAAAGAAGCTCCTGTTAAAAAACCTCGCACTGAAATTGAAGAGATTTACTCACACTTAAAAGATGTGAAATTTGAAGACATTCGTCCTAATCAATATTTCTTTTCTTTAACCATTAGAAAAAATGTCAAAGTTCAAAATGTAAATCCTAGAAAATCAGAAGTTCAAATTCAGCACGGAGCCCTTTCAGTTTGGGTTACTGCCGATACACTCAGATATCCATCTGGAATAAATCCACCCAAACCACAAATTAAAATCAATATAGAAAAATCAGTTCGTGGTGATATTGAAGTGGATTGCCGTGGAATGCGTTTAGAAGAATTTCAAAAAATTTGTGAGGACTCTATCGATGAAGTCATTACCGGTGAAATCCCTTTTGTGACGATTGTTCATGGACATGGCGATGGGATACTGAAAAGCTGGCTTAGAAACCATCTCAAAAGAGAGCACAAAGACCTTCGATGGGAAAACATCGAAGGCAATGATGGCTGTACTAAAATCTTTTTTTAATTAATTAATCGGAGTTCCAATTCTCCAAGGTCTAAACTTGGCCGGGTTTTCCCCAAATGGGAAAATGAGTGAGAACCAAACAAACATGGCCTTGCCTTTAATTTGTTCGTGCTTAACGAATCCCCAGTAACGAGCATCGTATGAGAAGTCGCGGTTATCACCCATTACGAAGTAACTCTCACTTGGAATAACAATTTTATCGAAATCAACCTTATAGTAGTTATCATTATCTTGCTGGATAACGTGCTCCACTTCACCAGTCTTAACTTTATAAAACTTTAAGTTATAGCCTTTAAACTTGTCATCCATATCGTCCATGATGGCTTTGCCATCAAACTCTTTTGGTTCGATTGGTTTGTCATTGATATAGACCACTTTATTTCTAATTTCTAAAGTGTCTCCCGGAAGTCCGACAACACGTTTAATATAGTTTACTGACAAATCTTTTGGATACTTAAAGACGACTACGTCTCCGCGTTTCGGTTCACTTTTACCTGCAATATAAATTGGATTAAAACTTTTTTCTCCAAATACAAAATCAGTAAATGGAACTTTGAGTCCGTAAGAAAACTTATTCACTAAAATAAAATCCCCAATCATAAGTGTCGGGATCATTGAACCAGAAGGAATTCTGAATGGTTCAAAGAAAATTGACCTAAACGTCAACACCGCAACGATAATGAGAGCTATTGATTTAACTTCTTTAATGAGTTTTTGCTTCTTGTTTAAATCTGCTTCTACACTTTTCATTAGGTCAGCATGAGGATCGAGCTCTGCGCTAGAGGGTTGTGATGGATTTTCGTTCATTTCGCTTACCTAGTTGTCGTTTTATATTGTTAGTTTTTTTTTTACTTATACGTGCTTCTGGCTTCTTTTTCAACCGAGAGCTCGCAATTGCTCGCTTATTACTTTTATAGCGACGCTCTGAAATTAATCTTGGCATCTTCACCATAGTAATAGGTACGGGCTTAATATTGTTATAATAGTACTCAATAATGTTTTTAGCTAGCATTGTTGACTTCACATGCCATCGTTTTACATTAACATTCATTACGCTTATTGAAATTCCTTTACCACGCTCCGAATCACGAGGAATTGCAAAAGCCGCGAACCAATCTCTTTTTCCAAAAGGCTTTCCACCTGTAATACTTCCGGTTTTACCGCCAATCTCAAGTGCATTCTTATAACCTGTATTCATTTTTCTAAAAGATTTGCGAGCAGTTCCACCATCGATAGTCATGCCCATCATCTCTTGCATTTCTTTAGCGGTTTCTGCAGATATGACTCTTTTTTCAACCAGGTTATTTTCCCAAATAATTTCACCTGTTTTAGAATCGATCAGTTTATGAATCACCCTAGGGCTTTTCATGATTCCATGATTGGCAATAATGGAAGCCATTGTCGCAGCATGAACCGGTGAAATAACTGTTTGATCATTAAATCCAGAGGCCACTTCGGCCAGGTGATAATCATCATTCGTTGGATGAATTTCTGATTTGATAAAATCAAATTCTTGAAACAAAGGTTTATTAAAACCAAAGTTTTCTGCCATCTTAATTAGTTTTCCACTATCAAGGTTTTGAATCGCAGCTTTCCCAAAAATAACATTATTAGATTTAGCAAATGCTGTTTCAAAAGTTTGAGTTTTGTCCCAACGATTATTTTTTGAATCATTTAATTGGTATTTAAATAAGGTTGTACTTCTCCCTCTAAATTCAAAAGGTGTTTCTCTATTAACTTTTGTATTTTGAATGAGCTCTGCCGCTGTGATGATTTTAATCAAACTCGCAGAAGGGTGAGTTGCAGTTAAAACCAAACTACTGTCGAAAACATTATTTTTTCCGTCGTGGCCAACAGCTGCTAAGACTTCTCCAGTTTCGTTATCAATAACAGTGATTGTTGAATAATCTGAGCGGTATTGCTTCAATGTTTTTTTAATATACGAATCGAGCTGATCATTGAAGGTGTATTCAATTTTTGCTTTCTTCTTTCCAAGTGAAATGGTTTCCGGCCACTGAGTAACATCTTTAAAGGCCATATCAATTGAACCTTTTAAATCGTCTTTAAGCTCATAGGTAAGCTTAACCTCACCTTTGGGTAGTTCACCTTCAAATTCTTTTGATTCATTAAGGGAGTTTTCATCCGAAATGTTTTCTTCTGTTTGATTGTCGACTTCAGCAGCATCTAGCTTCGAGGAGGATTTTCCAAAAGGAGAACCAATTAAATTACCACCGAGGGAAATTCCCACTACTGTGATAACTAAGAGGAGGGCAAACTTTCTGTTTTTCTTAATTTTAAACTTATCCATGTCTAATAACCATCATGTTAACTTCATGTAGTCTATTATTATGGCCTAAAATTCTTCCCGATGACAAAATATTCTTTACTAACTGAACGAGTAGATTTTGGTCGGAGGTAATGAAACTCTGAAAAGTGCTTTTTTTGTTCTTTCAAAAAGAGCTGAGCATCGTTGCTTTCAAAAACTTTCACAACAACATTTCCACCTGGCTTTAAAAATTTCGGCAATAAAAAGAAAACCATCTCCACTAAATTTAGGGATCTAGCCTGATCAACCGACTGAACGCCTGTGGTATTCGGGGCCATATCTGATAGGACCACATCAAATTGATCACTCACTCCGAGCTCTTCCATGCTCTCAATTGTGAGCACATCTTTTTGAAATAAACGTACATTTTTTACATTTAAAAGCTTGGTATTGATGTCTCTGATATCGGCACCAATTACCATACCATTGACACCAATTTTTTCTGAAGTGTATTGAATCCAAGATCCAGGATGATATCCAAGGTCGATGACAATATCATTTTTCTTGATAATTTTAAAACGCTCGTCTATTTCTTCTAGCTTATAAACACTTCTCGCAAGAAAGTTTTCCTTCTTTGCTTTATGAAAAAAATGGTCTTTTACTTTGAAGGTCATGTCCTACTCAAGAACGAGAACGATTTTAGGATTTTCTTCTGAGGCATCCAAGATTGCCTGAATAAGTGCTTCTGTGTATTCCGAACCTAAGCGAGCTTTTAAAAAACTAAGGTGTTTTAGTTTAATCACTGTTTGCCCCGAATAATCTGAGCTCAAAATTTCAAAAAGTGAATCGAGATTTTTTCCATAAAATTTTGGAAAATTTAATTGTTTTGCTAGAAGAGTATGTAAATGATCTTGGGACTTAACTTCTTTGCCGTTAATAAGAGCTGAACCAGAAGCCAATAGCTGCAATGACATCAATAAACTGCTAATAGCTATAACTGCTTTTCTCATAATTTTACCCCAAAAACTTATTACAATTGTCCTGCTTTTAGCTCTGATTTCAAACAATTGTCAATTCAAGTCTCTGTGTATTGTATATTTTACGCGGCATCTTTTAAGGCATCGGCCCTAAGTCTCAAGGTATTTATTTGATACTTCCTCGCTTTTGATATGAGAGTTGTCTTACTAAGGCCCAGAATTCTCGCAGTCTTGTTGATTTTCCCTTGGTATTTTTCAAATCGACTCCGTAAATACATTCTCTCGAATAGCTCTAAACTTTCATTGTAATCATCTGAGAGCGACTCTATGAGACTCTCAAAATTTTGAGGTAATGCCATCGTCTTTTCTTCTGAGAATGAAGGAAAATCTCTAATTTGAATTAAATTTTTTTCAGACATTAAAAGCGCATACTCAAGAGCTAATTTTAGTTCGCGGATATTTCCTTTCCACTCTCGATGAAGTAAATATTCTCTAGTTGTATTCGCCAATTCTGCGTAAGGCTGGGAATGTTCTATCTTTAACTTATTTAAAAGTTCATCAATTAAACCCCTTAATTCTGATTGATTCTCTGTTAAATTCGGAAGTTTTATTTGGAAAGTCTTAATTCTATAATACAGGTCTTCACGAAACATTTTTTGTTTTACCAAACTTTCTAAATCACGATTCGTTGCCATGATAATTCGACCTTTGAAATGGCTTGGTAAATTTGATCCGATTGGTGTGAATTTTTTTTCTTCCAAAAGATAAAGAAGTTTTTTTTGTGACTCCAAAGATAATTCACCAACTTCATCTAAAAATAATGTCCCTTCTCCCACCTCAGCTAAATAGCCCAAACGATTTTCGATAGCGCCACTAAATGATCCTTTTTTGTGCCCAAAAAGTTCACTCTCTAGTAAGTCTTCTTTTAAGCTTGCTAGGTGCATAGTTAAAAATTTCGGCTTGAAAATTATTGATTCATTAAAAATTTGTAGGGCCAAAAAAGATTTACCTGTGCCAGTCGCCCCTGTGATGAGAATTGGTGATTTGATATTGAGAAATTTTTTGTATAAAGCTGATTGCATTAGACCTTCAGGTGTAGAGTTTTAAGATTTGGTTTTATCCAAACAAATCTCCCTTCAACATGCCTAATGTATTTTTAACTCAGCTTATTTCACTTTTGAACTTTTCCCAAATTAAATCCGCGAGCTCAGGCGCAGACCAGACGAGAATACCTTCGATCCGAATATCATGGAGTGAATTAATTTTAATTCCATTTTGATAAAGAAAAATCTTTCTCTTGTGGCAAAGAATAGATCCTCCTGCTATATCCCAAATATTTTTAGGACTTAGGCTCACGACAAAATCGCATGCACCTGATGCCAAAAGACCTAACTTAAAAGCAATGCTTCCCCTGGGACTAATGTCTATATTCGAATCTTTACTTAAGAATTTATCGAAGTAACCTTTCTCAAACTCAGAGCGAGAAACCATGCCGAGAATTTTTTTCTTTAAAACATAATTTGAATGGACTGCTGAATTTGAGCTATCTATCGTAAAGCCAGTGAAGGGATTATAGATCCACCCAAAATTTAGTGGATCGCAAAGTCGCTCTGAGTTCATAAGTCCCAAAGAAACTGCACATTCAGGAATACCTTTAACCAGTTCACGGGTGCCATCAATAGGATCTAAAATAGCCGCAGGAAAATGAAGTTCGTTATAATCTTCTTCACTGAAAAACTTAAAGTTTTTATACAGTTCTTGTTTATTTAACTCATTCTTAATTAACTCTGAAGCAAATAAGTCGATTTCAGTAACAAAAGATCTATCGTCTTTTTGATTAACTTTTAGAGCTTGTGTTGATTGAGTGTTAAAAAAAATATCCAATTTCTTTGTCAACTCAAGAATGACTTTAGATTGAAGCGTTTTGATCATATTGTGCCTTGCGAAATGTAAATTCCTTACAATTTTTTTCTTAATTTAGTTGACTTGGTTATTTTATCAACAAAAACACGAAAGTTATCCACATTTTCATTTTTTTTGCACATTTTTGAGCTTTTTTAAAGTCAAATTCTTTTTCATTATTTTCAATAGTTAGGGCAGATATTCACATTATATTTTTTACCTGGCGCTAGATATCGATATTTTTTGTACGAAACACCGTAGTTATTCACAAAGGGTCAAAAAATTGTCACTCGGGTATTATTCAAAGTTAGTGTGTGTAAGATCAATCAATTGATGACAAAAGTCATCTTAGACAATAATTATGCCATATTGAAATACGTAAATTTTCTCTCGAGAGAAAGTTTTAGCTTTCTGTTGAGAGGACTTCTACATCACCACCATTAGTCGCAGACAATGCGAAAATTTCACTGCCAATCTCACTTGAACTCATGAGACTAGTTAGTAATTTAATCGAGCCTGTGGCGGGATCAACGAAGATGAAAGGAGCGGTTTTTAGTTCGGACTTGTTCAGATGATAAGAGCGAAGGAAGCTGTCATAAATACCTTTAGTCAATCCTGTACTAAACATACGACTCCATTGGCGTTCAAACACATCATCGTGTTTTCCTAAATAGATTGTAACATAAGAATATAAATAGGGAGTGTTAGTTAACTGTTAAATATTTTAATAAATAGCTTAATACGACCTTCGAAGTGTGAGTCCAAGAGGCAAATAAGTATATAAACTACATAAATCATATTCCTTCTTGACCTCAAGCGAGCCAGAGATTGAAAAATAAGCTCTAGAGGAATTAAGCTCAAGAAAGCCAATCCCCACATCGTGCCGAAGCCATTAACGAGAGATTCATCCCAAAATAATGAAGAAGCAACAAAAAGAGAATAGGAGATTAAAACAATGCTCAGGCTATGTTTATCCATCTGAAAATCTTTTAACATCGAAAGCTTTGGCATATAAGTTTTGATCAAAATAACAACAAGACCAAAAAAAGCTAAGATGAAAAATCCTTTTCGGTCGAGTTCTCGCATAACATTTTGAAAAAAGAAAAAATCAATTTGGTGAAGTGAATCGATGAGATCCAGGTTCATGAATAAGTGAATAAGGGTTAATATCGAACCAAACAGCGCATATCTTAAAATTTGTCTTTTATACCATTCAGTCCGATCTTTTAAAAAAACAAAATGCAAAAGTCCTATTTGCAAAAAGACCAATAATGAAAAATTTTGGTTGATGAGAGCTCCCCAATAGCTCACCATTCCTAAAAATAATCCTGCTCTATATGTTGAACTTTTTGTAACCCACAATAAAGTCCAAACCCAGACTAATGAGTAAGTGGTGAGAAATGAAAACTCTACATTATGAACGAGAATCTTACTAAAAGACCAAGAGGAAATGAGAGCAAAAACCCCCAAGAGAGAAAGTCTCCGAGTTACAAAAAATCTTAAAAGTGCATAGAAAACCAGGAGAAAAAGACCTATACCGACAATATAAAAATGCAGTCCCCATGCCAGCCTAAAGAGATCTGGATAAGCTTTAAAAGGGTAGTAGTTCACGATTAAAAAATTCCAAAAGGGATTGCCAATTTTTTCAAGTGGATCAAAATAAAGTTTTAAAAGATCGATATTTGCCTGAGGGGGGAACTCAGGAATAGAAAAAATAAACATAAGGACAATAAGAAAAACCAAGGTCTTTTCAAAACGGTCTAAAAATTTAAATTCACCGAAATTTGAAGAGACAGACTCTTGAATGATTTTTCCTCGAGTGGGCCACGAATAAAATAATCCAAGTAATACCCAGGTAATCCAGTAGGAATTGTAAATCCATTTAGCATCTAAAAAGCTGAGTAGATTAAATAATAAAATGAAAAAAAACATTCCTAAAAAAAGGCGATAAACAACTCTATCAATGGATGAATTTACTCTGAAATAAATTTTCAGGCGGTGATCAATTTCTTTTCCAAGTAAAAACCACTGGCCTACGGTAAAAAGAATATAAAGAGTCATCAACATAGCGGTAACAAGGGGACTCAGGGAGAGGCCTTTTTGAAAATAAACCGGTAATAATAAAAAAGAAAAATAGCTAACAAGCCGAAATGTAAAGAATTTCCACTTTAATTTAAAGATGTTTGAACCATTTGCTAAAGTATTATCCATAATAACCGATTAATTAAGTAAGAAGTTCATCCCATACTTGAGCTTCTTACTTATCCTAGATTTAAAGACCAGGCCCCATCCTGGTCTTTTTTATTTTAGGGCATACTCACCAAAAATCACAGAAATTAATACTGGTTCTCCTAACTCAAGCTTTCACTCTAAAAACCCAAACACTTCTAAGCAAAAGCTGCCTCATTCCCATTTGGTCCTATCAAATATGTTAAGATCAAGGTTAGCGACCTCATAAAAATCAGGAGGATTTTTTGAGTATTTCGTTTGGTTCAATTAATACCGGTCTTCCCAAGGATATAGTAAAGCAGATTATTTCTGCTGAGCAAATTCCTGTTCAAAATATGGAAAAGCAAAAAAGTAAAATTCAAGAGAAAAAAACTCTCGTAGATCAACTCGTGAAACTAGTTGAAGATGTAAGAGGTAATTTAACCTTAAATGCTAGTGCGCGCTCGCTGAGAGAATTAAAAGTGGATACTAATGACGATGTTGTTGGTGTTGCTATCGATAAAAATCGTGCCGTTCCTGGAAACTATCAAATAGAAGTCATGCAGCTTGCGCAAAAATCCTCTGCCATGTCTACTGGATTTGCTGATAAAGATAGCAGTAATGTTGGTGTTGGCTTTATTCAATACACCCTTCCCAATGGTGAATCAAAAGATATTTATGTTGATTCAGAAAATGCTTCTTTAAGTGCTATTTCGAAGTTGATCAACAAGGATACAAGTCTTGGAGTTACTGCCAATGTTATCAATGATGGTAGTGGTAGTGAAACTCCATGGAGACTTATTCTAAGCTTAAATAAAACCGGTGATGATTCTGCCGTTGATTTTCCTTATTTTTATTTTGTCGATGGTGAAGATGACTTTCAGCTTGAATTTCAAAGAGAAGCTCACGATGCAAAAGTAAAACTTGATGGTTTTGAACTTGAAGCCCCGGATAATAAGCTGGTGGATTTAATTCCTGGTGTGACTATTGATTTAAAAAAGGCAAAACCAGGCGAAGAGTTTTCTATCAAAATTTCAGAAGACGTTCAAGCCGTTGGTGCAAAAATTTCTGATTTAGTGACAAAGCTTAATGGTGTTTTAAGCTTTATTAAGCAGCAAAATACCATGGATGAAAAAACTGATACATCAAGAACACTTGGTGGGGATATCATGCTTCAATCACTTGAAGGGAGAATTCACACTGCTGTTTTTAAAGATATCCTCACGGATAAAGGTTTTAAACGTGCCGGTGATATTGGCTTGAGCTTCAATAGAAATGGAATATTAGAATTCGATGAAAAGAAATTTACTGCACAAATCACTGAAGATTACACCACTGTTGCCCAAGTTCTTACGGGAACTTTTACTAAAGAAGGTGGTAAATCTGAAGGCTTAATGGATAATTTAAATGCCATGGCCGCTTCAGCTTTAAGGGTTCCAGACGGAATTGTCCAAAGTAGAAAAAAAACAATGCAAAGTAATATTGAGCAAATCGATCGCAGAATTACTCAAAAGCAAAAATATATAGAGGAAAAAGAAAAAAACCTTAAAGACAAATTTGCACGTTTAGAAGGAACTATTTCAAAAATAAGATCACAGGGTGCTGGTGTAGCTGCCATGGGAGCAACTGGAGCAGATCCTGTACAACAATTAGGATAATAATTTTTTAGGAGGCATATATGAGTTACGGTTATGGGGCATACAAAAAAACAGCAGTGAGCACGGCAAGTAAAGAGCAAATTCTTTTGATGCTATATCAGGCAGCTATTAAAAATTGTAAGAAAGCTATCGAGGCTATCGAGCAAAAACAAATTGCCAAAAAAGGTGAATATATCGGCAAGCTTCAAGATATTGTTATTGAACTCAATAACAGTTTAGATTTTGAAGTTGGTGGAGAAATCGCAAAAGAGCTTTCTTCACTCTACGACTATATGCTTTTTTCAAGCACGCAGGCCAATATAAAAATTGATGCTGAACCTCTTCAGGGATGCTTAAGTGTTCTCAATACATTATATGATGGGTGGAGTGAGGCCATTAAAAGTTTAAAAACGGTGACACCTCAAACTCCAGAAAATGGCGAAGTAAAAAAATAAACAAGGAACTAAAAAATGATTACTTTATTATTTGAAGACATTCAAACACATCTTTCTATGCTGGACCTTGCGGTTGCAAGCTCTGCTAAAATTACGAGCTTTGCAGAAGCGCAAAATCTCGATGCCGTCGTTGATGAAACCGAAAATAGAGAACGAATTGTAAATATTATCGGTAAAATTCAAGGTGAAATCGAAGAAAAAATTAACCAGTTAAATGCAGCTCTACTTTCAAACGAAGATATAGCTATTTTGAAATCATGGTTCAATGACTTAAGCTTATGGTCTGATAAAATGATTAGTTTTGACAAGATAACTGTTGAACATCTTAGTCAACAAAAAGAGTCAACTACAAAAGAGATTGCCCATATATTTAAAAACAAAGAGATCATTAAGGGCTATAATCACTCTACAAAAAAGTGACAGCCCAATAGAACTAGAGTTTATTTTTCACAAACTCTAAGCTTAATATGCTAAGATTCTATTTAGAGGAATTAATGATTAATTCCTGCTTATCAACCTGTATGAACCTTAAGGAAGAGGAACAGAGGGAACATGAATAATCTACCAATCATTTCATCTTATGAAATAAAAACATCTCGAACAGATCAAAAAATACCTGTTGTTAACGGTGTTCATCTCCATTCCATTTATAATCCATTTAAAGAAGCCGAAGCTTTAATTGATGGTCATATTGAATCATTTAAAAATAAAAATGAAGTGCTTATTCTTGGATTGGGATTTGGTTATCATGTCAATTTTGCCATTGAAAAGTTAACTGAGATTCATGGAAATAATTTTAAAATTATTGTTATTGATCCCAACAACCAAGTTTATGATGACTGCGTGAAATTCGATCTTATTCACAAAAAAAACATTTTAATCTATTCTGGTTTCAGCACTAAAGAACTTTATAGTGACCTCGACTTAATTCATTTCCTCCTAAGAAAACCTGCGATGATTGCTCATCCTGCCTCTTTTAATCTTTACCAATCATATTTTAAAGACTTTTTAACATTTGAAGCACCTAAGGCCATTAAAGAAGTTAATACTTTTACCAATGAACATTCTGTAAAAAAATATTTATCAGGTTTCAATCAAGATGAAAGCTTTGATAATGCTATTTATGAAGAGCTTCCAAAGAAAAATCATTTCTCTAAAATGGATTTTTTAGCAATGGCATTAGTCGAGATGACAAAAGGAACAATTGCTAACGTCCATGGAGAGAATAAATAATGAAAAAAATATTAATTATTAATCTTCGCAGGCTTGGAGACGTTTACTCAACCGCTCATCTTGTTAACTCAATGACAACCCAAGAAGATGTGCTGGTTTCACTTTTGGTGTATAAAGAATCTGTACGTGCGGCTCATGGAATAAAAGGCCTTACAAATGTTTTTGAAATTGATCGCAAAGATATTATTACATTAAAAACCAACAAGCTTTTTTCAGACAATTTTGCATTTGAACAACTCTATCTTCAACTTGAAGCTGCATCTGGTGAAAACTGGGATCAAATTATTAATTACTCCAACGATACAGTTGGTGCCTATTTAACTTCTTATTTAAAAGATTCAAGTAAGCATATTGTTGGTGTTCATTATAATAATGAACGAAATCTTGTTTCTAAAAATGACTGGGAACTTGTTTTCAATAATGTTCTACCACAAGTAAAAATCTCACCAATTCATTTTGTTGACTGTTATCATCAGATGTGTGGAATTCCGGTTGTTACGGAAGGATTTAAGCTCAATTCAAATCCAAGACATAACGAGGCTGCTTTTTTAAAGTTTCAAGAGCTAAGACAAACTCATGGTTACAACTTAGGCCAATCGAGAATTGTTGGAATTCAATTAAAATCATCTACCGAGTTTAAAGATATTCCAGGGAATGTACTCCACCAATTAATTAATTTAATTAAAAAAAACCAAGAGCTCATACCATGCCTACTAATTGCTCCAAATGATCAAGAAAGAGAAATCGCTCACGAGTTTAATTCACACCATAATAATGAATTAGTCATTGTCGAAGCTGATTTAAGTGCATTGGTTTCTGTCTTGATGAATGTTGATTTATTAGTCACCCCAGATACCTCAGTAAAACACATTGCCAATCTTGCAGAGACTCCTATTATTGAGGTTTCGATTGGTAGCTCTCCCTTTTTGAAACAAGGATCATATGCTAAAGATTCTTTAATTTTAACTGATTTAATTTCTACGCGAAATTTTGGAAAGAATAATTCTAAAACATTAACTACAAAAATTACGGCCCATGATATTTTGGCTACAGTGCTTTATTCTTTTAGTGGTTCTAAAACTATTAAGCCTCTTGTTACAGAAGGAGTTACGCTTTATCAAGCGAGTTTTGATGAAAAAGGAATTAATTATTCAGCAATTGCTGGCACAGTTCAAACATCTTCTGAACTTCAAAGACTAGTTGGTAGACAACTTATTTTCTCAATCCTTGAAGATGCATATGATACTCAAGGCAATTTAGAGCTCGCAGGATTAAACCGGAATGAGGCAAACTTTTGGGTGACTAACGAAAAAAATGAACTGACTCTTATAATGAAAGATATCTTAGGTACCCTCAGGTCATTGCTTCAATGCTCTGAAAATCAAAAAAGCACTAAGGAGTTTGTCACAAATTTAGGAAAACTGCTTTCTTATGCCGACGCTCACTCTCTCGTGCAAATTCCCGCCATCATGTTCAAAGCGAAGATTGAAGGCATAAGTGCAAAAACTTTTGAGGAAAACATTAAAGAGGTTGAATCACTTCTTTATGAATTAAAATCAGATTTACAAAAAACATTGCAATGTTTACTTCATGTAGAGATGCAATTAAATGCCAGTAAAGTGGAAGACATGGTCCATCGAGTTCACGAATCAATTCGTGGTTAGTTAATTAGAAATTTTTCAAGGATTGAAAAATGAATAGCATCAATGACGATTTAAATAAAGAGTTTGATAGAATTAAAAAAATTCTCGATAGTGGCGGATCTCTTAACCCGGACGATCTAAAAATTATTCTCTTAGCTCAACTTGCCGAGGAGGATCAACATGAACGCCAAAGTTAAAGAACTCCATGAGTCAAAAAATAAAAATCATACAATCGCGATTATACAACTGACTCGAATTGGGGACTTAATTCAAACAGCACAATCTGTTTCAGATTTAAAATCATTGCACCCTGAATACCGCCTTATTTTGATTGCACGCAGCCAATTCGCAAAACCTTTACAGTTTTTACTAGAACAATATTTTGATAAAATTTATTATTTAAATTCAAGCACTCTTGGCCTTAATTCCCCTGATAGTAATTTAAAAAGTTCATTGGCTTCACTAGAATTATTTTTTCAAGAACTAAAAAATGAAAGTATCGACGCTCTTATTAATCTTTCATTTTCAAAAACATCTGCTTATCTTTCCGCATGTATCAAGGCCAATCATAAAATTGGCACTTATGTTGATGCAAACAATCGACAGTTAATTAATGATAAATGGTCACAAGTATTATTTTCTACTGTTATGAGAGGGCCTTTAAATCCATACTCACTGGTGGACTTGTTTAAAAACATCATTGGGATTAAACCTATCGCACCAAAAGAACAGCTAATTATTCATTCTAAAATACCTAACATCATTCTTCACCCTTTCGCCTCTTCTGAAAGAAAAATGTGGAAGCAAGAAAAATGGGTTGAAATTATTTATAAAACACTAAAAGACAACGATAAATGTACCATTACGATCGTCGGCGATAAAAACGAAGTTTTAAAATCTCAGTTAATTGTTGAAAACCCCCTACTCAAGCAATTCTCATCAAGACTTGTGAATTTAACAGGTAAAACATCAATTGAAGAACTAAGTTCCGTTGTTTCGACAGCTCAATTATTTATTGGCCATGACTCTATGGTTGGACATCTCTCATCTTTGTTTTCAGTGCCAACAGTCACAATTGCACTTGGCAACGTACGTCCTCATGAAACAACTCCTTACCAGGCCAATGCTATAGTTTTATCACCTAGAACAAAATGCTTTCCATGTTTTCCAAGTGATCAGTGTGCCTACACTCAATGCCATCATGATATTCCTTATCAAATTGTTAACAATATCATCAAGGAAAAATTAAATGGTGGAACGATCGGAAGTGATTGGGTTAAAAAATCAAATTCTGGCTTTCATTTAAGTTCCGTTAATATTTACAAGTCCCATTTTCAAAATGGTTATTACAATTTAGAAAATTTATCTGAAGGTGCCAGCGAAATCCATGATCTCTTTAGAACTTTTTACAAAATAAGTTGGTCATTTGTTGTTGGAGATTTAGAAGATAATTACCCATTTCCTAAATTAAATCAAACAACCCATCGAGAATTGCTTGAAACCTTAAATGGTCTTCAACATCTTTTTGAACTTTCAGAATTTGGGCAAAAATATTCTAAATATATTTTAGAAGAGATATCTTCTCAAACACCGAGCATTTCAAAAATTAAAGAATTCTCAAAAAAAATAGATGAAATTGATAATTTGCAAACAATTGTTCTAAAGACTTCGCCATTTTTAGCACCAATTATTGATTACTCAAAAGTTAGAAAGGGCAATCTTTTTGGAGATAATGTCG
>JAYSPR010000395.1:0-5527 GCA_043721975.1 Bacteriovoracaceae bacterium
TCTCGAGAAAGAGAAAGGCCTAGACCCGTTCCACCAAACTCCTGAGCTATCTGACTATTTTCTTGTTGATATTCTGAAAAAAGCTTTTCCATATTTTCAGATGAAATTCCACGGCCAGAATCTTTTACAATAAATAGTAACTCTTTTTTATCACCTTTATCTTCACATTGAATTGTAAACTTAACCTCTCCATATTCTGTGAATTTAATTGCATTACTTAAAAGGTTTAATATGACTTGCCTAATTCGTCCTTCATCTCCAATAAAGTGATCAAAATTACTTTTTGTCTCGACTGAAAAAAGTAATCCTTTTTGACTGGCCCTAAAATCCATTAGAGAGGCACTTGAGTTCACTAAATTCTTTAAGGAAAAAGGAGCTTCGATTAAATCAATTTTTCCTGCTTCAATTTTTGTTAAATCAAGAATGTCATTAACAAGATTGTTCAAAGTAACTGCCGAGCGTTTAAATATTTCAAGACAGCGCCCTTGCTCTTTATCAAGCCTTGATAAACTTAAAATTTCTCCAACACCCAAGATTGCATTTAATGGTGTTCGAATCTCATGGCTCATTTTGGCCAAGAAATCAGATTTCGCTTTAGATGCCAGATCTGCCATCTGTTTGCTTGAAACAAGTGTTGCCATTTTCTGTGTTGAGTCCGTTGTATCGATGATTGATAAAATGGTTCCTTTTAAATCATCTTGTACTTGAAATGTTGAAGCATTCACCGTAACAATTTTGCGTTGATTTTTTAAATTGAGTTCCATTTCTGTAATGGAATTTATATCACCAATTAATAATTTTTTAAGTGGTATTTCCATGAGTGGGTTGCTTGAAAAAAAGTCATCAATAACCGTGAGTTTAGAGACTTGAGCTAAAACCCATTTATTAGCAAAGAGAACATTCCCAAGGGTATCACAAGCGATAATGCCTATACCGATATCTCGCGAGATCGCTTCGCTTGTGGCTAAGCTGACTTGAAGATTTTTTTCTATGAGTGATCTTTTTTTAAATTCTGATATGAGATAAAAAATACATATGCCCATGAATGTAAGAGATAAAAAACTACCTCCGATGAAACCCACTGCAATCATTTTTCCCGGTTGCCGACTTATCCCAACAATCACCTTATTTTCTTTTTCTAAAATGGTTGAAATTAATTTTCGTATTTGATCCATGGCCATTTTTCCAGGCACTAAATCAGCTGGTAATATTTTTTGGTTTTTCTTAATTTTTTCAATAATTGCACTCGCATGTTGAACTCTTAGTTTTATCAAACTTGCGAGCTCATTTTTATCTGAATCATTAAGATATGTGTTCAGCTTAGCTAATTCACTTGGTAATATTTTAATAGCGTCATTGTAAGGTTCAAGAAACGTTGGAAGTTTCGTTAGGAGAAATCCTCGTGAGCCTGTTTCGATATTTAACATTAAGTTTAAAACAATATAAGTTTGACCAACCTTTTGTTCATGAAGACTCATACTTTCAATGTCGTTGGTGTACTGGAGGTTCGTCTTAATCGTGAAATATTGAATTGTAATTAGGCTCAAAAGGGCAAGTAGCGACACTATCACAACAATCTTAAAGCGTTTCATTAATACCAACTGTGATCGATCCTATGGGACCAATAGAAATTTTACATTAACTTATCTTAAGAGAATCTTAAAAATTTCACAAGGTGTAAGGAGACTTGAGCAAAATGGTTGGCGAAATAATAATTAGTTAAAACTCAAATTTAATCGAATAAAAAGAGTGCCTAATCCATTGCCGCAATTGTTGCTGGCCCAACGGCCACATCTATTTCCACACCATCTTTAACTGGCATTTGAAGCTCTTAGAATCTAAACGAAAAATTTTCGGGACCTTACCTAAGGCTTTGTGCGTCAAAAGGCAGAATTTAAATTTTGTTAAGAAATAGAATGATTTAAATATCTTAAAACAGTGGCACCATTAGTCAAACTTAAACAATTGTTTGTCATACACTAACTAAAATATGATCCACTCCAATTCGTTTTTCTATATATCATCGATCTTTCTTATCAAGTTGTGCGCCTTCAAGAGTAGTTATAAAGTCTATTCATGTAAAAAAAGAGCTCACTACCGAGCTCATTCAAGGAAGTCATTATGCCTCTTATAGGTTGGATTTTTTTCGTTCTGTTTTTTGGTCTTTTCATTGTTAAGTTTGCTTTAGGTTTAGTTATCATTTCTGAATCTCAGGTCGGTGTATTGGTTAAAAAAATTGGGAAGCCATTACCCAACGATAGGTACATTGCCACTCAAGGAGAGGCCGGATACCAAGCTGAAACTCTTGCGCCTGGTTGGCATTTTTGGCTGTGGAGTTTTATGTACGATGTTTTCAAACAACCAATCACTATCATTAAAGAAGGTGAGATTGGCCTCGTCGTCGCACGTGATGGGGCTCAAATTCCTGCTCACAGAATTCTTGGTGAGGTCGTTGATTGCAACAATTTCCAAGATGCGATTGCATTCTTAAAAAATGGTGGTGAAAAGGGACGTCAACTCGGTCTTTTGACCGCCGGTGTGTATAGAATTAACAGTTCTTTATTTGAAGTTATTACGACATTAAATATTGAGCAAAAAAACTTAACTGGTGTGACTGCTGAATTTTTACGTATGACTCAAATTAAAAGTGACTTTGTAGGTCTCGTAACTGTTTTAGATGGTAAACCACTTATTGAAGGACGTATTGCTGGGACAAGTATTCCTGGTCACTCCTCTTTCCAAGATGGAATGGCATTCATTAAAAACGGTGGTTTCAAAGGTCTACAAGAAGATGTACTCCGTCCAGGTTCATATACGATTAATCCTTGGTTTGCTAAGATTGAACAAATCCCAATGACTGAAATTGATATAGGATATGTCGGTGTTGTTGTTTCATCATCAGGGGATTCAGATGAAGACGTTTCTGGTGCAGATTTCACTCACAGCAATCTTGTTAAAAAAGGTAACAGAGGTATTTGGGCCGAGCCGCTTTTTCCCGGGAAACATGCTTTGAATACTAAAATTTTAAAAGTAGAAAAAATCCCAACAACTAACATTGTACTTAATTGGGGGCATGAAAGCTCGACTCATAAATATGATGAGAATTTAAATTCTATTACTGCAAGAACGAAAGACGGTTTCTCAATGAGTATCGACGTTTCTCAAATCATTCACGTTGGTGCCGGCATGGCCTCAAAAGTTATTGCTCGTGTGGGATCGATGCAAAACTTGGTTGACAACATTTTACAACCAATCATTGGCAACTATTTTAGAAACTCTTGCCAGGCTTCGGAAGCTCTCGACTACATTAAAACAAGATCTGAAAGACAAAAAGAAGCTGCAAGATTTATTAAAGATGCTTTATTAGATTATGACGTTGAGGCCGTTGATACACTAATTGGAGATCTAGTTCCACCTGAACAATTAATGCTCACATTAACCAATCGTAAGATTGCCGATGAAGAGAGAACAACTTATGCCTCTCAAAAACTCGCTCAAGACGAGAGAAAAAAATTACTAGAGTCAGTTGCCTTGGCAGAATCTCAAGCCGAAGTCGTAAGACAAGAACAAGGAATTCGCATCGCAAACTCTCAAGCTCAACAATCAGTTGAAGCAGCTAAAGGTCAGTCGGAAAAAGTTAAAGTCCAGGCCCTTGCTGAAGCAGAATCTCTTCGCGTGACTTCAATTGCTCAAGCTGAATCAGTTCGAGTTAAAGCCATTGCAGAAGCTGAGGCCATTGAAAAAATCGGTGAAGCCAGAGCTAAAGCTTATCAGGCCAGTGCTAATGCTCTTGGGGCAAAAAATTTAGCTGCTGTTGAAATTATCAACAAGCTTGCTGACAAAAATATTAAGATCACTCCTGATATTTATGCAGGAGGATCAACTGAAAGTGGTGGGATGCAAGGCTTGATAATGGCTTCGCTATTATCTAATCTTCAAGGAAAGGAAGATTCTAAAACTACAAATGATGTTAAATAATTTGATCAGGGAGGACTTAAAACTCCTCCCTGATCTTTTTTAAAATTTGGTTAACGATTCTTTTTAAAAAAATCTACCAAGTTATCGGCTATTGCATCTTCAAATGTCGTAGATGTTTGAAGACATGCTGTCAAAAGGCTTACCTTTGCTTGAAACTCTATTATGTTTTTTACATTAATTGTCTTATCACCTATAAGGTAATCTATATCCATGGCCCATTCGCCGGCCTCTGGTTTAATCGTTGTTAGTTTTAAAGACCTCACAACAACAGAAATTCCTTCGCCCTTAACAGATAATTTTTTTGCAGCATCAAGTTCTTGTTCAAAAACTTCTTTAATAAAAGTGCCAACGGTATTACCTCTTGGCATGCTAAATGTCGTTGTTCCACAGCTCATCAGATCATTATTTAAAATTTTCGTAATACTTTCATCACTTCCTCTGATTGATACAATGTTAAAAGTGCCCTCTCCTTTAGCAATCTCCATGGTGGACCTAATATTAGCTCGATGTGGTTTCAAACCAATTTCAGCACAGCCGACCAAGCTCATACACGCAATACACAATGCTACTTTTAATATTTTCATTTTATCTCCCTAATATTTTAGATTAATTTTTTCTTTTGAGATTACAAAAAAATAATGCTCTCAACTTTCTTCGATGACTAGGATTTTAAGAAATAACAGAACTTGATTTTGAAAATGGCGCAATCGGCCAACCTCGAACCCTTTTAAACTTTATGCGAAAAGCGCAAAGCTATCAACCGAAACATTCTACAAAATCGTACAAATCCCTATTGACCTACTCTTAAGGCCAGATAGCGTTGGCCCAAGATAAGGAGGTTTATGAAGACAAACTTCATCGAGCTTAAAAAGCTAATAGAGGGGATGGATGACGGTGACCATATGATGGATCACGATCTAAACTTAAGCGTGTTAAGTCCAACTCTAAAACGACAGATATTAGCCCAGCTTAATCTTGATAATAAATTGGAGGTAAGCCGTTTTTTGACGATGGTCATATGCTTTTTAGAAAATGAGGTTATCGATGATGATCTGACGACATGGACTGAAGCTGAATATGTCGAATACCTGAAGATTTGTGGAATTGATGAAGATACAGACAACAAATACGTAGAAGAATTCCTATTAAATTTCCAATGCGGTTTCTTTTAGTTCGAATACATATACTGCGACATGTGCCTTTCTATTTTGTGTCGACAGCTCGATAAAAAACTATCCGAAAGGAGATTTGTCATATTTTAAAAGTTAAATCTCACACCAAGACTTAAGCCTAAGTTACTTTTGCTATCTTTAAAATATTGTCGTGGTTCAACTTCAATAAACAATTTTCCACCATAACGGATACCAAGACCTGCATAACCAGTATTATAGTTGTACTTTTTTTCAACCTTATTTAGGCCGATTCCAAAATTATTATAATTGTATTGTGAAGACTTATAACTAACCATGATCTTTACCTACTTTAACGGAGTCCCTTTTAAGCAGCATAACGGTTTTGTTCAGCATACTCTTTCGGACTCATATAACCA
>JAYSPR010000396.1:0-9659 GCA_043721975.1 Bacteriovoracaceae bacterium
AAGTTCACCCCATGCTCTATCAAGACCAAATCGTTTAGCAACATCTAAATCCTTAAGCCCAATACTCACTGCAAGTATCTGAGCTGCAAAGGCTTCGTTTAGTTCAAAGAGATCAAAGTCTGAAAGTTTTAAATTAGCGCGCTTCATGACTCCATCCATAGCAAGCAGTGGTCCCATTCCCATTCTCTCAGGCTCTAAACCGTGAAAGTGATAATCAGTCATCTTCGCCATAGGTTTTAAATTATATCTTTTGACTGCTTCCTCCGAAACAAATAATAAAGCTGAACCACCATCAGTGATCGGACAACTATTTCCAACGGTCACTGTTCCTGATTTTTTATCAAAGTAAGGCTTCATTTTCGAAAGACCTTCTACTGTTGAATTCGCGCGAGGGCCAACGTCATCAGTTAAAAGTTTATTTAAGCTACCACCAATAGTGATAGGAAGAATTTCATCTTTAAAACGTCCTTCTTTAGTCGCAGCGGCCGCTTTCATATGTGAGTTGTTGGCGTAAGTGTCTTGCTCTTCTCTTGTGATTTTTAATTCACGAGCAAGTAGCTCAGCCGTTTGCCCCATATTAAGGCCACAAAAAGGATCTGTCAGACCTTGCTCGATAGCAATTATTGGAGTGAGAAAATTTGGTCTAAAGGCACTCATGGCACTTAGTTTTTCTCCCATACTTTTTGCTTTCATCAGTTTTGAAAAAAGTTCCGTCATCTCTTTGCCATACATGAGTGGCATTTGAGACATTGATTCCACACCACCAGCAACAATAACATCACATCTTCCACTCGCTATTTTTAAATACGCTTGAGAAACTGCCTCCATTCCTGAAGCACAATTTCTATGCACACTATAGCCAGACGTTTTTTTATCTAGACCTGCTTCAAGAGCAATCACTCGACCAACGTTTGGATACTTTGCTGGTGTACCAGTGTTTCCAAAAATAACTTCATCGACTTCTGTTGTAGGAATTTCGGTGTTGTCGATTAAGTGTTTTACTAAGTAAGCGCCGAGGTAAGGAGCTTGAACATCTTTTAAATCTAAACCTGATTTCGCCTGTGGCGTTCGTTTTCCATCGACGATGTAGACATCTTTCATTGACATAAATCACTCCATGATTTTATTGGCACTTTTAAGTTTGAATCTACTTAAATTCTATAGTGAGAAGTGGGATTTTAAAAGGATTGGATGACTATTTTCTTTGAAGACTCATTACTGGAGTAAAAAAAACGGGCATCTTAAAGATGCCCGTCATTAAAAATTATCTCAATTTAAAACTTAATAACAAGTCCAGCTTGAATAGCTGTCACGTCACCATTTTCAATTTCCTTCGTAAGGTTCTCAAGACGACCTTGATCTGGATTTGTGTTAACTGTTTGGGCCGATTTCGAAATCCCAGAAGTTAAGTTTTTAGCGTAAGAAAGATCTACGTTAAATCCAATTGTGTTATTAACTTCAATTTCCGCACCTAATTTAGCTGAAGCTGAAAAAGCTGTGGACGAAAATCCTTCGTTACCGAAATTTACACCATTAGTGTTATATGAAGTTTGATCTTCGTATTTTAATGTCGAGCGATTCATAGCAAGACCCATTCCAGCGTATGGCTTAATTCTTGAATCTTCTGTAAAGAAAAACTTCCCATTCGCTTCAATACTTAATTTACCTAGAGACATTTTTCTTCCTGAACCATAAACACCGTAGTAACCAGTGTTATAGCTTCCGTAACCAGTAGAAACGAAATCATTCGCTACATCTGTTAAATCAAGATTTGTATATCCAACACCGA
The DNA here is from genome assembly GCA_043721975.1 of Bacteriovoracaceae bacterium. Taxonomy (GTDB): domain Bacteria; phylum Bdellovibrionota; class Bacteriovoracia; order Bacteriovoracales; family Bacteriovoracaceae; genus Bacteriovorax. Next base: position 1,790 of record JAYSPR010000396.1, read on the forward strand.
AACCAACAGAAACTTGTGGCATAACCATTGTTTCAGCAGACAGGCCGATAGTCATATTTGATTCAAGATCAATTCTATCACCTTTAATTGAACTCGTTCCAAGTTGAGGAATGATTTTTGAATTCTTAATTTCTTTTACTGGAGCTGGTACTTCAATAATTCTCGTTTCGATCACTGGAGCTGGTGCAACTGGAGCCGGTGCAACAACTGGTGCTGGAGCAGCTTGAACCACTTGAACCTTGTCTTCGTTGAGGTTGTTTAAGCTGTTATTAAAAGCACCTTGAAGTTTGTTCGTTAAAGCAATTTCTTGTTTTACACGAATGTCCTCAATTTTCTTTTCAACCATTAGTTTATTTCTTTCTTCAAGTTTTTCTCTTCTTCTTTTTAATAATTCTGAAGGGGAAAGTTTCCCGTCGATATCGATTTGATCCATTTCTAAGGCATCACCGTTTGATAGAGCATCCTCTGCATCTGATAAATCATCATACTGCGCACGAGCAGTTGTAGATGCGAGTAGTGCCGTCGCTAAAATTAAACTCATAAAAGTTAGACTTTTAGAATTGTCGTTTGAAAGTTTCATAACTTCTCCTCATAAAAAACAGGACCCTTTAAATAAGCCTGCTTAATTTTCATTTCTAATTAAACTCATAACGAGGAGAGTCTAACAGACAAGGAGAAGTTCACGCTAAGATTTTTAGACATCGTGAATTTTTTACAGAATGGAGTTTACTTCTTAAAAGGAAAGTATTGAAAGGGTTTACTCCCTCCCGTAGGCTCGAGGTAACTATTGATTTTACAAAGGATTTTTACCTTGTTGGCCGCTCCTTTACAGTCTTCCGGATTACCTAAGTATTTGTTTCTTACATAAACAAGAAGGGAGCTAATAATAGAAACCATGACAACTAAAAGGAGTATATATTCAATGGCCGATTGGCCTTTTTCATTTTTTAGGGTGAATGTCCAATATCTTTTATTCACTTTGATCCTAAAATAATCATTAAAGAGATTCTTTCCATCTTTTCATTTCAATGAGTGACGAAAAAGTCCCCAAGGAATCTTCATTATAAGGACCAAAATAAAGGACATTCTTTAATTTCGACATAAATAAAGGTGCACTATCTTCGATAACATCGACGATTTTTTTTCTGAGACTGGCCTCGAGCCGTTCGTGGGCCTTAAAATTTTTATCTTCTATAAAGACATCTAGGGTAAATTTCATCTGGCAGTGAGCGATATCAAAACTAAATTCTGGAAAAAGAAAATTCAAATCAGAAAGGAGCAATTCTTTCGTTTTCTCAATAATGAAGTCGATTTTTATTCCTTCTTTTTTTACCATGATAATATTGAATGTTCCTTTTTTATGATCATCAAAATTAACTTCCCAAAAGGGTCTTTCAGTTCCAATTTTTAGGGCCGAAGTAAAAACACATTTTTTCTTATGTAAATAAAGTGGCAAGGGATCCACAAAATCAATTTCTACATGAAGACAATTATAAGAGAGGGCCTTAGATGAACTAAGCTTTATCGGCAGCCCAACTGGGTAGCCGCCTATAAAGGCCATTTTTTTTGGTTTAACGATCCCATCAAAACTTTCTAACTCAAAACTTTTTACAAAGCCTTTATGGAACTTTAAATCTCCAAGATTTAACTTCTTAAATTCTCCCCCTTTTTGGGTATGAATGGCCAGAAGGTCTAAAATTAAACGCTCATGATCTAATTTATAATAGGGAGATATGAGTGAAAAAAATAAATGCATCATCTCTGATTGGCTGCCAGTTGAACTCAAGCGATTTTGAAAAAATCCTCTCATCATGTAGATCAGGGCCTGGAAATCGTAAAGTTCATCATCTTTCAGTAATTCTTTTGAAGCGAAATTTGAAAAGAAATATTCAAAATGTCCTTTAAAGAGTTCTGGCAAAGTTGTCGCAAAAAGATTTGAAATTTTTGAAGAGCGTTTTTCATTAAAAATGAAAGCACTTATTTTTTGACAAAAATCTAAATAAAGATTGTCAAAATTTTGAAGTTCATTGTCATAGCGAAAAGCACCTTCCGTAATTTTTGGAGAAAAAAAGAGTTTGGGAAACTTGCGAGCAAGTTCTCTAAAGTTTCGATGAGGAGCGTCCCCTAATATAATTTGTTTTTTCCCAATGAAAAAATGCACACAAGAAGGACTTAAGTATTGGTCAATATTAATGAGAGGGGCTAACGAATGTTTTTCTCCCCATACTTTTAAAAGTTCAATATCAAGGGATGTTAGGGAGTTGGTAAAAAAGTCCCCGTAGTTAAAACGGTCATCATCAAGAATCATGACTTGCTTGCCGCGAGAAAGTAAACCTAGTGAAAGCAAGTAAGCAAAAAAATTATGTCCAACTAAGGCGTAATCAACATTGCTATCATTCATTCTTTAGACTCCCTCAATTAAAACTTTAAAGAGTTCTTCTGATTGATCTAGGCCCTTTTTGGCCGAAGCTGTACGCATAATCGTATTTAATTTTTTATTTCTTATAGACATAAATAGATTATAGAAGGAATTTGGCGACTTTAGTACATGAATTTCATCGGGCAGTATTTCTCTCACTAAATCTAACTCTGTCGATCGATGAATTTTAGGCCCAACGATGACTTCGGCATGCATAAAAAAGGGCTCTAAAACCGAGTGAATTGATCGCTCATATCCACCGCCCACATAACTCACTTGAAAAAGGGAGTACAGTTCGCAAAGGATTCCGCTGGTCTTAAAAAGGATGATAGGACTTTTAACAAAAGGTTTTGATCCATCGTAAATTTGGACTAAATTATCAGACTTCACCATGTGATTTAATTTGTCTTTAAGAACGTTTAGATTCTCATTTGAAAGAATGTGAGGAACGATGCAAAGATGAAGTAAATTATTTTTTAGGTCTTCAATAAGTTTTTGATCGTCTAATATGGTTAAATCACTTGCCCAAGCACTACCTAGGATAATTTTTTGATCCATAGGAATTATTTTTAAGTCATTTAAATAGTCCTGAATGTTTTCTTTACTAGAAAGTAAGGCCTGTGCTTTATTTTTTCTTTCAAGAATTCTTAAAATGCGAAAATCACAACTTTTAACCTGATCATTTGACAAAAAACCAAGTTTTTTAAAATTCTCACACTCTAAATCAGTGGCCGCAACAATAGATGAAAACAATTTAAAGCTTTCTCTTTTATACCAATTCATTTTTTTAAAAGCACCAGAAATTAAAATAAGTTTTTTTCCTAAATATTTAAACAAAAGTAATTCTGGAAAAAAATCATAACGACAAAAAATAATCACATCGCTCGTCACCCATTGCCATACACTTTGAAAATATAAAAAAGAAAAAGGTGAAAAAGATAAAAAAGGGATTCGAAGCACTCTCACTTGATCTGGATACCCGAGATAAAGATTATGGCACTTCCCTTCAACCGAAGGAGATGAATAAAGAATTTCAATGGACTTATTTAATTTTAAGGCCCGCTCAATCAAAGCTCGAGACTGTTCAAGCTCCCCCTCTGAAGAAATTTCAAAGCAGAGATCAGCTTTTTTTTGAAGCACTTTAAAACTCATCGAAGCAGATGTTGTTAAATTGAGTCTTTCGAAATCTAGACGTTTTTTTATAAAGGGGAAGAATGAACTTCCCACAATCATCAAAATGGATAGTGGTAAACGCAGAAGACAGACCGTGATTATTAGCAAAATGAAAAAAAAATGTGACATTGACAGTCAGAATCTCAAAGCAGTGCCTACTTGTCACTTTTTATTCAGGCCAAAAATTTCAGGACAAGTTCTTTGCTTGATTTCTTACTTTTCCTTACTATACTATCTTTTTTTGCGTCAACTGCTTCAAAGAACATTGTAATCCTGATTAAAATAATACAGAATCTTGTTTTTAAATAGATATATCAAAGAATTGTAAATAATTTTACTAGCCTACTAATTATAATGAGGAGTCATAGAGATGTTTTCTAAAATTACTATTGTGTTGACCTTGGCCTTAAGCCTTGCAGCTTCAAATCAAGTCTTCGCTCAGGCAAAAAAACCAGCGGCTAAAAAAGTTACGACAAAAAGAGCAGCTAAAGCTGAAGTCGCTAAAAAAGACAATGCTTCAGAAGCCCGTGCACTTGAAGATGCGAAACTTGCTGAAGCAAAAGCAGCTGCAGAGAAGCTAAAAGCTGAAGAGGCTAAAGCAGCTGCTGAAAAAGCAAAAACACAAACAGTAGTAGACTCAAGCGCTTTAGGCATTTTCCATAAATATGTCACTCTAAACTATCACGGTGAATATTATTTCGTCCGCCGCGATATCACTAGTGCCAACGAAGATGATCATGACATTCAAGATTTAAGCATCATGCACAACCCATCAATTATTATAAAGCCATTTAAAAATTGGAAATTTTCAGCTTCATCAGAATTTAAATATTCTGACGCCATACCTTTGCCTGCCACTTTTCGTAATCGTCACCAACGTTCACTTTTTACTCTGACTCATGAAAATCTTTTAACTCAAGCCGAAAATGGAGTGAAGTTAGACATGGCGATTGCAAGAAGATTAAACGATCGAATTGCTGCTCCTACAAATTATGGAAACACGCGATTCAATGTAAAATTAAGTAAAAAGTTTAATGATAAATTAGATACAAACATTGTTATTCAGTATTTATACAACGATCCATACAAAATTAGTGCTGCAACTTGGAAGCATGGATTTAACTTATTGCCATATGTGTCTTACCAAATCACAGATAAACTTTCTTACCTATTCACTGATGATTTTATTATCTACACTCCAAGATATTCGAATACAAAAAATGATATTATGATCTCTCATGATATGAACTTAGCTTATCTGACTTATCAGTTCACAGGCTCTCAATCAGCTTACTTCCAGTTTAAATATTTGCGTGAGCCCACTTTTGCTGCCTCAGCAAATGATTATTTCTCTTATTATATCGGATACAGTTACTCGGTTACTCCGAAATTTACTCTTACTCCAGAAATTGGAAGTAAAATGTTTCAATCAAGAGATGGAAAAAGTTTTTTTGCTAAAGACATGAAGTACCCAGAATTGGCCCTTTACATCGATGCTAGCTTCTAATTAAAAATACCTGACAATGGCGAGTGGGAACATTTCTCACTCGCCACTTTCCTCTCAATTAAATCTATAAAGTGACCGATATATCATCTGAGATTAACTGTGGCATATGCTACAAACACGGATGATTTTTATGTCTCAGGCCCATGCTTCAAAAATTGCAAGTTTGAAAGATTATCTTTTTAATGAAGGACAAATCTGTCAAAACGTTGATTCTCGCGATCATATTTTTGAAATCAAAAGTGAAGATGCTCAATCATTGGGATACATTTCACTTTATGATTTAAAAATGCTAACTCAAACTTCTGGTGATGATTATGCCTCATTCACTATTAGAAATATTGATCAAAGTGAATGGCTTCCTGTGTTTAGTCATCCCTATTTTCAAAGAAGAAAACCACAATTGGTTAGTGCTGCTTCACTGAAGGATGAAGAAGATCAAGAAATTTATATTCTAGTTAATGGCCAAAAAGCTGGGCCATATGAAAAATCGCAACTTCTCACGATGGTCAATGATAAAGAAATTCTTCTCACTGATATGATCTCAACTAATGGTGGTCACTCATGGATGAAGCTTTATCAGTTAGATCAATTTAATCGCAGAGAACTAAGTGCAGAAGATCAACTGCCGGGTCTTCCCAAAAAAGTCATAGGCCAATCTCACGAAACAGTTATTAATTACAAACCTGTGGGAGAAGCTCTTACTGGACTTGCTTATTTAAGTAACGTTAAACGTGAAAAAATGAATGAGCAAGATGGTAGTGGTGACAAGAAAAAATCGGGTAATATTACGGTAGAAAAGTCTGCTTCTCCTTACCGACTTCTCTTGGTCATGTCGATTATTTTTATCGTGCCCTTTTTAGTGCATATTAAAAATCAATTAATCTCGCCTTTTAAAGAACCTGAAGTGCAAATTGGTGAAAAAAATTCTAACCAATTAACTCCGGTTGAAAGGACTCCGGCCTCTCCAACAAATCAAAATAATAATGATAGACGCAACAATGAACAAATTAACGATCAAGGCAGAAATGCAGATTCATTTGAATCAAGACAAATTGATCCGATTAGACCAAGAACAAGACCGTCGGCACGTCCCACATCTCGTAAGTCGTTTATGGAGACTGCTAAATTTCAAGAAATTCAAAGGGCCCAAGAAGGGACTCCTGGAAATGAAGATCCTAATTACTATTACGATAACTCAAGTGCGATGGAGCTTGATCCAGTAAGATCACAAGTGTCAAAAGAAAATTACGAGGCAGCACCTCCGGCTGAAAATGAAGGACCGATTCCAAGTAATGACAAGATTTTTGAGAGCGAAGTGTCGAACTAAAAAATGTAAAGTGAATGAAAAACGAATGTGGATTGTCTAAGAGTCTCATTAAATGTAGAATTTTAATGAATACAATCGAGGATCATTTCCATGAAAGAAATCACACAAGAGCTTTTAAATACTTTGCGTCCACCAGCTTTTCCAGGCTCATATTTTTTAAGTTTTGAAGGTATTGAGGGCGCAGGTAAATCTACTCAAATCATTAAACTTAAGTCTTACTTAGAATCTAAAAATTTTCGCGTCTTAGTTCTAAGAGAACCAGGTGGAACTCCATTTGGCGAAAGAATGCGCCAAGCTATCCTTGAAACTAAAACGGAAATTACACCTCTTGCTGAAGCTTATTTATTTGCTTCATCACGGGCCCAACTTTTAAGTGAAGTCATCCTAAAAGAACTTGCCGTGCCAAACACTGTCATCATTTGTGACCGCTACATCGATAGCTCCCTTGTTTACCAAGGTCATTCAAGAGGTCTCGGAATCGCTGAAGTATTAAGCATCCACAGTGTTTTCCCACTTAATATTGTTCCTCACCTGACTTTCTATTTGAGAATTAATGTTGAGACTTCTGAAAAAAGACAAAAAATGAGAAATGCACCAAAAGATTATTTTGAATCAAAAGGTGTAGAATTTTATAAAAAATTAGTGGTTGGTTATGACATGATGGCCGAACTTTTTCCTAAGCGTATTATTAAAATGAATGCTGAAGTCACTACGGAACAAATGACTATGGAGATTTGCGGAACCATTGATAAGCTCATAGGCCTTAAAAAATCACTTCAGCCCGAAGAAGAACTTTGAATTCCACTCTTTATGAAATTCTTATAAAGAAATACCATGCCAAGACTCTGGCTTCGGTCTATTTAACTCGCTATAAAAATGACGAATCATTAACATTTTTCACTGAAGAATTTGTCAGAAAAATAAGCCCTCTAGAAGATCATCCTGATGTCCTTTGGGTTAAAATCGCAGAAAAAGAACAAAGTTATAAAGTTGATTCTCCTGGCATAAAGGCACTTTTAAAATTCCTAAACTACAAGGCCATAGAACTAAAAACTAAATTTATTTTTATAGAAAATGCCCATCTTTTAAGTGATATTGTGGCCAATAAACTACTAAAAGTTTTTGAGGAACTCCCCAAAGATTTTTGCCTTTTTTTATTGACTCCTCAAGATGAAAACTTACTTGCAACCGTAGAGAGTCGTGCATTAAAAATATCATTACCTAATCCAGAACATGTACTGTCCGTGGATTTTCCTTTTAATGAACGCAGTTCATTAAATGAAATTTTGGGACTATTGAAAGAGTCCCCCGACGCGCATTTTTTAGAAAAAATGTTTATAGTGTCAAAATGTGAGAAAATTCTCTCTAAAAATATCTACCAAGAATGTAGTGATGTGTTAGAGAAATTAAAACACTATGAGCAAAGTCAAAATTATAATAATTC
>JAYSPR010000397.1:0-1639 GCA_043721975.1 Bacteriovoracaceae bacterium
GAAGGGCATAACTTAGAAAAAATCACTTCTTTTATAAAAATGCATCAGCTTAAACCGCTTTATTGTTTTGAGACTCATGCCCATGCAGATCACCTTTCATCATCACAGTTTTTAAAAGCTTTTTTTCCTCAAATTAAAATCGCCATTAGTGAAAAAATTCGCATCGTCCAAAAAGCATTTTGTGATATTTTGGACCTCACTAAAGAAATGAAAGTTGATGGATCACAATTTGATAAGTTGATTAAGGACAATGAAACAATCATTGCTGGAACGATTAAAATACAAGCAATACCTACCCCCGGGCACACTCCTGCTTGCATGAGTTATCACATTGGAAATCTCCTTTTTTGTGGGGATGCTTTATTTATTGAAGATTCAGGAACCGGGCGCTGTGATTTCCCTGGTGGAAGCGCTTCAGATCTTTACCGCTCCATTCATGATAATCTTTATAAATTACCTAATGAAACAATTGTGTTTGTCGGTCATGATTACCAACCTCATGGAAGAGAGTTGAGATATGAGACGACCATTGGAGTTTCAAAGGAAAAAAATACTCAATTAAAGAGTATTACAGGACAAGATAGTTTTACTAACTTTCGAGAAACAAGAGATAAAACTCTAAAAGCTCCACGTCTTTTATTTCCTAGTATTCAAGTGAATATTCAAGCTGGATTTGTTCCCTCGTTTTTAAAACTACCAACTTTTAATAAGCTTAATTAGTTTTAGGAATAAAACATTCAAAGATGACTTTATAGGCTTCTTGTTTTTCTCTTGATGTCATGAACGGATTGACTGTTTTCCAAATAGCGATTTTATCTTTAAGAGGTAAATGGCAAACTCCGATGCCACTTTTGATATAACAGCCAGGATGAAATTTTAAAGTAAAGTCGGTAATATAGTCACAAGCTTTTTTTCTATTTTCATTTAAAGGTCTTTCACATTTCCCATTATAAAGACATTCATCGATGAGTCCTTTTTGTAAACAAACCATCACCGAATAAATCCACTCGACTCCTTCTTTCGAAAATTCCAGGGCCTTAATATTTTTTTCATAAGCAGAGCAAGTCGGGTAGGCAAGTTTAGTAAAATAATTAACACCGACTGATTCACAATTATATTGTTCTTCCATACACAAATAAAATCCACATTTGGTGTAAGGAAAGCATAAGTTTTTTTGGGGTAAATTTAATTCGAGATATTTTTGGTCAATGGTCTTTAAACAGCTGCTACGCCTAGATCCACACTTTCCCCATTTCGCTTCGAGTTTGGGAAGGTAGTTAAATAAAAGCTCTTGCTCTAGAACTTGTTTTATTTCTGGCCCCGAAACTTCGCTTGATAGAACTTCAGAGCAGATAGGAAAAAGAGAAAAACAAATAATGAGAAAGAAATTATTCATGGGCAACTGTTATTTTGTGAGTTTTTTTATTGGCCACAATGGTAAGTTCAACTGATTTAAGATCTGTCTTTGATTCAATTTTATAAATGCCTCGGGCAATCTTTTTAAAAACTAAGTCAGATTCATTTTTATCTTTAATAGACATAAGTAGGCCCATTTTTAAATCTTTATAAGGGCCATTGTGCTCGAGTTTATGATCATAAATATAAAGCAAATTCGTATCGAGCATAAAGCAGACTTTAT
>JAYSPR010000398.1:0-3476 GCA_043721975.1 Bacteriovoracaceae bacterium
GATTTAAAATCTGGAATGATACTTGGAATAACTCGAAAAACTGCTGCAACAGCGCCCTTAGAGTTAAAAACATTTGCTCTGAAACGAGCAAGTCCTTTAATACCAAATGAAAAATCTAGTTCTAATTTTTTTTCAAATTCGTTTTTTTGATCTTCAGTTAGTATTTGATAAATTAATCTTTTCGTGTCTTCACCGGTAAGAGGTGCAGTCTTAACTCGAATAACTTCTCCGTGGACTCTTAGTCCTGGCGAAGTTCCAGAGGTCACATGTAAATCTGAAGCATTACTGTCAACCATGAGTTTAAACAATTGTTGAATTTTTAAATTATCATTTGTATTTAAACCTGCTGTCTGAGTATTAAGCGTTGAACTTTTTGTATTGTTTTGATCACTCATAACTTTTCCTACATTTTATCAGAAGCTGAGTTTGATATCGCTTCTTCAAGTGTTGTTTGTCCTAGTGCAACTTTGGTTAATGCTGACATCCGAAGTGTTTTCATTCCATCTTTAATTGCCTGGCGTTTAATTTCATCTCCAGAACCATTTCTTAATAAAATTTCTTTTATTGCTGGTGTTACTTCAAGGACTTCATAAATAGCCACTCGCCCTTTATATCCAGTCTCATTGCAAGTCTGACATCCTTTGCCTTTATGCACCTGAATTTTTTCTGCAGATGCTGGAGATATTCCACTGGCCACGAGAGCTTCCTTGGTAACACTTGTATCGATCTCTTTACAATCTTTGCATATTTTACGGCACAACCTCTGAGCAACAACCACATTTAAAGCTGCAGCGACGAGGAATGCTTCAATACCCATATTGATAAGGCGAGTGATCGTGCTGGGAGCATCGTTGGTATGGAGGGTAGATAAAACCATGTGACCCGTTAAAGCTGCCTCAACAGCAATTTCACCAACCTCATGATCACGAATCTCTCCAACCATTATTATGTCTGGATCCTGTCTTAAAAATGATTTCAGTGCTGCTGCAAAAGTTAATCCAATATCTTTTTTTACGTTAACTTGATTAATACCTTCAAGGTTAAATTCAACTGGATCCTCTGCGGTAGAAATATTCGTATCGATCTTATTTAACTCTGCGAGGGCAGAATAAAGTGTTGTTGTCTTACCAGATCCAGTAGGTCCAGTGACTAAACACATCCCGTAGGGTTTATAAATACCTTCTTTGAAAACATCAATTTGTTTTTGTTCAAAACCAAGCTTAGTCATATCAAGTTGTAAGTTTGATGAATCTAAGAGTCGTAAAACTATTTTTTCACCAAATAAAGTTGGCAGAGAGGAGACGCGATAATCGATGGGCTTTCCACCAACAATTAGCTTAATACGCCCATCCTGTGGTTTTCTTCTTTCAGAAATATCCATTTGGGCTAGGATTTTTACTCTTGAAATAATAGGTAACATTAAACTACGAGGAGGCTTGGCAGATTCAACCAAACTACCATCTTGACGGTAACGAATTCTAAAATTGTTTTCATAGGGTTCAATATGTATATCTGAACATTTCATAACAAAGGCTTCAGCTAAAATTCTATTAACATATCTAATAACATCATCACCAATATCATCTTCGTTGATATTATCATCTTTCTTACCTTGATCTGCCTTAACTTCTCTTATTGTATCTAAAATATCTTCGATACTGTCTGGGACTCTAGAAAAGATTTCTGCCCAAGAGGAAATATTTGTTAGAATAAAATCTACTGGATATTGAAATAACGCCTGTAATTCACCTTGTGATTTAACCAAAGAAGGATCATAAATCGCTAATGAAACTGCTTTTGCATTTTTTTGAATTGGTAAGACTCGATATTTTACAATATCGCTTTTCTTAACTAATTTTAGCATTTTGTCGGAGATCTTTGCTTTTGAAAGATCGATGTATGTCAGGCCATAATTTTCAGCAATTTGCTTAGCAAAACGGATATCATCAAAAAATTTAAACTGAAGAAGACCAAACTCAGAAATTGCATGAGGATCTCTATCAATTACAAGCGGACGAAGATCCTTAACTGGGACCATTCCGGTTTTTGTAATGACATCAACGAATTCTTTTCTAAACATACAACTGTTTTATCTCAATAAATTTCACGCTATTTAAATAACTTATCGGCACAAGATTCATGATCTTTAATCTTCTTGAGCAGTTAGTTTGCGTGAATTTTACCTGAGTAAAATAGTTATTTTCGAAATAACTGAGTTTTGAGTTTTTATTTTTTAAAAAATAATCGAGCTGCTTGAGCATCTAGGTCAATTTGAGTCACAAGTTCATTTACACTTGGAAATTTTCTTTCATCTCTAATTTTTTTAAGAAAAATAACCTTTATCATTTCACCATAAATATCTAAGGCAAAATCTAAAAGATGTGTTTCAACATGAATATCGTATCCAGTATTAAAAGTAGGATTAATACCGATATTAGTTACTGAGTTATAAGTCATCTTGTCGATCTCGGTTTGAGTTACATAGACTCCTTTTGATGGAACTAATAAACCTTTGTCATAACCCATGTTTGCAGTCGGGAATCCTATTTTTTTCCCTCTCCCTTCTCCTTTGATGACCCTGCCAGAAAGAAAATAATCTCGGCCAAGTAATTGTGAAGCTTTGGGGATATCACCCAAGGTAATTGCACTTCGGATTTCGGTGGATGAAACAGAGGCCCCTGAGACTTTGAACTCTTGTTGCAAAACAATCTCAGTATTTTTCAAATGGCAAAAATCTTGAGCGACTCTAAAGTCACCGGCTTTATTTGCACCAAAAGCAAAATCATGTCCCAAGTAAATCTTCTCAATACCTGAAAACGAAAAAATGAATTTAGTTAAAAAATCCTCTGGCGAAAGAGTACTAAAATCTCGCGTGAAATCTATTTCTAATAAATAATCGACCCCACATAAATCGAGTAACGCTCGCCTTTCTTCAAAGGTATTTATTAAAAATCCCGTCTGTGCCTTTAATATCTGCAAAGGATGTGGAATAAATGTGACGATTACAAACTTGGCATTTTCACTTAAAGAATCTTTTTTTATTTGAGATAGAAACTCGCGGTGGCCCTGGTGGACACCATCAAAATTTCCAATAGTGACATTGATTTTCGTTTCACCATGAATTTTTTTAAGTTCTTCTAAGTTTTTTACAATTATCATATGTGTTTTAACAATTCCTTAAAATGTTTCTTCTCAAATACTGCCGTTTTTTCAGGTTGCATTTGATTACTACTAAAAGTACTGCCTTCAAGTGCTTGGAGTGATTTATTAAAATACTCCTTACTTGAAGCAGATAATTCACTCTCACTTACAACATTTAACAGAGAAACGCCACCAGTTGACATTTTATTGGACTTATCAAGGCCAGACAATACTTGATACAGGCCAGAATAATTCATTCCTTTCTTCTTTAATAAACGTATTTCTTTAGCAACTGTATCTCGAGAATTTCCAGATTTTTCACTTCCACGATTCTC
>JAYSPR010000399.1:0-6790 GCA_043721975.1 Bacteriovoracaceae bacterium
CTTAAAATGTCTTTTTTTCTCATTTTACTTTCGTGTACAAATACTCCTACAAAAGAAGAATTAGAAAGTGTTTACGCCAAAGCCCCTTCAAAATTTATCGTCATAAACAATACGCGAATTCACTACCGTGATGAAGGCACAGGACCGGTGATTGTCCTTCTTCATGGAGTTTTAGCTTCACTTCACACTTGGGACCAATGGACTTTAGATTTAGCACGTGACCATAGAGTCATTCGTTTTGATGTCCCAGCTTTTGGTTTGACTGGAAAAGTAGGGAATGATGAATATAATTTAGAAAATTATATGAGTATTATGGATCAATTTTTTAAAGAGATTAAGCTCCCCGATCAATTTGTCATTGTTGGAAATTCTTTGGGTGGCTACCTCGCTTGGAATTATGCCGTTAAATACCCCTTGCGAATTACAAAATTAGCTCTATTAGATGCCGGTGCATACCCTCAGGAACTTCCGTCAGTCATGAGCTTGATGATCGCTCCTATCGTGAGAAGTTTACCTGCTTCAATGACTCCAGATTTTATGGTGAAAAAAAATGTTGAGTCAGTTTATGGAGATCCGACTCGAATTAAGCCGGGGATTTTAAAGCTTTATAAAGATATAAATCTTTATCCAGGAACCAAAGAAGCTTCGGTTAAATTATTTCAAAACTTAAAGACTTTGGTTAATAACGAGCCTGTTTTACTTAAAACTTTAAAAATGCCAGTTCTTGTGATGTGGGGAGAAAAAGATATTTGGGTGCCCTACAATCCTCGTTGGAAAGAAGACCTTCCAAATGCAAAATACATTCAGTATCCAGGTGTCGGACACGTTCCGATGGAAGAAATTCCAGAGCAAAGTGTTAAAGATTTTAGACAATGGTTACTTTGATTGTATTAGGGAATGTCATCTAGTTTGGGACCATCTAAAAAGCCACCTGCGAGCATGTTGTAAATAATGACTGCCGAGACCATGGCGTAAGCAATTTTTGGTATCCATCGGCTGGCATTTTCTAGATAAAGAGAAATTTTTTCGTTTTCTACTACGGCAAATTTTGACAAAGTTTTTGGAAGAGTACCCGTTGTTTCTCCGACGATAATTAATCCCAAGAGATTTTTATTATCAATAAACTTCAATTTAGTCATTGATTGGGAGAGTGTTTTATCCATTTTTACTTGGGGAAGGATTTTACTAAATTCACGCCTTATTATGAGATTTCCCATGGTCTGAGTGGCCTTAGGCAAAGCTTCTTGGAGGGTGAGACCAGCTTCAAGCATCATTCCCAAACTTTCAAAAAAATTAGTCGTATTTTGCTTAATGACGAGGTAGCGAACATAAGGGGCCTTAGTGAGAAATTGCTCTATCGTATTTCTGAGTGAGCTTGAAGGCAGTCCTTCTAGCCATTCGTTGAAACGACTGAGTAATTGATAAGCGATAATAATAAGTATAATCGGACGAGCGATGTTCCAAAAAAGCGAATGTGAACCATTGCCGTCTTTAAGTGAGTCGACGATTCCCTGACCAATGGCCGAAAGCACGATCATGAAAATAGGAGTATTCATTTGAGATTTAAAGTTGGCCTTTAATTTCGCTTTTTCTGCATAAATTTGACTAAATCGGACATAGGTGATGGCCGGACTTCCTGTGGCCGTTGCTACACGAATGAGTTCTGCTTCAAGAGAAGTAAAGAGTCCTGCTTGATATCCAGATGTAGCGAGGTCTTTATTGTTAACAAGGTGCTTTCTCATTTGTGAAATTCGAGTTGGGATAGGCTCTGCCAATCGGATAGTTGCCAGAGCAGAGTCGATAGGAATTCCAGCGTTTTCTAATTTGGCCAAAGAACCAAACAAGTCAGCTCGATGGGCATATGAAAGTGGGGAACTTCTCTTATTTGTCATTCATATAATGTAAATCCTTTTTGATGATTAGTCTTTGACTATGATAAATTAGCTATCAAAAAGTCATAATAGGAGAGATCACATGAGCATAATAAAACAAAAATGGCCTATCGATTTTCAGTGGCCGGTGCAGGAACCTTTTTTATTTTGTGTTCATCATTTGGATCATTATCCTGCAGGAAATGAAAAAAATGGTCTAGATCCTAAGCATTTTGTAGGTCGTAATATGGGTCAAGATTTTGTCGTTAAGGATGGCTTCAGGCTGTATCACGGAGACGAGATTCCTGGTTTTCCAGTTCATCCGCACCGGGGTTTTGAAACCATTACCATAGTGAGAAAAGGTTATGCTGATCATGCTGACTCACTTGGGGCAGCTGGGCGCTACGGAGAAGGGGATGTGCAATGGATGACGGCCGGAAGTGGTGTTCAGCACTCTGAAATGTTTCCATTGCTTCATAAAGATAAACCTAACACAGTTGAACTCTTTCAAATCTGGCTCAATCTGCCTAAGCTCAATAAAATGGTCCCTCCAGATTTTAAAATGCTCTGGGCAAAAAATATTCCAAAAATCATGACAGATTCTTTAGTAGAGGTCTCCGTTATTAGCGGAGAATACCAAGATGTAAGCTTTTATGAAGCTCCAAAAAATAGCTGGGCAGCTGTGGCCTCAAATGAAGTGAACATATTGTTAGTCAAAATTAAAAAAGGCGGGCGATTTTCATTCCCAAAAAGTAAGGGGGTGACGAATAGGACTCTTTATTTTTTTAGTGGCAATGGAATATTACTTAATGGTGAAAGGATTTTAAAAAAACAGGCCATATTTTTAGATTCATCTCTGGAACTAGACATTTTTGCCGATGGAAGTGATGAGATTTGTGAATTTTTATTTCTTGAAGCAAAGCCAATCGGCGAGCCTGTTGTTCAGCGTGGGCCCTTCGTCATGAATACTTCAGAAGAAATTATCCAGACCATTCATGAGTATCAAAGGACTCAGTTCGGAGGGTGGAAATGGCCAAGGGCCGATATGTTTCATGGGCCTCAGATAGAAACTTTTGCACGTTATCCAGATGGCCGAATTGAAAAACCGTAGAAGATTTTCAAGGAATTAGGTCCAAGTATGGGCCAATATGAAAATTTTGTTTGCACGAGAGAGTGTTTAAATTTAATATAGTATTAACAACAACCCGTTTTGGAGGATTTCATGGCTAAAAAAGCAACAAAGAAAGCTACTGCTAAAAAAGCAACTAAGAAAGTAGCAAAGAAAGCGACTAAAAAAGCTGCTAAGAAAGCAACTAAGAAAGCTGCTAAAAAAGCAACTAAAAAAGCTCCAGCTAAGAAAGCGACTAAAAAAGCTGCTAAAAAAGCAACTAAGAAAGTAGCTGCTAAAAAAGCAACTAAAAAAGCTCCAGCTAAAAAAAGAGCAACTAAGAAAGTAGCAGCGCCGGCTCCTTCTGAAATGCCAGCTGCCTAGTTAACAAAGAATTTAAAAGCTTACGTTAAAAAAGGGACCATGATGGTCCCTTTTTTATTTTAATTACCTAGTTTAAAGCTAATAAGACAGTAAAAAACCCAATCGAAGCTGCGAATGTTTCCGGTCATAATCCAGTAGATTTTCTAAATACCCTTCATAATACTGCAAATACAGTGCAGGGTTTATATTTGAGAGCGAAAAATTATAAATAACACCTAATTGATAGGCTCCCTTTTTGAAATCGATTACTTTTGATCCTGCAAATAAGCTTATTTCTAAATCAATACTCTGGTTTGTGCTACTAATGACTTCAAGGAAGGTCGTAGTCACGTCCCAGTACCCCATATATCTTCGAATATCTGGATTTTCCCTTTGAGAGTTCAAAATTTGGAAAACGGCCAGAGTTACATCAAGTTTTTGCTCTTGAATTTGGGTCAAATAACTTGTGCGAACAAACACTTTATTGAGTGAGCGCGAAGAAAGATCATCCTTTCCATTTGAAAAGTGCATAACACCTAGATCAAGCGTGCGAAATTCATATTGCTTCTTATCTAAAAAACGATAAAAAAACTCTGGTGAATAGTTAATGTCATAAAAAGGTTGAGATGTTGTATAGATGTTCCAAAACATTTTTTGAGTGAAGCCAAAGTAAAGTGGTAGTGATCTAAGAAGCCTGTATTTAAAACTTATCTGAATTTTTAGGTCATCTTCACCAAAAATAAAATAAGTAGGTTCATAGATAGTCATTTTATCGAAATTATTTGAGCCAGAAAGTGAAGTAAGTCTTTTTGAAAAACTTTTGTCTTCAGGGTAAGCATTCGTGGAAAAAAGAAACATAGTTGCTAAAAGGAGTAAAAATGAAAAAGTCTTTAAACTAAGTTTCATTTCCACTCCCAAATAGATTTATAAACTTATAAGCAAATCAACTCGGCGATTTTGTGCACGACCAGAAACAGATTTGTTGGTCGCCAGTGGTTTTTTAAATCCCTGACCTACAGAGGTAATACTGTCTTCGCTTACAGCTCCTTTTTCTATCAAATAATTTTTAACCGCTAAGGCTCGTGAAGCCGATAGTTTATTATTAGCTTCTTCGCTGCCAACGGAATCAGTATGTCCTTCAACGACTATTGATTTGCTGTCGAAATCATTAAGCACTGTTTGAACTTTATTTAAAAGCGGAGTGTTTGATTGTTTTAATTTTGCTCCTGATGAAGGAAACTCCAAGCCCCGTAAACGAATAGTGAGTGTTCGCCCTTGCTTATAGACTTCTGCTTCACTTTTCGTGAATAATTTTTGGGCTGATTCATATTTTTCATTGATCTCTTTTTCAGACTGAAGATTATAATTTTCTCGACTTAAGCTGGTTGCGATTTGAGCTGAATTGACAATATCATCATCTTTAGAAAGGGCTTCATCTTTTAGTTGATCATTTTCTTGGCTTAAAGTGCCAGATAATTTTTTCTCATTTGAATAATTTTCTTCCCCATCTTTTATCTGGTGATCTCTTTTTTCCATTTGTAGGGCAATCTCCTCTGGACTTGCTTTTTTCGTGTTAAGTGAATCATGAGTTATTTTCATTACATGATTAGCTTCTTGAAAAACATTTTGAGATATAATTCTAATTTGTTCATCATTATGGCGATTAGCGGTGATATAAGCATCGGCATCTTGATAATTTTTTTCAGCAATGGCCAAACTTTGAGGAGCAATTTTCTTTGCTCCATCAATGATTGACTTATTAATTATAACTTCTGATGGGTTTAAGTTTGTATACTTAATGCCTCTTAATTCAAGATCTAAGTAGTTTTTTTGAAGTTTGGATCTATACTTTTCGGTGCTTTCTGTTTTATTTTTTTCAAGATCTGATGTGACAGACTTAAGTTGTCTATCAGCATCACTAAAATCTTTTTCAAATGAAGTCATGGCCCCTGCATCTAGTGCTTGTTTTCTGGCGATTACAACTTCATCCATTTTTGTATTTGAAAGTTGTTTTACTTCATTGGCCCTTTTTAGGTAAGCTTTTCCAAGCGCAACATGATGAAGAGTGACTTTAGGATCATTTTGTTTATCTAGGCTTTTTTGTGCGTCTACAAAATGCTCTTGAGCTTCTTTGTAATTGTTAGGTGAAAGAACATCCACTTGATCTTGAGAGGCAAAGCTTAGGTCAGTTTTCAAATCATTTATTTCTTCAACAACGTTAGCAGTAACAGGTATTTCTTGAACATAAGGTCTAGTACTACAACTAGCAAAGCCCAATAATGTTAATGAAGTAATGAGCAATCTCAATTGTTTTGCAGCTAATAATTTCATGTTTTCCTCTTTTGTAATTTCAATGTGATAATTTTATTGTTTTAGTTTTACGAGTATGACTGAACGTGAAACTTTGCTGACACCTTCATCTGTCATTCCATTTTGGGCAAGACCTGCCTCTAAAAAAGAGCTCTTAAGTTCATTGTCATCAGTATTAAAAATACGCGAATAAGTACTCGGCTTTTCGGCCATGTTATAGGCACTGACGTCTAGGTTACTACGGGATTTTTTTAGATAATCTTGTATGACATAATTACGTTTATCGGCTAAATCTCTTTGCTTCATAGGGAGCATTTCTAAATCTTTAGCCGGATAATTTCGATCTGCCCAAGACATAACAATCACATCACTAATTTCACCTTTTTTCCTGGCCTGTGCGATAACAGAATTAAGCGAAGTCTTGGCGTTTTTAGATAAAGAAGCACTACCTTCGTCAAATTGTATTTCTGTATAATTATGAGCTCCTGCAGAGCTTGCCACTGAATTGTTCATGCTCTGATTTTTTTCAGTTTCTGTCGTGATGACTGCGCGATTAGCACAACTATATGAAATGATCATCATAGTGAAGCCAAAAGCGAATAAGTATTTTTGAGTTTTCATTTTTCCTCTTTATTAATTAGTTTTTTATTAGTTTTTGTTAAATATTAAGTTCTATCAAAATGTTCATTACTTTGCTTTTCTTTTGCAGGATTTTCATTCGGTTCGGCATGCTGATTTTCTTGAACACTCCCACTTTCTACAAGCGAGATTTCTTTTTCAGTATTTAAGTCATTAGGGAAAATTGATGGTGGGGGAGTTTCGGTTTCTCTAAAGGGTTCATTATTTTTTTCTTTTACAGGATTTTTTTTAGGTTCTTCTTTTGATTTCTCTGTAGTTCCTTTAACTTTTTTTGTCATAGACATCCCTTGGGTTAATTAATTTTTCTTACTTAATTCCTACAAAATTTGCAGCGGCCATTTAATTATAAAAAAAAATGGCCGATACAAATTTATTTTCTCTTTAGAAATCTGGATGGAAAGAGCAGATTTGGGAATTTTAATGCAGAAGAACTAGGTCTTCCTAAAATGATATCCTCATCAATTGATTTCGGAAAATGAACTATTGTGAATCCATCCAA
>JAYSPR010000400.1:0-9726 GCA_043721975.1 Bacteriovoracaceae bacterium
AACTACATGGATGCCTATACGAACGACTACATTCGCGCAGACCTCGAATTCATGGAGGCATCGGCCACGGCAGCAGAGATTGCACGGTTCAAGGTGGATGCCGGTGATAACAACATCACCGGCATATGAAGTGAAGAAAGTTTGTTTTTCTTCTTCTTCGTATTGGGGAATGATTTGATTTTCTCTTAGGATATTAAAAGTCGCATCTCCAGTATTACCTGTGAGCGTGAAGCGCCCTCCATTTTCATAGCCTGGCTTGAATTTACCCATGATGGTGTCTTTGCCCCTGAAGACAACTTCTTCCACATTTTTTTCTTGAACGGCAACGATGAACGCTGGGTACTTAATCGTTTTGACATCGGTTTTATTAACTGTCGCAAGCTTCGCCACTAAGGCCATAAGTAAAATAACGACAATCCAAAGAGTGAGAGTTTTTTGCTGAGGTTTCATTTAAATTCCTTCTAGAAACATGATTGAGTTTTCCGTTCATAAAAAATAAGACGGAACAATCTATTGTATTAACCCATTAAGGAAGAATCAAGGAAGAATCCAGCATGACGGCCTTAGATACCAACTTTTGTCTAAGCGGAGCTGCTATTAGCGGAGTAAATGAGTAAGAGATTCCCTGTTCTTTGAGCCATGCGCAGGTTAGAGGAAGTAAACGATGGACTAATTTAGTTTTTAAAAGAGATTTCTTACTCCTATCAATCATTAAATGAGGATAGTGGGAAATTAAGAACACGCCAGGAATCTGCGTCAGCGCCAAATGTTTCATAAGTTCGAGATCAAAGCGAGAGTAAAATTCTTTTTCTTTTGATCCCAAAATAAAACACGAATTTTTTAAAATATACAAACTCACATTACCAGAAAGTGATAATGGCCCTTTGATAAAAGAACCAGGTTGATAGACTTGTTCATCATGAGATTCACAAATTTTTGTCAATTCGAAATCAATTTCACCGCGATTCTTTAGAGAGAAATGTTGAACCCATTTTTTAATTTCATCTTTGATAGGTAAAAATAAAAAAGATTCAATTTCTATTCCCCCAGAAGCGTCTTTTTTTGTTTCACTTTTGTGGCTCAAAGAACTCTTTCTATGAAGTGCTAAATCATAAGCTTTCTGATTTTGGCGAGAAACATAGTGCTTGAGGGACTGGGGATAGTTTTTTTTAATTTCGCTGGTAATAAGAAGGCGCATTTTATTTCTTTCGTAGCGAATATTTTTATTGCTCTCATCTTCTAGCCAGCGAATCTTAGATTTTTTTGCAAAGGATAAAAGCTGTGACTTAGTCACACACATAAAAGGTCGAACAATACCATTATTAAACACAGGTATTCCCAGCGTCGCTCTCTCACCTGATTGCTTAAACATTTGCATCAATGACCATTCAAATGAATCATCGAGGTGATGGGCCGTGTAGACCCAATAATCTTTCGTAAGAAACTCCTGATAGACTTCTCGCCTTTTATTTCTTGCTTTTTGTTCAAAGTCACTTTCATTTAAATCGAATGAAAAATGATAAAGATGAAGCTTATATTGATGATTTTTACAAAGTTTTTTTAGTAACTCTTCTTCTAAAAGATTGCCCTCGCCTCTTGTCCCATGATTAAAATGAACTACTTCAAAATTTAAGCCTAAAAATTTAAAAATATGAAACAGGCAAAGAGAATCAAGCCCCCCAGAAATTGAGAGTAAAATCTTTTTATGGGGATTAATGAGACTTAAATCACTAAGAAATTGATTTACGTGACGGATAAATAAATGAATCATATTTTGAGTCATGGAGGGATTCTAAACTGAATGATCTTTTTTTGACAGGATTCTTGACAGATAAATGCCTTAAATTTAGTATGACCGAAATCTTTTATGGCTTGGTAGCTCAGTTGGTTAGAGCGATGGATTCATAACCCATAGGTGGGCAGTTCGATTCTGCCCCAAGCCACCATTATTTCATTAAACAATCTGAGTCATTTTTATGAAAACTTCTTTAAAATTATTTTCACTTATTCTAATCACTGCTTTTGCCGGATGCACGAATCAGCCCAATGTCTCCCAGGCCCCGTCAAAAACTGAAGTGATATCAAGTGGGACAATGCTGAACACTAATTTAAAAAGTTGTATTTGCCCTAAAATGTGGGTGCCCGTTTGTGGTGAAAATCAAAAAACCTATGGAAATACTTGTGAAGCTAATTGTGCTGGAGTCAAATACACTCAAGGCCAGTGCGAGAAAACTAAGTAATTAAATCAAACATTCTCTTTGCCCCTAAAAAACTCATACTAAAACCATTTTTATAAAGTCCATTGAGATGAAAAATTCCAGGAGTGACGATGGATTCACGGCATTCAATCATCCGCTTGGGTGCTTTATGCCTAAGCCCGGTAATAATTTTATAATCCTTTATTTCTCCTAAATCAAAACTCACGTGCATCTGACACTTTTTTAAAATAATATTAAGCTCAGTAAGCGGTGGGGTTTCATAGGCTCCCAAAACACTGTGACTTCCAATTTGTAAAATCCTCTTTGAACTCTCTTTTCTGTAGAGAATATTATGTGAGTCTAAAGAAAGATAAAAAGAATCAAGTCCTAAATCCAGCTCTCTTTCTAGGTATGAACCGGCTTTTATTTCATTTTTACTTTCTTTTTCTTCGCCAGTTAAATCTCGAAAAAAATTGTGATAAATCTTAGCAAATGCTCCACAGGCGAGGAGAATTTTTTTTGCTTTAATTTTTTTTTTACAAGAAGTCTCTAATTCGAAATAAGAATTATCTTTTTTAATGATATTTTTAATAAAATAATTAAAGCTATCTAAATTTTCCTTATTTTTTATTGTAAGCCAATTCAGGTATTCATCATTACCAATTAAATAAGAAGGATAAACAACACCTTGATAATTTTTATCTGAAGCTAACAAAGACGATCTGACTTCATTTATTTTTTTATATCGTCTTATCAGCTTTTTTTCATCATTTTCATTGGTTGCAACAACTTGCCTATCAACTAATTGAACCCCTAAAGGCCTGTGATTTTTATAAAAATCTTCAAATAAAAAATAAGCTTCTCTCATTTCATTGCCAAGTGGAGAGACATCTTCACTTATGCCATTTAATGAAACAGTTGCACTTGATCTTAAAGTGCAAGCGGGAGCTAACTTTTCACAAGCAACTTGAGCAACTGAAAAATCCTGTCTTTTTCTATCCTCGAAGAGATTCCATAAAAAAACTTGTGCTGCTACGCCATTGCCCACGACTAGTAAGTCATAAATTTTACCATTTTCCATGATACTACCATATGAAAAAGACTATTCATTTGCCAACACTTTTATATATGTTTATCGTTTTATCTCACAACCTTTCTTGGAGTATAAAAAAATGTCTTTGGAACAAAATGCCGTCATCTTTGCCGCACAAGAAACTCAAATCAATGCACGAAATGTCTTGGCCGTCTTAAATCTCATGATTACCGAACAATGTACTGTTCCCTTCGTTGCTCGCTACAGAAAAGAAGTCACAGGTGGAATGGACGAAGTCCAAATTAGAAATATTCAAGAATCCTACGAAAACTATATCGAAAGAGAAAAGCGCCGTGAGTATATTTTAGATGCCATAAAAAAAATGGAGCAAATGACACCCGAACTTGAAAAGAAAATTTTAAGCGCATCAACGATTAATCAACTAGAAGATCTCTATGCGCCTTATAAAGCAAAAAAGAAATCAAAAGGAATGCTTGCGAAAGAAGCCGGACTTGATCTTCTCGCCGATGTCATTCTCACAACACCTAAAAATAAAGAGCAGTTAAAATTAGAATATGGAGATAAGTTTAATAAGCCAGAACTTAAATTCACAAATTTTGAAGAATGTTATGCTGGGGCCTTTGACATCATTGTTGAAACTATGGCCCATGATCCTGAATCAAAAGAAATTTTACGTAAAGACTTTTGGAGTGATTCACTTATAAAGTCAACGAAGAGAGAGAAAGCTGAACAAGAAGACAAAGATTGGATGAAGTATAAAGATTATTTTGATTTTTCTCAAAAAGCTTCAGAGTTAAAAGAGCCAAAAGCAGGACATCGTTTTTTAGCAATGAGAAGAGGAATGACTTCAAAGACTCTCAAAGTAGATGTCGTCTTTCCAGAGGAAGTTGCCCTTGGATTACTTAAAAAACGTTTTTTTGATAAAGGGCAATTGGGATGCTTAAGTGACCTTGAAGTGGCCGCCAAAAAAGCTTACATCAATTACATTCATCCAAGTCTTGATTTAGAAATTAAATCAGAACTCAAACGTGTCAGTGATGAAACAGCTATCAGCGTTTTTGGGATCAACTTAAAAAATCTTCTCTTGCAACCTTACCTCGGTCCAAAATCAGTGGTTGGTGTTGATCCAGGAGTTCGCACTGGTTGTAAAATTGTCATCGTCGATAATACCGGTAAATTTTTAGCAGATTGTGTAATTTATCCTCACGAACCAAGAATGCAGGTGAAAGAATCCGCGGCCATTTTAGAGGCCATCATTGAACAGTTTAAAGTTCAGCATATTGCTATTGGCAGTGGGACTTATGGACGAGAAACTCTAACATTCATTCAAGAAAATGTTCCTCAAGTCAAAAATGGTAAAGTGAATGCCACACTTATAAGTGAAGCTGGAGCATCTGTTTACAGTGCGTCTGATATCGCCAGAGAAGAATTCCCTGATAAAGATCCTACTGTCAGAGGAGCGATTTCTATTGCCAGACGTTTTCAAGATCCGCTGGCAGAACTAGTTAAAATTGATCCAAAATCAATCGGTGTCGGACAGTATCAACATGATGTGAACCAAGCACGACTCAAAAAATCTTTAGAAGGAGTCGTAGAATCTTGTGTTAACTTTGTTGGTGTCGATCTCAATACTGCCTCTGCACCACTTCTGGCATACGTATCTGGTATTGGACCAGGACTTGCCAGTAATGTCGTCAAATTCAGAGAAACTAACGGTGGATTTAAAAATAGAAAAGAAATACTCAAAGTCACGCGTTTTAGTCCAAAGATTTTCGAGCAAGCAGCAGGATTTTTAAGAATCTACAACGGTAGTGAACCTTTAGATGCCACCTTCATTCACCCTGAACGCTACGAAGTTTTAACTCAGTGGTCGAAGAAAAATAGTATTGATGTCAAAGATTTAATTAGTAATAAAGATCACGTCGCAAAATTAGAAAGAGACCACGGTTTTAAAGTGGAAGTGGGAGAATTTACTTTTAACGATATCGTTAAGGCCCTTAAGTCTCCGTCTCAAGATCCACGGACAGAATTTAAATCATTTGAATACAGAAAAGATATTTCAAAAATTGGCGATTTAAAAGTTGGTGAATGGTACCCGGGTCTTGTCACAAACATTACGCAATTTGGGGCCTTTGTTGATATAGGAATCAAAGAAAATGGACTTCTTCATGTTTCACAAATTTCTGATACTTTTGTTGAAAACGCCATGACGGCCCTTAAGGTCGGGCAAGAAGTGAAGGTGCAAGTTTTAGAAGTTGATTATGAGAGAGGAAGAATTTCTCTCACGGCCAAACAAGGCGCTCAAGTCAATCGAAGTGCAACACCAAACACTTCTGGGCAATCGAGACCCCAAACGGGTAAAAGTCAAGCTGGCCCACAAGCTTCTCAACCAGTGGCCAACATAAAAAATAATGCCTTTGCTGGACTTAAAAATTTAAAACTCTAAATTGAAAAAATTAATCATAGGCTTCCAGCTTCTAGTTGTGGGCCTAGGTCTTCTAAGATTCATTGGTGATACCTTGAGAATTAAATCTCTCGATCAAATTGGTTTTGTCTCTGGCTTTTCTCCATTGCCGTTAGTCTTTTCAGACAGAGGAGGTGTTGAAGATTTCGCTCATCATATGCTTCTTAGTTATGTGACCCTATCAGGATTAAAAAAAGAAATACTCTTTGATCAAAAACTCTATTCAAAAATAGAAGGGCCTTTGTATCTAGTAGGAACATATTCAGTGGCCATCGCCTACTCGCCTCGCTTTCCAAAAGATTTTTGGGAACCTGTTTTACAGTATGGACTCTGTAAGGACGGAAGCTTGAAGTCTGCGATAGGAGAAAAAGAAAAAATACTTTCCATTGAAATTGATATTCAGCATTTTGAAAATAAAACTAAACACTGGCGCGAGAAGATTGTATGCCCAAGTTAAATTCTTCTCAGTATTTTTCATTACTCCGTATACTTTTTGGTCTTTGGCTTACACTCCATTTTATAAATATATTCCCTTATGCTTCAGAGATCTATAGTCTTGAGGGTGTTAAAGTCTTAGGTGCTGAGCTTTATCTTAAGACAACTTTTGCCCTACTTAGAAGTCCCATGGGAATAAAATGTATTGTTACCTTGGCCATTTTTTCATCAATACTCTTCACGCTCAAATATTATCGTTTTGTGAACTCAATTATTCTTTTTATCATCTGGATTTTTCTCTTTCATCAAAACTTACTTACTTATAATCCAGGTGTGCCCTATGTGGGTTGGTTTTTATTAGTCTTCATTGTTTCACCTACTAATGAATGTCGTTTTTTTTGGAAGAAACCTGTTGATAATTTTGTCTTTCCTCCAATTCTTTTTTGGGGAATTTGGATTTTAATGTCAATGACTCTAGCGACTTCAGGTATTCATAAATGGTTTTTTTCTCCACTATGGAAAGAAGGTCTCGCAGTAAAATATATACTGAATTATCCGGCCACTCGATTTTCTTTTTTAATTAACTTTTACTTAAAACTTCCTCTTATCTTTCAAAAAATCTTTACTTGGTTATTACTTGTAATGGAATCTTCTATTGTGATTGGATTTATTTTTTCACGATGGAGAAAGATCACCTGGTTTTTAAGTTTTTTACTTCATCTGGGTATTCTTATTACTTTAAAATTTGCTGAATTATCTCTTGTTATGATGCTCTTTCATCTTTTTTTAGTTGAAGAGAAATGGGGAATCATAGGCGGTCTTAGGGACTTGCAGTTTCTTAAAAAAAATATTGAATGACGGCATAGTACTTTTTGAAAACATATCAAAACTAAGCTCACAAAATTAGTCATTTATCCCTATTTGCACTCCCAAATGAAAAAAACAAGGAGATAAGCAATGATTCACGTTTTAAGGTAGACTGAGGAATAAGAGAAGGTGGGTTTTTTTACCGAACATGCCAAAAGATCTGTACAACTTTGGATGGAACTTATGGATCAAAACTTTGCAACGAAGGCCGACTTTAAAGAACATTACTTCATGACAAGTGCTGATCTAAAGCATGTCCACCAAGAAATGAAAACTGCACATAATGAATTAAAGAACGAGATAAAAGAATTACGAATTGAACTAAAAAACGAATTCAAAACAGATATGAAAGATTTATTAAGACACAGACCGAACATGATCCAATAAATCATGTTCCTTCCTAAACTGCCTCAAAGAAAAAGTGATAAAGACTGACGAAATGGCATAAGGAACAATAAAGGAAACGAAAAGTCCTTTAGCTGTCACCAAAATAGGAATTTTTCTATCTACAAACATATCAGGCATAATTTCTGGTGCATAATGATCAAAAAGCCATAAAAATCCAAGCCCAATGAGAACACCTACAAAGATCGATAGAAAACTCATGAGATGAAGGAAATACTTCGTCGCCCTATCTATCTTTGAAAGTGAAGCCCCTAAGATCCAGAAGCTCGCTAAGTCAGATTTAATTTTATTAAAAAAGATGAGAAGACCTGATGAAATACAAAGTGACACGAGTAAACTCATGGCCCCAAATAAAAAAATCATCACAGTACTTTCTAACTTTAAGGCCCAAACGAGAGTCGCATTTTCTTGCTCCCAAGTTTTTAGTTCCATATCAAGGGGAAGTTTTTTGATGATGCTATTAAAATCCATATCGTTATAAATTCTGACTCGATTTAAATCCCGGGCCTGAATTAAATTTTGAATAAGTGGAAGTCTCACCCACAAATGATAAAGATCGATTTCAGGAACATCGCTGCTCATGGTACGATCCACTCTTATAGACTGGCTTCTCGGAACATCATCAAGAAAATTATCCACGTGGGCCGGTGAGATCAGTTGTAGCGTTTCAGGAGGGGCAACACCTATTTTATAAGCGAGATCAAGGGGAATAATGGCGTCGACTTTCTCTTGGTCGAAATTCGTTTTTAAATCATTTCGAAGTAAATCTGGGACAAAGCCATTTTGGTCAATACCATGAACAACCACAGGAGTAATAAAAGTTTTATAGCGAACTAAAAGTTCAATTTCATATTCTTTTGTATAGAGAACTTTTTGTTCGTCCAATAAGTGAAAAAGAGCAAGAAGCCTCTCATCATTTGTATTGCCTTTAAAATAGATCGTGGCCTTGCCAATGACTGCTTTTGAACGCTCCATAAGTTTATTTTGAAGTCCACCCATGGTGCTTTGGAGGACAATTAAGGCAAAGCTTGATATAAAAAGGCCAACGACTGCTAATATAAGTAATCGCTGGCGACTTTTGGCAGAAATAATATAGATAAAAAAATACTTTAGATAAGTTTTAAACACAGTTAATTACTTGGCCCTTTCATAAAATGTCGACTTAGAGTCAATCAATTCTTTTAAATACGATGAAGGAGCATAGCGATTTTTATCCACATTGGCCTCAAAATTAACGAGAGCATTAAAGATTTTATCTAGGCCTTCTGAGTCTGCATATCGTAACAGTCCACCTCTAAAAGGAGGAAAACCTATTCCGAAAATTAAACCTAAGTCAACATCAGCTGCTCTCGTGACAATTCCATCTTTTAAGATGGCCGCTGCTTCATTGATCATAGGTAAAAATAAACGCATTTGAATTTCAGATTCACTCATGGTTTTCTTTTCATTGGGAAGAAGCCCTTCGACTTCTAAGTTAGGTCCTGTCACTTTTCCTTTTTCATCATAAAGATAAAAACCTTTAGAGTTTTTCTTTCCTAGAAAATTTTTATCTAAAAGTTTTGTTGAAAATTTTGAAGGATAGGCCCTGTCGCCCAAACCATCATGCATAACTTTAGCAACTTTCACCCCAACATCGATACCGACTTCATCTAATAATCGGCATGGGCCCATAGGCATACCAAAATTTAAAGCAGCTTGGTCTAGGTCTTTTACACTCACTCCTTCTTCAAGGAGATATCCTGCTTCGTTAAGGTATGGCATTAAAATACGATTCACTAAAAACCCCGGGCCATCTTTAACGATGACAGGAGTTTTTTTCACTCGCAAAACCCACTTATGTAAAGCTTCAATGGTCTCAGGAGCTATTTTGTCATGAATAATAATTTCAACTAAAGGCATGAGGTGGACGGGATTAAAAAAATGAAGGCCAGCAAAGCGCTCTGGATACTCGAGAGCTTTTGACATTTCTTGGACTGAAAGTGATGAGGTATTGCTGGTTAGTAAACAATCACGTGCCACATATTTTTCTGTTTCAGCGAAAACTTTTTTCTTAATATCCATGTTTTCAACAACGGCTTCAATAACCAGGTCAACTTTTTTAAATCCACTGTAATCAAGTTGAGCAGTAATAGATCTTTGCTTTCTTTCAAATTCGTCGGCATTAATTTTTTTTCTTTTAAGCGCCCCACTAAAATTCTGTGAAGACTGCTTTAAGCCTAAGTTTAAAGCATCTGTAGAAAGATCTTTCATAATGGGATACATCCCTGCATCGGCCATAAGCCAAGCAATTCCCCCCCCCATCG
>JAYSPR010000401.1:0-10375 GCA_043721975.1 Bacteriovoracaceae bacterium
GGTATGGTTTGCGTGAGACGACGAAGACAGGAATAAGAAGATATGTTCCGATGAATGTGGAGGCGCGAAGAGTGTTAGAGCAATTAAGAAGAAAGCAGAATCATTTGCAATATATTTTTTGTGAAGCACCTAATGAGCCATTTAATGTTCATCATCTTTATCGAGATTTTGCGAAGGCCCAAAAAAAATCTGGTTTTGAAAGAAAAATTCGTTTTCATGATATGAGGCATACCTTCGCCAGCCAGTTTATGATGAGCGGTGGAAGTCTTTACGATCTTCAAAAGATTTTAGGTCACACCAAAATAGAAATGACGATGAGGTACGCGCATCTTTCAGCAGACCATCTTGCGAGTGCAATAAATATCGTTTCATTCTCTGGCATAACAGAATATAATATTACACAAATGGATCAGGATAGGCCTGTTTTAGGCCTGAATGGAATTGTTGCTTGAAAAGGTGAATGATTTCAGGTGCTTATGTAAAATGGTGCCCGAGACGAGACTTGAACTCGTACGGCCGGTAAAAGCCGGCAGATTTTAAATCTGCTGTGTCTACCGATTCCACCACCCAGGCACATTATGAGAAGTTTTATTAACGAATTCGGCGAACTGTGATTTTGAGAAATTTATGAGAATCTGTCAATTACAAAACATGATAAAACCAGTAGTTCTTGCAACTTTTTTCCCAATTTTATTTTTTGGTTGTGCAAATACGACCGTTGATCCCAAAAGGGAAGAGCGTGTCATCGTGGCCAACTGGAATAAGTTACCACAGAGATTCACTCATGTTGGCGAAAAAGAAGAAACCATTGCTCATCCATTTTTTGATGTGAATCCTGAGATCAATAATTTTTCTTCTAATCCAGATCAAAATGCAGAAATTAATTATGTTTTAACAACACCAGAAGGAAGCAATTATCAATACGACATGGATTTATATTCGGGAAAACTTTATCGTGAAAGAACCTACTGCCCGCAAGATGATATTTGGCAAGATTACTTAGCCGATTTGATGACTCCTAATTTTTCTCAAGGTGTAGTACCGCGAGTTTTAGATGAAGAACAAAAACCGATGCGAGTGATTGTTATTTCTTCATCTGATTGGATAGAGCCTTTTAAAGAAGATCCAAATTATTTCGACAAAGTCCGAGTGATTGGTTCGGTTATCTTGGAAAACTGTGAGAGCTTCCCGTGCGATCAACAAAGTAAATGGAAACCTACTCAGATTCTTGTGGGTGTGGCACCAAGAGATCCTAGATACCAAGGGATAAAAAGTTTTAGAGATTTAAAAGAAGTAACAGATTGGAGCTACACCAAAGGTATGCTCAATAATATGTATGGGACCCATCGTCTTGGTGAAAAAACTGCGGCAGCTTTTCGTGTTTCAAAAGAACTTAATTTAAAAGACAGCTTTGATTATTTTGGAAAAACGGCGACGATCATCACTTATGATAAATTGGCCGAACTCAACACTAAAAGACAGGCCTGCATGCAGCTTTATGACGATATGTGGACAGAAGTTGAAAAAATTCGCTCGCAAAATCGTGGACAACAAGATTTGTTTTTAAATTTTTTCAAAAATTTTTACAGTAAAAGTTCAGATACATTCTTTGAATGCCAAAAATTTGTAAGGCCTGGAACGATTATTGATAATCCCAGAAGACTTTGGTTTTTTTCTTACATACAGGCTTTTACACTTTTAGAAAAAAACGGATTTTATTATAGCTGTTCGGATAATGCATGGGCCTACAATCCTAAAGTTGACGATAGTTCTTTTTTTGTGAATCAAAATAAAGAATTGGCACGTTGCCGTGCTAAAAGTTTGGAGTATGCTTTTGACCGCGCTATCAACGGAATGAGTTTACTGAAAACGCAAACTAATAAACAGTACCGCTTTATCGAATATGACAATGGTAGAGGGGGAAGTCATCAGAAAATTTTTGGCTGGATTTATGACAGGGTTCAATATTTTGAATGTAAGTATCAACCTAAAAAAGCCCTGCAAAGTCGTTTTGAGATTTTTCCGCAGGACGTAATTTGGGAGAATTTTAGATCTGAGGAATCTGGCGTTGTCAGATAATTTTTTTTCTCATTTCCAGATAATTTTGTCTCATCATTTCTCACCGATTGGATGTAAGTAATTGATTTACATTTCTCTTTGTTCTTCCTAAAATAGCTAGACGAATAAGACATTAATCATTTTTATAGGAGACTTCATGTCGACTAACAATAGACTCGTAAGCCCCATCACAAAGGGGAGTGAAGAAGATTTTGCTCTCGATCGTCTTATCACGACGACTAAAGCTGGAACATTTTTAGAATGGACTAAGCGTTGGGGACAAGCCAATTCACTCTGGCCATTTCCATTTGGAACTGCCTGCTGTGCGATTGAATTTATGGCCGTTGTTGGACCAAAATACGACTCTTCTCGCTTTGGTGCAGAAGTCGTTCGCTTTTCTCCTCGCCAATCAGATCTTATGATCATCGCGGGAACTATCACTGAAAAACAAGCACCAGTTCTAAGAAGAATTTATGATCAAATGGCCGAGCCAAAATGGGTAATCGCCATGGGAGCTTGTGCATCTTCAGGTGGATTTTATCGCGCTTATCACGTTGTTCAAGGTGTCTCTCGCGACATTCCTGTGGACGTTTATATTCCTGGTTGTCCTCCGACTCCAGAAGCAGTCATTCAAGGAATGATGCAAATTCAAGAGCGAATTAAAAATGGTGTGTCCGCTTGTCAGGACAGATCGAACGAGGAAGAAAAAGCAGCATTAAAACTTTAAGTCAAGCGACTCATTAATATATAGTTAATTTATAGAAGGTTTACCCAATGACGGATACAAATCTCACGACGAATCCTTTCACGGCAGAATTTCAAACGAAATTAAGTCAATATCACTACAGTTACGCATTCACTAATCACGTAGTGTTTGCTTGCACGAAGACACTCTTAACTTTGATGAATAAATTAAAATCTGAAATGGGTTTTAATATGCTTCTCGATGTGTGTGGTGTGGATAATAGTAAAAGACCTGCATCTGAATGGACTCATGGAAAACGTTTTGAATCTGTTTATCATTTGCTCAATATGGAAACGAATCAACGCATTCGCGTTCGTGTTCCGGTTGATGTTGACGGTGGAGAAACTGTTCCATCTGTCATGCCACTTTGGAAAGCTGCTGACTGGTTTGAGCGCGAAGCTTGGGACATGTACGGGATCACTTACGATGATAGAAAAAAAGAAAGACTCCTTACTCACCACGAGTTTGTTGGTCATCCACTTAGAAAGGATTACCGCGCTGATCACAATCAACCACTTTCTGAATCAATGGATATTTATTTTGAACCAGATCCAACGATTACCGCTGAAGAGGCCGTAAAACGCGAGTGGATTAATATTGGCCCTTCTCATCCAGCAACCCATGGGACACTTCGAATCATGGCCGAGATTGAAGGAGAAGTAATCAAGAGATCACGTCTTGAAATTGGTTATCTTCACCGTTGTTTTGAAAAAATGTGTGAGACTCATCTTTATAATCAAGTTGTGCCTTATACTGATAGACTAAACTATTGCTCGTCACCAATGAATAATATCGGATGGTGTAAAGCGATTGAAGACATGATGGGAATTGAAATTCCTGATCGCGCGAAGGCCATGAGAATGGTTTTAGCTGAGCTTTCAAGGGTTATTGATCACTTGGTTTGTATCGGCGCTGGAGCGGTTGATCTTGGGGCCCTTACTTCATTTTGGTTTTGTTTCGAACAAAGAGAAAGAGTGTATGAACTCTTTGAGAAACTTTGTGGTGCTCGCTTAACAGTTTCTCTCACTCGTATTGGAGGAATGGCCCAAGAACTTCCGATTGGATGGGTGACGGATTGTCTTGAAGTTGTGAAGCTTATTCAAAAAAATATTGAAGAAGTGGATCGTTTACTTACAAAAAACAAAATTTGGGTTGATAGAACTCGCGTTTGTCCAGTGAGCGCTCAAGATGCAATTGCTTGGGGATACACAGGGCCATGTCTTCGTGCTGCTGGTGTCAATTACGATATTAGAAAAGCTAATCCATATTATTTCTATAAAGATGTAGAGTTTGAAATTCCTGTGGGTCACACGGGAGATACTTACGATAGATATTTAGTGCGTATGGAAGAGATGAGACAGTCGCTTAAGATCGTCAATCAAGTTTTAGCTAATCTTCCAAGTGGACCTGTGCAGTCTCTTGATAAAAGAGTTTGTATTCCACCAAAAAGAGAAGTGTACACAAATATTGAAGGTCTCATGAACCACTTCATGTTGATCATGAAAGGTGTTCGCCCACCGGTTGGAGAAATTTACTCTGCGACTGAAGCGGCCAATGGCGAGCTAGGTTTTTATGTCGTCTCTGATGGCGGATCAAATCCTTACCGCGTAAAAGTACGCCCACCATGTTTTGCTATTTACCAATCATTTAATGAAGTTGTTCATAACAAAATGATCTCTGATGCTGTGGCAGAATTGGGGTCAATGAACATTATTGCTGGAGAGTTGGACCGATGAGTACCACACATACATTTGAATTCACTGCTGAAAACTTATTGAAGTATAAAGAGCTTCTCACTCGTTATGATGATATCGAGTCGGCTTTACTTCCGGTGCTTCACTTAGCTCAAGAACAAAATAATTGGCTTCCTGATCACGTGGTCAATTACATAAGTAATCTTATGAAAATTCCTGTCGTAAAAATCAAAGAAGTCATTTCTTTTTACGATATGTTTTATGATGTTCCAGTAGGAAGAAACATCGTTCATGTTTGTACTAATATTACTTGTTCAATGTTTGGTGGACGTGAATTATACCAAGACCTCCTCACACATTTCAGAACTGATTTTTTAACTCCAACGAAAGATGGAAGAATTAGTATTCAAAAAATGGAATGTCTTGGAGCTTGTGAATTGGCTCCTTGTATTCGTGTTAATAACGATTACGTGGGACCGGTTGATTTAGCGACGGCCATTCATAAAATTGAGGAATTACCATAATGGAAAATGTATTAGTCAAAGATACGGCCAATTATACTGATTATTCTCTCTTAAGTTATAACCATATTCCCGGTGCTCATAACCTCGAAGTTTTTGAGCGTGCTGGTGGATATGAGATGATGAAAAAATGCTTCGAGCTAGAGCCTGAAGCGATTAAAGAAGTTGTGAAAAACTCTGGTCTTCGCGGTCGAGGCGGAGCGGGATTTCCCACTGGTGTGAAATGGGGGTTTTTCTCAAAAGATAGAAATGCCAAAAAATATCTTCTTTGTAATGCTGATGAATCTGAGCCAGGAACTTTTAAAGATAAAGTTTTAATGGAAAGAGTTCCACACTTACTCATTGAAGGAATGATTATTTCGGCATGGGCCCTGGGAACGCAAAAAGGATATATCTATATTCGTGGTGAGTATTATCAACAGGCCATGATTTTAGAGCGCGCCTTAAAAGAAGCTTACGCGAAAGGATACTTGGGGAAAAATATTTTAGGCAAAGGCTTCGACTTTGATCTTTATGTTCACCGTGGAGCTGGAGCTTATATTTGTGGAGAAGAAACAGGAATGATTTCTTCACTGGAAGGAAAAAAAGGGCAACCAAAATTAAAGCCGCCTTTTCCGGCCATCAAAGGGTATAGAGGACTTCCGACTATGGTTAATAACGTGGAAAGCTTAGCTGCTGTTCCATGGATCATGCGCTTTGGCGCTGATGCTTATAAAAAATGGGGAACTGAGAAGTCTTCAGGCACGAAATTATTTTCCATCTCTGGAGATGTCAATAAGCCAGGAGTTATCGAAGTACCTCTAGGAACATCATTAAAAGACATTATCGAAATTCATTGTGGTGGAATGAGAAATGGAAATAAATTAAAAGCAGTTATTCCTGGTGGATCATCGGCGCCGATATTTAATGCTGAAGAATCGTATCTCGTAAAAATGGACTATGAAGATGTCGCTGCCAAAGGTTCAATGCTTGGATCAGGAGCGATCATTGTTTTAGATGAAACTCGCAACATGGGTGACGTTCTAAAATGGACATTAGAATTTTATCATCACGAGTCTTGTGGGCAATGTACACCTTGCCGTGAAGGAACGGGATGGCTTGAAAAAGTTTTTAAAAGACGCGAAGTCGGTAAAGCGAGCAAATCTGATATTGATTTATTAGATAAGACCGCTGCTTCAATGAGAGGACAAACTATTTGTGCTCTCGCTGATGCGGCAGCAATGCCCACTCAAGGTTTGATTAAAACTTTTAGAGCAGAATTAGAGGCCTACGTAACGACTAACATCAACACAAATAAGAGATAGTCATGACTGAAAAAGTAAAACTCACTTGGAACGGAAAACAAATTGAAGCAGTGAAGGGATCAAATCTTCTTCAAGCGGCACTCGATAATGGGCAAGAAGTTGCTCACTATTGTTACCATGCAGGATTATCAATTGCGGGGGTGTGCAGAATGTGTATGGTGGATCAAGAAGGCGTCCCTAGAAGTTTTCCATCATGTAATGCCACTTGTAGTGAAGGAATGGTTGTTCGTAATGATACACCAAAAGTAAAAGCCGCTGTTGAAGCGACTTTACAATTTCACTTATTGAACCATCCACTAGACTGTCCTGTTTGCGATCAAGCCGGAGAGTGTGGGCTTCAAGATTATTATATGAAGCACGGAGTTTATGACTCTCAGATGATAGATAAAAAAGTTCACAAAGAAAAAGTTCAAGACATCGGCAAGAATGTCATGCTCGATGCTGAGAGATGTATTCTTTGTTCTCGTTGCACACGCTTTACTTCTGAAGTGACAGGAACTTACGAGCTTGGAATTTTAAATCGTGGAGACCACGCTGAAATTAATGTTAATGAACAATTAAAAAATGATTACTCTCAAAACTTAGTTGATATTTGCCCGGTTGGCGCTTTAACTTCAAAAGACTTTAGATTTAAGCAGAGAGTTTGGTTCTTAGAAGATGTTCACACGACTTGTATCGGTTGTGAAACCGGTTGTTCCGTGAAAGTTTCACAAAATAAAAATGGATCATTTAGAGTGAAGCCCGTTTTTGACAGTGAAGTTAATGGCCACTGGATGTGTGATGATGGTCGAAATATTTATAAGCATGTTTCAAGTCCAACTCGACTGAGTCAAGCAACTGAAAATATCAACGGTCTTTTTGTTCCAACTGAAGACTCTCGTGTCATTGAATCCCTTAAAGGAAAAAAAGCGAAGTACATTCTTTCAACAGGACTTACGAATGAAGAGTATGCTCGTTTCTTTAGTTCAATTAAAGGCTCAAAGGCTGAAGTTGCACTTTATACACTTCCTAAAACGGGAGAAGACTTCGATGGAATTTTACGTAGAGGAGATAAAAATCCTAACCTTCGAGGAGCACAAGTTGCTTTTACAGATGCTGGATTTAATCACACTCAAGAAGGCCTAGATAAATTATTATCAAGTCTTTCATCAAATGATGCTTTGTATGTCGTCATTCCAGAAATTCTTTATAATGAAGATCACTTCAATACTTTACTTAAAAAAATTGAAAAAGCAGGTATGAGAATTGCGATCACACCAGGTGAAACGCTTTCAGCAATGAAAGTCTTTAATTACCTACTGCCTGTTCCTACTTATTTGGAAAAAGAAGGAGAGATATTAAATTATCAAGGTAAGGCCCGAAAGCTTACGAAGGGAATAAGCTACGGTGAAACGACTAAAGAGCTTAGTTTCTATACAGGATGGGTGAACGTATGATTTTAAAAGCAGACCTTTATAGAGAACATGGATTTTTAAAAGGACTTTACCTCGGTTTAAAAATTACTTTTTTAACAATGTTTAAAAACATGACTGGGATAGAAAAGAGAATGACTCTTAATTACCCAGAAGAAAAATATTTTTACTCTGATAGATTTAAAGGCAAGCACGTTTTAACAGTGAAGGAAGATGGAACACTTAGATGTACATCTTGTATGCTTTGCTCGACCTATTGTCCGGCTCAGTGTATTCACATTGTCGCTGCTGATGACTCCGATCAAGAAGTTGAAAAAGCACCAGTCTCATTTGAAATTGAAATGCTTCGTTGTGTGTTTTGCGGTTTTTGTGAAGAAGCTTGTCCAGTGGATGCCATTCGTTTAACAAATGAGTATGAACTTTCAGGTCATGCTGAGCAAGAATGGGTTGCCGATCATTATGAGTTAGCTTTTAGAAAATCACTCAATGGTGGGCGTGGAATTCAGTCGACGGTTGATGATAAAAATAGAAATAAATTAAGATTGTAGTTGGAGATTTTATGAAATGTTTATTAGCATCACTAGTTATTATATTTTCTCAAGTAGCAAGTGCGAGTAATTTCATCGAAAAAAAATTACAAGATGACCCAACGACATCACCGCGAGAAGTATTAAGACTTGCATATGAAGCAGCTACTGATGAGTTGAATGTTTATTATATAGGTACACCAGAATCGAATTGTGTAATAAGTAATTTAGATTACGAAGATACTTTAGATACTATTTTTCTTTCAAAGTTTGTAACGATAAAGCCTGAAGTTCCAGGTAAAGGTCCTCTTTTTCCTGGGACACCAGCAATATATAAAACTGGATTAGTGCTTCTCCAAAATTCTGATGGAACGCTTCCTGAGCAAGGCGTATTGAATCAATATTTCGGAGCGATTGATGTGAACTCGAGCTACGCCCAGTTTGATACAAACTTTCAAGGCTCTTTTAGTTATGGTGGGATTCTTTCGGAAAAATTATCAGTGCGTAGGACTGGCTTACTCTATGTCTTTTCAAGAGAAATCGAATGGTCATATAGACCAGGACCTACAGTTCAATACGGTTATTGCTGGAGATAATTTTAAAATTATCTCTTTTCAAAAAGACATCTAGAAGAACGACTCTTTAAATTCGTAATTTTTGTGAGTTTGGTCTGATTTAAAATAAGTGTATTGCTAAAAGCAACCCCAGGAGCAACTTTAGTTACAGACTTAAGTTGATTTCCTTCCAGTGTCACAATCGTTGAAGTTTGATTTATTTGTGGAGGATTTCTATCAGGTGGTGGTGGTGGTCTTCTATCAGGCGGAGGTGGCGCTCTATCAGGCTCTGTCGAAGCAGTTGATTGTTCGCCAAGATTTACGTTACAAAATTCTTCAGGTCCCATGCGATTACTAGTCAGTTTAAATCCACGGCAATCACGAATGATTTGAATATTAGCTGCACAATCTTGTGAATTAGCTTCAACGAGATCGTAAGTTCCTTCAAAGGCCTGGGTCTGTATTTCTTGATTGTTACTTCCAGTGACGTTTTGAGATCCAGAACTAACGAGGTTATTTTTCCCGCAGCTCATAAGTGTAGTCACAATTGTAATGAAGAATAATGCTTTCATTTTGATACCCTCAAAAAATTCTCTCAATTAGAGAGTTATCAAATGATTTTTAATCTAGCAAATAGGAGTGAGAGTTTATGAACAAATACTACACGGTGGTGTCAAAAGGACTCCGAATGCCTTATCCACCACCGTAAAGTAAATCCATTTGAAGCTTGGCCTTTTGGTCTTGTTCAATTTTTATTTCTTCTTTAGTCTTTTCTTTTTTAATTTTAAAATTGGCTTTCCATTTTTCAAAACCCATATTTAAAAATACTTCTGAATCTTTGATACCTTTAAGATACATAACAAACGTGACACCAGTATCTGGTGTTAGTGAAAGAAGGGCCAGGTCATCAGGTCTAAGGCTCACTTGATTCAAGCTTTTTGTCCCTTTCCAGTTCACATCACCATAACTAAAAGCAATAAGTTCAGAACAAGTAATTTTATCTGATGATTTGGCATCAAATTTAAAATCATATTTTTTATCAATCTGCATATTAAGTTCTTTAAAAATATCAGGGGCCCTAAATTCAACACCATCTATGCGGTTAATAGCAATTTCATCTAAGTTAATAAAAGTTGAAAGAGATTGAAAGTTTAATCCTTCTTTTCTAATTTCTAAAATATTCATTCCTTCTTCAACGAAAGATTGAAAAGGCTTAAAATATTCTTCATCCCATACACCTAAAGCAATGAGTTCTTCCTTCGTTCCTAGCCAAATTCCCACATGTCCCCAATGGCCGGGTATCGTATAATCAGAAAGAAGAAAAGATCTTTTTTCATACACGAGATCGAGGGGGCGAAGATTTGACCTCAGTAAAACGAGAGCATCAATATTATTTTTTAAATGTCCTTCTCTCCACTTTAAACTGTCCGATAAAAATCCCCAGGCGCGAGCGAGTCCGCCCACGATAGACTTTGCTCCCTCTAACGTTGAATCGGCCACTTTATGGATTGGACTTTTAATAGGGGCCAGTGTTTTTTTGAATTTAAATTCTATCGGTAA
>JAYSPR010000402.1:0-29956 GCA_043721975.1 Bacteriovoracaceae bacterium
CATCTACATACCCTTTGTTGGGTTATGTGCTTAAAAGTGTGTCCGTTTTAACAGGGGAAGATCATCATCGCACTTGCAAATAATCCTTCTGCTTTTAAACTTTGATAAATTGATTTCCAAGCAAAGTCGCGATCTCGAGGTTCATCTATACAATGAAGACAGTGAGAATCAAAAATTAAATCATATTGAGATTCTGGAAGTTCCTCTTCACATAGATTAAAAGTTTTGTAAGTGACTTTCCCCTTTGAAAACTGAGAAGCGAGCTTGATGGCCTCTGAAGAAAAATCAATGGCCAAGACAGCACTATCAAGTTCTACATCTTCAAAAACTGATTGAGTGCCACAGCCAAGATCTAAAATGTTATAACTTTCAGCAACTTTATAATTCAAGCGTGAAGAGACATCTCGATTAAAAAAAGTAAGCAAACTTTTTTCAAAGCTTGGATTAGTCTGAGACTGATAAAAATGATTAAAGAGTTCCGATGAATTCAAATCTTGGATCTCTCGAAAAAGAAACGGGAGAATTACCTAACTCTCCTTCTGGCACATCACCGTTAAAGTATTTAAACCAATAGTCAAAATTCTTTTTATAACTGATGGGAAAAGGAACTGTCTTTTGAGTTAAAACATGATCTAAAAATTTTGCGATAAATTCTGAGCAATAAAGTAGTTCGGAACCATTTGAAGCAAAATTATTCCAAAGATATTTAGAATCAAAAGGAGCATTCTTAAATTTAGATTGAAAAATATCAAAGAGTGTTTTTTCTAAATTATGTCTTTTAAGTGGAGTGAGGTTTTTCAATTCGATTGGCCTATAAACATGGACAAATGTTCCAGGAGTCATATTTTTAGAAAACTCTTGAAAACTGAAATGATCTAATCTTCCCAGAGATTGAGCAATTCGCTTTTCTCCTTTTTCATCGGCGATCACGACACCTGAGTGAGAAAAAAGTGAATCTGTTTCCGACTCAATCACTCGGCATTCATAGCAATTAAAAGATAGGAGAACAACATCTCCTGCCTCTAAATTTTTAAAACTTAAAGCGAAAGCATTGCTTACTTGAAAAAGAAGATAGACAACAATGAGATTTTTCATAATGGGCC
Source organism: Bacteriovoracaceae bacterium (assembly GCA_043721975.1). Taxonomy (GTDB): domain Bacteria; phylum Bdellovibrionota; class Bacteriovoracia; order Bacteriovoracales; family Bacteriovoracaceae; genus Bacteriovorax. The sequence continues at coordinate 1,104 of JAYSPR010000402.1, forward strand.
AAGTTACCAAAAAAGACCTTCTTTGCCTACTTTTTAAGTCAGCTAAAACACAGGCCCTTCATAATTATCTCATTAATATTTAAAGCCTTGAAGCTAAGCTTCCGAAAATATGATTAGTGAAGACATATAAAACGTATAATAGATTTATGGGAAGACTACTGTCTTTTATGATCATAATTTCATTGGGAATGAGTTCTTATTCCTTTGCTATGGATGAAGGTCTGGCCGATAAAAACATGCAAAAACAAATTGAAGACTGTAATAAAAATACGGCGAAAGAATGGAATAGTGAGCTTAATCGTTGCGTGGGCAAAGCTGAAGCGAGAGCGACGAGAAATGAAGCAAAAGAGTGTAATGCGATTGCAGATATTGAACAGAGAAAAGCTTGTCATTTAAAATTAGCAGAAAAAAATACTGGTTTAAATGGAGATACAGATTCTCTTAATCAAGGCAATATTGGGAAGTCGGCAATTATGAATGGTGTTGGATCAGCCTATGCCATTTTAGGATTTATTAACGGTGCTGGTGAATCTGGCAAAGAAAGCACATGTACATCTAAAAAAATTTTTGGAGTGACTGCTCTCGCTGGAACGGTGACTGATATCTGGTTACATATTAGAACAAAAAAGAAGATGGAAGAATTAGCAAATAAATATCAGCTTGATAAAACTCAATCTCCTTATGAAGCACAAGTTAGAGCACTCTATTATTTAAAAGAAGAACAGCAAACTGTCGCTGATATTGCCTCTGCAGAAAAAAAACGCAATTTACTTTTAACTCTAGGCTACGGTGCTGCTTCGGCCATGGCAATTTATGAAATTGCCACCTCTTCGACAGGAGGTAGTACTCATTGTTGGCAGAAGGAACCCAAGACACCACCGACTCAAGCTCCTCCGCCAGCTACGACTCCACCTCCTGCTGAGGTAGCAGGAGGTGCGCCAGATAAAACAGTAGAACAAGAAGTAGCAGTATCAACTCCTATTAAGCAAGATGGTCCAATCGAATCAAGACCATTAGACGCAGTTGCTCCAGAAACTGCTCCTGCCCCTGCTCCTGCCCCACAAGCAGCAGTAGTGGAACAACAAAACCACATCGACCCAAATATGGATCCAATTTATGATAGACAACCAAGTTCTCAACCATTAACCGAAATCACGGCAACCACCAGAAATGGCGTAACTCAAATGAAGATAAAAGGTGATCCAAATAATGGTGGTCTAGATTCACAAATTGTTGTTGATAGAGTGCTTGATCCAAAAGGAAATGTTATTGGAACTCTTAATACAAAGTCACCTCCACCAACGATAAATTATAGTGGGCCACCTCCGAAGAATGTAACTGTTGATCTAGTTAGTATGCCAAACAAAACATCACCCGTCTTAATGTCTCCAATCGGCGGAGAAGGTGGAAAAAGTATGAATAATCTTGGTCTTGATTACACTGGAAATGGTGGTAGTAAATTTTTAAGTGGAGCAAATAAAGTTCAATACTCAAAGGATGGTAGCACAGTAAAAGTTAATACGAGCAGCGGTTCAAATACTTTTAAATCATCAACTTCATCATTACCAAAGCCAGGTAGGTAATGATGATAAAGAAAATTTTATTATTTTTAATACTCTTTATAAACCTATTTGTTCAACAAGCATTTGGTGGAGCAACTGAGGAAGTCCTTAAAGATACTGCCAAAGGAGCTGTCGTAGGTGGTGCAGTTGGTGCAGCTAAAACTGAAGCTGTAAAAAAAGTTGTTGGCGAAGGAATGGTCAAAGATATTGGTGATTTTTTTGATACACCTCCAGGGATTTTAATCATGTCAGGAATGGCAACTATATATTCAAATCAATTATATAGTGCAGCCGCAGAACAAGAAGATGAAGCAAACAGAAATATTCAAAAAGTTGATAGGCTGATTCAGTCTTATAAAGATTCATGGCAAGGTTATTGTCCAAATGGAAGAGAGAAACTAGAAGAACCTGATTGTTATTGCTATCTTGATACAGGCAAACAAAATCTAACTCGATCAAATTCTGAAATTTGTCAAAAATTATGGAATAAAAATCAATACGCATTTAATTCCAAATTAGCAAGCTATGTTGGTAATTCCACGATTAACGATCCTACAGGCTGTGTTGGACTCAATGGAGCATTTGATGAAGCATGCAAATGTCGAAAGCTTTTAAATTCCAAAGGACAAAATGCCTGTTATAAAGTAACAAATATTCCTTTATCCAATACAATTGCTCCTGCAATTATGGCCAATACTGGTTTAAAAGATATTATGGCCCTGGCTTCAAATGCAGTTAATGGGAGCCCAAATTTAAATAAGTTTAATACTGCATCACTCGGATTTAAAGCAGTTGCTTCAGATAAATTCACACAAGACTTACTGTCAAAGGTTGGTGGAAATATAAAAGGTCTAGTCCCTGTTTATATTGATAATAATAATGTTGGTATGTTTGCAGGAAAAGTCATTGGTCAAAAAAACCTAGAAAGAATAATTGCTAGCTCAAAACCATCATCTCTTACAAGCTCAGGTCCAAATCTCAATGCGAAATCAAGTAAAATTGTTAATGACTTAAAAAGAAAAAACTCATTAGAATTTTCTGGCGATGGTAAAGGCTTAAACAATAAATCCGGTGAGAAAAAAGCTGGAATGGATTTAAACTTTGGTGACTCAGGTGCTGGGGGAAATGGCGGTCAAGTTATCGATAACTTCCCAGAAAAAACTTACAAATATAAAAATAGTGATATCACTACCAATGAATCCTTATCCATTTTTGAAATTATCTCAAACCGCTACGTACAATCTGGACTCAAAAGACTTTTTGACGACGGTTCGACAGAAGTCAGTACAACACCAGAAGCAAAATAATTTTTAGTAATTAATAATGACACCTAAGACATGGTAATCTTCGTTTGTATTGCCATATTTTTTGTCGCGATCGTTTGAATGTCTTTGAATGCCAATAAAAGGCTTAATGGTATAATTCATTTTTTTGATTGGAAAAGAAACTTCAAAACCGCCATCCCTTGAAAGCCCTTCGTAGCCCGTTGAGCCTTGTAGCCAAAGATTGAGGGCCAACCAAGGCGCACTCGAATGCGAGATATTTAAAGAGCCATTAACACTCATTTCAGAAGATGTACTTCCTTTGTTTGGCGTGAGTGAAGAAGACTGGCTCATGCCCAATTGAATTTCTGCTTTGGTCGCACATTTCCATCTTCCTAATTCCGAAATCCACTCCTTCCCTACTCCGGCCATTATTTTTAAGGTCCTCACGTTCTCATCCTCTTTGATGTAGTCGTATTGAATGAAATTCTTAAATTGCTGATGCCACCAGCGTTGTAGTTCCTTAGAGTATTTTCCATCTTGGGTACTTTGTTCATAGGTAAAAGTGGCGATTGAATAATCAGTGGATTTTAGACCAGATGAAGATTCTGTTTTATTTAAAATTGAATCGAGACGAATTCCTAAAGTATTAACCTCTAGGTAATTAATTGGTTTTTCTCCAAGATGATAGGATGAAGGCCCACTTTTATTAGTAAATTTGCTGAGTCCATATGAATTCGCACTAAAGGATAAAATTCCTCTGTCACCAGTGAATTTCAACTCACTTTCAAGCCCGAAAGTTCTTCCTCTATCGTCGCCATCAAATCTACTTAAGTAAGGACTGTATTGGAGAGCTCCATTTAAAAAATTATCATTACCGTTACTCATTTTTAAATCTATAAATTGAATATCCCCTAAAAAAGGGATATTTCGACTGAGTTTAAATATTGTATCTTTTTTTTCAACATTTTTTTCTCTATATTGCAGTAGCAAAAAACTTCATTGAAGGCCGGCTTCGGAACTGATGTCAATACAGACAATTGATCGTTACAATCTTTTTTTTTCGGTTGAGTTAAATGAAGTGAATAATCCAGAGTTCCTAAATTAACAGACATTAATTCTTCTGGTGTAGGACTTGAAAAAACTGTTTCAGCTTTTAGATCTAAAATTCCTTGAGCAATAAATAAAAGAAAAATAAGCTTTTGATTCATTAAAGCTTATCGAAATGTTGGACTAAAATCTTTAAGTTTTAAGGCTCAATAAATTCTTCTAGTCCGAGGGCCTTTAACCAAGGAATCGTTGGTGTGATAAGTTTCCTTGCATTTAAATCCATAAGCCCAACAGAAAGTGTCAAGGTTGAAGCGATTTTTCCATCTTCTTTCAGCATTTTTTGATCTAATACCATGACAAATTTATTGCGAAGTTCGGGTCTTGCTTGCGAGACAATTTTAATTTTATCGCGATTTTTTAACTCAGCTTTAAAAGTGAGATTTAAATCTAATAAAACAGGGCCTACTTTTGTCTCTAAAATTTCTTTTAAACCCAAATTATTTTTTGTAATAAAATCCCAACGAGCTTCTTCATAAATTGATAAATACATGGCATTATTCACATGTCCAAAAGTATCCAAATGCTGTTCTAAAATTTGTTTTTCATATTCATAAATTGGATTGGCCACGACTGATTCTCCCAATGAAAATGCCTAGTATAAGTGGCACTTTGTAATGCCTTACTCAGCCTAGAGTAGGTGATTTTTTTCGAGTTTCCAAGTGCTTAATCTTGATAATCCCTTAGACCTAGTCAAAAACTCAAGAAACTTCATAATTTAGCCGATAAAGAGAGGTATAATTAACTAAAAGAATTAAATCTTTGGGTGATGCTATGAAAAATTTATTTATGATGGGTATGTTTATAATTATTCCAGCAATTAGCTATGGTGAACCTAGAGTAGGTAATATAGCAGTTGCCAATACTAGTACTGTGGTTGCTGATGAAACAACGCCTGCATGTCGTGAAAGAGTACTTAAAAAAGAACCAAAACCTTTACATGCTGAAAATTATGAAATGACGAATTCTTCTCCAATGGGCTCTAGTAATAAGATGTTCGAAGGGTCTGCGCCATTTGTTAAATGTGACAATTTATCAATGGGAAAAATGAAAGATCTATATAAAAATGGCAGAAGAGTTGAAGATTTTAAATGGGAAGCAAATATCGAATATCTGTGCTGTGCAGCTGATTCAAAAGAAAGAGCAAAATGCAATATCGATGCAGCAGCTCACGCTGCTAAGTGTGAATCTGTTGCCTTCTTAATCGACTCTTTCGAAAGAGATTGGAGCAATGAAGAAATCAATAGACCAAGTAAAAGTGAGAGCTCGGCAAAAATGCCAACTCAAGGGGCAAACGCTGCAAGTGCCATGCAAGCAATGGCCAGTGCTGGAGCGATAAAATGTTCATCGGCCGGTATGGAAACATTAGATTATGATGGATGTAAAAAATTCGTTAGTCAGTTAGAGCTCATTGAAACATTCCAGACAGTAGGAAATCAAACTCAAGAAGTTGTCTACAAAGGAAAAATTGCAGATTCTCAACTCAACTACATGAATGAAAAAAACTCTGCAACTGGAGCACTCAAAGCACAAAGAGATTCATTTTCAATGCAAAAAGATATGTACAATCAAAGAACAGCGGTTGATACCGTAAAACTTGGTTACCTTTACTCTATTTACAAAGATATTCCTGACTCAAACGAAATTGCCAGCCGTTGTGGAAAAATGCGTAAAGATATTCCTGTTTCAGCTTCACGTAATGTGACTACAGATGATTGTAAAGCTGCTGGACGCGGAGGCTTTGAACTCGCCAAAAACCAGTCACAACTAGACGCCATGAAAAGAAAACTCATTGCCATTGCAACTGAAGCAGGAAGTAATGCCATTCTTGCAAGCTTAATGGGTAAATCAGCAGACAATGTCGATAATGCCATTAATAAGATCGATGCTTACAAACCAGTCGATCCATTTGTTGTTTCTGAAGAAGAAGCACAAACTTCTTACTGTAAAATGAATCCTGGACAACCACAATGTTTGACTGGTGGACTCGATAGAACCTTTGATGGAATTGATGGGAACGTCATCACCTTTGGCGGTGGAGCAACAGGAACAAACTATGCTGGGACAACTCTTGCTGCAGATACTGGAACAACAGGCAGTAATGCTATTGGTTCAAATGAAAGCGCAGGTGTGACTCCTGTTGGAAGTGTGATCGCAGCGGCCAGTAAAGATAATGGGATTGAAGGATCTGGTATGGCGACTGTTACTTCCAAAGGCAATGGATCATCAGGCGGAGGCGGCGGTGGTGGCTCTGGAGCTGGCGGCGGTGGATCTGGCGGTGGCGGAAGTTCTGGTGGTGCAGCTGGAGCCGCTCAAGATGGTGCCGGTGGTAACGTCGCTGCTGGAGGACCTAAGTATAGCGATGCTTCAGGGTTTTCAGTCGTAGGTGGATTTGGAATAAACAACAAGCAAAAAAAGGAAGGGGGATCAGATGATAATCCATTTGGTAAACTCTTTGGAAAAGATGCTCCTAAAGGTGCCGGAGTAGTCAACTTTAGAGATATTGCTTCTCAAAAAGTTGGTGATAAATCAGATAATATTTTCGAGATGATCTCAAAACGCTATACAAATGTAGCTGCTGACAAGCGTTTAATTGAATATGAGTTAACAAAGTAAGAAAGTTAAAGAAAGTATTCATGAAATCTTGAGTCAATTTGGCACTATAACATTTTTATAGGGCACAAACTCACATTTATTAAAAAAACATTGATTAAGAAAATCGAGATGAACTAAAATAATCCTAAGAATATATTGTTCAAGATGAACTTTGATTCTTAACATAACAGTGCTTATCAAGGAAGATTGCATGGAAGTCAACAAGACACTCATTCTCACAGAGTTTTACACAGCAACTGGTTATCTAGAACGTTTACTCTTTGCTTTTACTGAACTTGAAAAGCTTCAATACCAGGCCCGTGGTAAAAATCAAATTCAAAAACTTCTGTATGACATGAACCAATTTTTTGAAAATCAATTTCAACAAATTGAAGTTCAAAATCACGAACCGGGAATTGAATCATTTAAGTCACAAATAAAAAGCTCTAATCTTTTTATCGAGTCTATGATTAAGTTGCCAGTTAAAAGTATGAGTTTTGATAAAACTTCTCTGGCCTACATCAATCTGATCTATAGAAATTGTTATGAATTTCATAACATGATTAATGAATCAAGCAGCCTTGATATTCAATACCCAAGGTCGGGATTTACCAATGAAGAAAGCATTCCTACCATTTCTCAAACTGATACAGACACAAGAGCTCCACTCTTTCATGTCGATGAAAATGCCTTAAACCAATACGCTCTTGAATCAGTCACAGAAACCAATGCTCCTTTAAATTTTTTGCAAACAAAAAGAGAAGAAAGGTATGATCAATTTCTTCACAAGGGACATTTTTTTATTACGCAAAAAAACTTCGAAGAGGCCAAGCAAAATTTTCTTAAGGCCCGAAACTACCAGGAGACTGCCGAAGTCCTAACTCTCCTTGCCTGGAGTTTCTCATTATTAGAAGACAGAAAAGAAGCGAAGACTTATTGCTTAAAGGCCATCCAACTCGATTCTCAATACGGACCTGCTTATAACGATTATGGAAATTATATTCTTTCAGAAGGAATGATTAAAGAAAGTCTTCGTTGGTTTGAAATCGCTAAGCGCGCACACAACTACCAAAACCGGGAATACCCATACATCAACGCTGGAAGGGCCTATGTTTTATTAAAAGACTATGAACAAGCTTTAACTGAGTTTTCTCTGGCCTTAACTATCGCACCTCATCACCATGAATTACATGACACTGTGGCAAAATTAAAAATAAGCTTGGAAAAACAAAGCACACCACAAGCAACGAATTCATCTTATAAGCCATTTGATAAACCCTTTGATGAATCTTATGAGAATAATTAATGAATGCTCAAGATTTTAGTTTAAATAGATCTGAGCTTTTAAATTATCTAAACTCACTTTTTCGTCCTGAACTCTTTGATGATTACTGCCCTAATGGTTTACAGATTGAAGGGAAAGAAAAATTAGAACATCTCCTCTTTAGTGTTTCAGCGACAAAAGAATCAGCGAGCTATGCTGCTCAAAAAAAAGCCTGTGCACTTATTGTTCATCACGGATTATTTTGGAAATTTCATGGGACGATGCCACTCACTGGAGCTTTTTATAAAAGAATTAGTCCGCTTATTAAAAATGATATCAATCTTTTTGCCTACCATTTGCCACTAGATTCACATTTAGAAATTGGCAATGCAGCTTCACTCGCCCGTGAAATTAATCTAGAAAACTTGAGCCCTTTTGGTCAATACAAAGGAGCCTTTACTGGAATCAAGGGTGAATTTAAAGAAGGCATTAAAGGACTTGAATTAAAAAGTAGGCTTGAATTAAAACTCAATCATTCTGTAATGTATTCTTATCCTAATGATAAACTTATTAAATCTGTCGGCATCATCACAGGTGGGGCCAATTCACAGTGGAGAGACGCCCATAAGTTAGGACTTGATGCCTATATCACTGGCGAAATGAGTGAGCACGACTACCACGAATCACGAGAGGCTGATATCCATATGTTTGCTGGAGGACATCACGCCACTGAAAAATTTGGAATATTATCTCTTATGAAACAAGTTCAAATAAATTTCCCACAGATTAAATGTGAATTTCTTGATTCTGAAAATCCGGCCTAAGATTTTACTTTAAGCGAAAGAGTTAAAGTAAACTTTGCCACTTCTTCATTGGGATTAATACTCGGAACGACTGCACTAATTTCCACTGGAAAATTCATGCGTTCCCCACTTTCTATAACTTCAGCTACGAATTTTTTGATTTGAGGTATCTGAGTGACGATAAAATGCACATCACCTTCTGCTCTTTTTAAAAAATCTGCTTTAAAATCTTTAAAAGACAATGCTACTTTCTTTTTTGAAAGACTTATTTCATTCATCGCCACGTAACCACCAGCAATGTCGGCACCAGTGCAAAGAACTCCAAAGTACATTGAATTCAAATGATTTTTTGTTCGGCGATTAAGAGGAATTTTCACAATACATTTTTCATCATTCATTAAAATAATACTGGGTGAAACCCAGTAAATCATGGGCACCTTCATTAAACCAAAAAGCCTAACAAAAAGAGTGTCTTGATATTTTTGAGGGACATTTTTTTTAACGAGTGATTCAAGCATGATCCATTTCCTTTTTTAATTCTATCGTTCTCGCGTGCGCACTATTAAAAGCTTGAGTGAGTATATCTTGAAACTTGTGAGCTTCAAGAGTTTGTAAGGCTTCGTAGGTCACACCTTTTTTTGAGACGACTTGATCTCTTAATTGAGCGAGCGAAATCCCCTCTTTTTGGGCATTTTCCATAAGCTTCACAGAACCTAAAAATGTTTGATTAATGAGTTCCAAAGATGTTTTTTGATCTAATCCACTTAGAATTGCATTATCAAAAAAGCCTTTAGCAAATTCAAAAATAAGCGCAGGCCCAGACCCACTTATACCAGTAAGTTTATCGAGCTGATCTTCTGATGAAATAACAAACACTTTTCCTAAGCATTCTAGGTAATCGATAAATTGACTGGAATCAAAAGGTGAATAAAATAAATTTGCACCAAGCCCCAACTTTGAAGGAGTGTTAGGCATTAATCGGGCCAATCTCGTTTGTTGAAATTTTTTCTCAAGTGCTTTTATTCCTACTCCGGCAAGTAGCGAAAGGACTTGAGAGTTCGCTTTAAAATTAAAATGAAAGTCTTTTAAAGTCTGTGGCTTAAAGGCCAGAATATACCAGTCACAATCAAGAGGCATTAATTCAATTGATGGAACAAGCTCTCCCTGAACCTTACTTGCCAAGATTTCAGCTTTTTTTATTGTAGGGTTAAAAAGAAAAAGTTTCAAATCAGGACTGTGGGAGCGAAAACCAAAGGCCAGGGCCTCCCCCATATTTCCACATCCAAATATTCCAATTTTAAAACTCATAATTAAATTTCCAAATCTAAAGGAGCTCCATGCCTCATGGTATTCACCGCGAGAGATCTAACCCAGACAAAATTCAAAAGTTGATGATAAAAATCTTCAGCATGAATATGATCGTCAGGAGTTAAAAAAAGCTTCATGCGTTTTTCTTCTTTTGGTGCCTTATCATCTAACAGATTCCCCACCAGTGAATTAAACTCTTCGATAAGACCATCATAGATCACAACCGACAGCATGGGATCATTAAGAACTTTTTTTAGTTCGTGAGATTGAGCAAAATAAACTTCTAAGTTTTCTTTTGAAAATCCAACTTGAAAAAGTGCATCTCTAAAATTCATCCACCATAAAAAAGATTTTTTATTTCGACAAGCAATCGTGATTCCAGTTCCAACGGTCAAGCAAGTTAAAATTTGAATCAATGTTTTTAAATGAGGCTTATCCGTCACTGAGATAACCAGTGCATGTTCTGCTTTCAGTGAATAATCATTAAAACTCAACTGCCCTGGGATTGTTCTGTTTTTATGTTCCTTCTCAATAAAATTGAGGAAGTTTTTTGAAAGCCATTTTTTATAATTTCTTAAAGACTCTTTATAGTTTCTAAAAATTCCTTGGTGAAATGTTTCAAAGTTTGAAACATAAATATCTAAAAATTTTTCCATTCTCTCTAGTCTTGAATTTGCTGTCAGCTTAGAAGGTCTTTTTAAATCTAGTCGAGACGCATGCCCTTCTTCAATACTAGCGAGACTCAATCTTTCATTAAGCCCTATCTGGTCATCAATTTGATGTAGAGAAATAATATAATGTCTTCCTCCGGCCTTAGGCCCTGTTCCAGAGAGCTTAAATCCCCCAAATGGTTCAATGGCAACCCTGGCACCTGTAATGGTTCTATTAATATAAATATTTCCACTTTCTAATTTTAAAAGGAGCTTATCAATATCATTTTGAGACTGACTGAAAATTCCGCCAGTCAGAGCATAATCAGTGCTGTTAAAAATCGAAGCTGCTTCATCAAGTGTTTCAAAACCTGTGATATGAACCACCGGCCCGAAAATTTCTCTTTGGGCATAACTTTCTTTATTTAAAGCACGGCTCATAGGCAATTCAATAATCGCAGGCCCCACACAAAACCCTGGCAAGTTCTCTTGTGACCTATCCACCACAACAGATCCACCAAAAAGTTTGGCTTCAGCGCTCGCTTCTTTAACGGCCAATTGAATTCTCTCTTTATCAAATTGAGTGACGACGGGATTCACCGTTGTATCAAATAAAAAAGATGACCCAACTTTTAAATCGAGACAAGCCGCTTGTAACCTTTCCATTAATTTCGCTTTTAACGAGTTGTGAACAATCACTCGAGAACATGCAGAACACTTTTGACCTGCATGCCCAAAGGCCGAATATAAAATCCCTGAAACAGTTTCATCTAACTCCGCATTTTGAGTGACAATAACTGCATTTTTTCCACCCATTTCAGTAATGGCCTTAACCAGATAAGACTTTTTTGTTAAAGTATTTTTATAAACTCTTTTTCTCGCAATTTTTGAAATATAAGTTCCAACTGCTTTCGAGCCAGTAAAAATAATGGTTGAAATTCTTTCATCTTTTACTAAGTAATCACCGACAACTTCACCTTCACCAGGTAAATGAATAAGGACATCTTTTGGAACACCAGATGCGTGAAGTATATTAACTAAACACTGGGCAATCAGAGGAGTTTGCTCGGCCGATTTTAAAATAACGGTATTTCCACAGACAAGCGAACTCACCACCATCCCACAGGGAATAGCGAGTGGAAAATTCCATGGAGAAATAACAACTGAAGGTCCACGACTTAACAGGTTAGTGTGATTGCGCTGTAAAAAAGCTTCTGTGCGAGCATAAAAATTAAGAAAATCGATGGCCTCATCCACATCACCTAGAGCTTCCGCTATAGATTTACCAGCTTCGTAAACAATTAAAGCTGATAACTCATTTCTTCGGGCGAGCATAATATTGGCAGCTTTAATTAAAGTGACCGTTCTAAAAGACCATTTTGCCTGGGCCCAATGGCCACTTAAATAACTTTGATCAATTGTTGTTAGTGCCAGTTTCGCGTCGTCAAGTGAAGCAAACTGAATGCTTCCAACTTTTATCGAGGCATCTGAACTAGAAATTATTTCAATTTTTTCACCGTGACAAACAAAATCATTTTTATAAAATTGGTTAAGTCCATTTGCCTTAAATTTTAAAAGAGCATTTTCTACCCATTGTCTTTCATTATCTAAGTACATTCTCACTGGTGTGACGTTAAAGAATTCATCTTCTAATTTTGAAGCTGAAACATCCCTGACCACTTTTCCTAGTTTAATTTTTTCTTTATGAATTTCATAAGGAGACTGTAAAGTAAGATGCTTTTTATGGGAGCGCATAATCGTAAGAACACCCACCTGAGAGGAGTTTTCCATAATACGTCTTACAAGATAGGCCATGCCAACTAAGAGACTTCCAACCGGAACATAATTTCTTGTGGCCCAGCCCATTTTTGCTAGTGCTGTTGAGAGAGCTTCATAAGTCATGTGTAAACACTGATGCTCTATTTCGCCTACAGTAGGATAAAAAAGTTCTTTAGCCGCTTCAGCAAAAGCATGGTCAGAAAAGTTATGAGAAGCAAGTGCCAATTTTAAGTGCGGATGAGACTCTAAAATTTTTAAAATAAGCTGTCTAAAGTGAATATCTGTTTCTTCTTTATTTAAGAACTGAGGTGCGTTAAAGCTATGGGCCTCACCTTCTACAGTTTCAGCATCCCAGTAGGCTCCTTTAACAATTCTCACTGGCATTGGAAGTTTTCTGGTTTGAGCGAGTGAAATTATTTCCTGAAGGTGAAGGTATCCATCTCTAAGATAGGCTTGAATAACAATTCCAGTGTCGCTGTAGTCATGTAATTCGCTGGTTTCAAGAAGAACTTTTTTATAAATTTTAAAAACCACATCGCGGTAGTGATAATGTTCGGCATCGATATTAATAAATACTGATTCTGATTTGGCCGTTAGAAGAATCTCTTTTAAGCGTGGGCCAACTAAATTGTAAGTATAGTCAAAGGCCTGTGGCTTAAAGTCCGAACAAAGGGCCGAAACCTTGATAGAAACGTGAGCACGATTTATCCCTGCTACATTTCGTTCACCTTTTTTAACATGCAAAGAAAAACCATTAATTAATTTTAAAACTTCAGACTTATAGTGATCGGCTTCTTTTTCTGAAACGACCAATTCACCCAATTGATCGAGAGTGACGTCCCTTCCTGTCTGACTTAAAGACTTCAATGAACGATCGGCTTTTTCAATACTCTCACCAGCAATAAAACGCTTGGCCATGAGTTTAACAGCATACCTAATCACTGCGGCCAGTGGCCAAGGTGGAATTAATTTAAAGAGTCTATAGAGAATTTGAATCCCAAACGTATGAGAGCGAGGTAGAGCGCGGTCTTGTCCTTTCTTTTTAGCAAATCTCGCTTTTTTATTATCTTTTAAAAATCGCGACAAGGCTTCAATGAGAATTCGCTTAACTTCAACACCCTTTTTATCGTGGTCAAGTGAAGGCAAGATGGCCAAAAACTTTAATAAATGAATTCGAAGAAGTGCATACTGGGCCGTGAGTCCTAAACCAAAATCCGAAATATCTTCAAACAAAGAAGGGCGGTATTCGTTGAGATAACGAAGTAATTTTAAAACAATCTCGTTAGCACGCTCTTCAATTTGATTAAATTTAGAATCATTTAATAAATCGGGAAGGCCATCCACTGCAATCAGACTTTCAATGACTGTAGGAAATTTTTTTGTTTGCAATGAAGCGGCAAGCTCTGTATGGAGGCGCATTTCTTTAACGATATCTAAAGGAAGCTCATAAATGTCGCTTTGCTGAAGAACAAAGAGCTCTTGAGAAAGTTTTGGTGAATACATTCTCACTTCTTTTTTATCTTTAAAAAAGCCGACTAAAAAAGGAAGTGATCTAAAATTCATTTGCTCGCGAAAGTTTTCTCCAGCTATTTTTAAATGAGGAGATAGAGCAAGGTATACGTCATCATTTAACTCTCCTGCCTCGTTTAGAAAAACGCTGGCAAATTCTTCATAGAAAAAGATCTTCCAATCGGCTTTATTTACACTTTTAAGACTACTTAAAAAATCCTTTGGTACTAAGGACATAGGTCAACTCCAGCAAAGGGTAGAGGTAATAATTTTAGTCTTACAAAATTAGCTTAAAATGAGTCATTCGACTACATCTTTTGAAGTTTGACTAATAACATTTCCATCCCTAAAATTTAGTTATGCCTATACTAGAATCCCTCATTCTCCTTTCCACCCTGACATGCTTAAAAGCAGAGACTTTGTATGACCTCAAGGACCTGCAGGCACTAGAACAAGAAAAAAACTTTGAAGAATTTCTCCTTCACGTCAACGATATTAGACCTAGTGAGCGTCAAAAGCTCTGGAAGACAATGTATCAATCTATGGCCATGGAGATGATTGATTACAAGCTTAAGACAAAAGATTTTTCAGCTGCAAGCTATAAAAAGATTGAAGCTATAGGCAGGTCGAGTGCTTTAATGCACGATGAGTTTTTTCAATTAAAACGCTCTCTCTATGCCAAAAAATATTTCAGCGAATGTTACTCTCAAGCTTCTTTAAAAGTAGACAAAGATAAAACTTCAGATTTTAAAATTTGCGACAAAGAGCTTTCTTCTTTTTGGTTTTTCTCTAAAAAAGATCCCGATATAGGCCTTGATCTCGCTGGTTTAATTGAAAAATATCCAAGTGAACTCACAAGCTGGCCTTTCTACCAAATGGCCGTCAATGACAACATCGCCAATCTCTATTGCGAAAAACCAAACGTTCAAAAGGCCGTCATTAATAAACTCACGAAAGAAAGTTTTGATGCTGAATTCAACGGCCAATACGCTCCTCTCATTAAGAGATTTATCCCTGATAAATGTTTTGTGAAGATCACTCCCACACTAAAAAATGCCCTAATTTCTTCTGAAAGTAGCGGCCTAGATAAAGAAATGGCCTTAAACCTACTGAGTGCTTATGGCAGTTTAACGAGTGAAGAAGAGGATCTCTATGCTATGACCTATCTTTTAGATGGCCCAGTCGTAGGTGAAAAAATGAATATAGCGTGGAAGAAAATAGAGCTACTCAGTTCAAATTTCACTAAACGACAAACTCTGTTAGAAAAGATTAAAAAGCTGCCACTCATTCCCGATAGAATTTTTAAAGACCCTAAACTTCCACGAAATAAAGCTATCATTAATCTTTTTGCTCAAAATTTCCCAGAGTATCTTAATTTTTATGCAGAAAGCTGCTTGAGTTATACAAATTTTCAAAATCCAGAAGGCCAGATCGCATCAGGAATTCAATGTAATTTATTTTTAAAAGTTGCCGTTGAAATGAAAAAAAATAATGAGGCACAATGGGTTACGGATAAAATCTCAACTCAATATTCAAGTACAATTTCACCATCTAAAAAAAGAAAATAAAAAAGCCACCTAAAAGGTGGCTTCTTTATTATGTTAGCATTCTGCTAGTCATTTTTGAAATTAAGAAAGGTGTTTTCCAACGATCCCAGCTAATTCAAACATAGTTACTTCTTTTTTTCCAAAAAGTTTTGCTAGTTTATCGTCAGCAATAATGTTTCTTTTGTTTTTTGGGTTTTGAAGATTGTTCTTCTTAATGTAGTCCCAAATTTTAGAAACAACTGCAGTTCTTGGAAGTGGCTTGTTTCCAACGATTTCAGCAAGGATAGCTGAAGGAGTAAGTGCTTTCATGAAAGCTGCATTTGGCTTTCTTGGAGTCTTAGCTTTTACAGCTTTTGGAGCTGCTTTTTTTGTAGCTTTTGGAGCTGCAACTTTTTTAGTAGCTTTTGGAGCCGCTGCAACTTTTTTAGTAGCTTTTGGAGCTGCTGCTTTTTTAGTAGCTTTTGGAGCTGCTTTTTTAGTAGCCTTTGGAGCTGCTTTTTTAGTAGCTGCTTTTTTTGTAGCTTTTTTCTTTACTGCCATTTGAGATTCCTCCGTTAAATTAGACATGTTGTTGATTGTCTAAATTGGTTTATTTTAAGCTTTTCGCTTTCGTTATCCGCTGTCTATTTTCGTTCAAATTTCTTTTTCAAGTTTCTTTTTTTTTGATTTTCCCTCGAGAAAATCACTCCTCTTTAAATTATTGCTTTAAACTTTTCATCATGTCTAGGGGAAAAATCACTTTTTTTTCATTTTTAATCATTTTTTCCCTCGAGAAAGTCACAATCAAGCTTCAATGAAGCTACAAAGTGAAGATTATTTTATCGTTTTCACCCACTCAACAACGAGTCCTTCAGGTCCAAGTTTCCTAGGAGTTTTCTTATATTGATGAGATTCATTCAAAGAATACATTCTAAAATTATCAATGCGGCAATAATGAAAAATACGCTTCAATTTATTTTCACGGGCCACTTTTTCAAAGAATTCTTTAATAGAATGAGACAATCCTGCGCCTTGATGCTCAATTTTTATGGCAGTATTCTTGGTTTGAAGAGCATCGCCCTCTATTTTATAGAAGACAGCGGCCACAACTTCGGCTTCGCACGACAGGGAATAAAGCTCCCATCCATCGGCCACTTCTTTTTTAATTTCATCAAATGACCACTTGAAATCAGGTGAATCTGAAAAGGCGTCGATATTATAATCGTAGATTACCTTTATATCTTTCTCTGTTTTTGCTTTTTTGAAAGTTAACTTCATAGCAGTCCTTTGCTTTAAATTAATTAGTCTAATTGGAATTATTAAAGAGTCACAATATAGGCGGCTAAATCTTTTATATCTTGGTCCGAAAGCCCTTTATAAGGAGCAGAGTCACTTCTTTTTCTCACTCCAGATTTAATTTCAGAAAGTTGTTTAACAATATACCAATCATGCTGCCCAGCTAATTTTGGCGCTTTTTCGCTGGTCGATCCCCCGCCTTGATCCCCGTGACATGAGACACATGAAGCATAGAGAGCTTTCCCTTTAGCCGCATCTTGAGCGAAAGTTTGTGATAATGAAAGGGTTAAAACGGCCATTATAGCAATACGTAAAAGAAGAGAAAAAATTTTCATTGATACCTCAACATCTAAAAATAGAAAAATTCAAACTTTTAAAATTTTACTTTAATTTAACCTACTACGGCAACCACTTTAATTAATGAGCGGGTGAGCTCTCCATCCAAAGCAGCCTCTAAGAACATATGGCAGTCTGCACTTTGGGCCCAAGCATAGGGTGAAATAAAATGAATAGAGCTATTGTCAGCAAAAATAAATTCCCAATTTAATTTCTGGCAAAGTATGACAGCAAGCTGGTTTTTTTCCACTAGAGAAAGCTCCTGCCATGCTAAAAATTGGCCTTTAAAACCTTCTAGTAAAAAAGAGTATCCGAAGCCTAGAAAGATTAATTTAAGCTTCTTAAATTCACTTTCAGCTATGTCTGTATGAAGATTGAAAGCTGGCCTATGATTTTCATCTCGCAAGAAATTTTCTAGCTCCCTGAAAGTAAGCCCCCACAATTCCTTCAAAGTCTTATCGAGGGCAAGCCGACATAGGACATCAGCCAAGAGTGCACTCAATTCGTCTTGGTTTAAGTCAAAATTGTGGTGAACTGTCAAAATTTTGTCATTTTTACCAATAGAGAAATCGAATGTTCGAGTCTGATTAGGGTTTTGAAAACTTAAATTTTCTATAATGCTTAAAGCACGCTTGGAAAAATTTGTACGGTCAAAAATCAATGCTAAGTCCCTTGGAATTAGATAATAAATTGAAGATACTCTATTATGAGCAAAATGCAAAAACGAATCACAACAAAAAAGAATCCCTCCGCTGACTTTCTAGTAATAGGACCTCGAAAACTTATGGAAAGTGGAGCTCATCTTTTGAGTTTACTGCCAATCAAAGAATTAGCTTTTATTGACGGTGGATTACGCCATGTGAATCGCGTGAGTCGGGCCCTCCGTAAAAAAATCACCTCTCCTCTATCCTACGGGGACGGTGACAGCGCGAAATCTCCCATGACTTTTTTAAAAAATAATCAGGCTGAGTCCGATCTTGCTTTTTATTTAAAGAGAAAATTAGAAGAAAAAAAAGCCGGCAATTACCATTTTCAAGGATTTTCGGGCGGGCGAAAAGACCATGAGCTTATAAGTTTAGGTGAAATATTTCAGTTTATAAAAAAAATGCCTAAGTCTCAATTCATTTCAAAGGCCATTATAGATCAAAAGATACTATGCCTTCCACCGGGAAATCACTCCTGCAGTATCGAGGGAACTTTTTCAATTGTATCTTTTGAAAAAGTAAAAATCACCCTCACAGGTGACTGCGATTACCAATTAAAAAACAAGAAAGAATTAAGCCCCCTAAGCTCCTATGGTCTAAGTAACAAAGGCCATGGCACCATCAAACTAAGTACAAACAAAACCATTTTGATCATGGCGCACCAAAAACAAAATTTTTAATTGGGATTTAAAATTAATTTATAGCTGACATCGCTGTCTTTTAAATCAAGCGACAAAGATCGGTACTTGCCAGCTAAAAAAAGCTCTACTTGGTCTTTGTAAAATGGCGAGAGGAGATGACCAGAATTACCAACTGGAAGTATTCCCCAAGAGTTTTCAGGGTGGTCAAAATCGATAATTTTTCTCGTGGATGGACCTGCCTTGACCTTAAAGCCATCAAGGAGTCCTGTGAATTTAAAATTATTTACTTCATGAGTAGAGCCCGGTGCCGGATAAGGTCCCAAGTTAAATATTTTATTCATTGGCGGCACTCTCCCAATAGGATGCACGAACTCTATCGTATGAAGCCTGCCCCACTTCCACTCATGACTGTCAGGGCCTAAATGATCTTTTAATTTTTTTATAGAATCTTTAAAGGCACTGGTAATAAGTAAATTGCGATTAAATTTAATCCACCACGGTGAATTCTTATTTTCTAATATACGCTGAAAAAAGATCCAAGCATTCGGACCTTTGGTAACCATTTCTTTTTCGTCGATTGATAAATCTAAAGCTAAAAGATCGTTAATAATTTGATAACACCAAGTATAATAAAGCGAAGGAGCAAGTGAATCTACAGATGAAATATAATCCCAGTCTTTTAAAATAGTTATTGCCTCTTTATATTCTTCACGGTCAGCTGAACTTAAAGTCCCAAGTTCATTTAATAAATATTTCAGAATTTTTTTATTCTCAAAATCCATTGATAAAGTTTGAATCTCTTTCATTTCATCCACAGACCACACTTTCTTTTGGGCAAAAATTGATTCTAATGTGTTTTTTCTATCAGACGCTTGCCAGTCGCCTCGCATGCCTTCAGGGTAGCCAAGAGGCCTTGTATTGGCCGTAATAATGATTCCACTTGCCGGATTTTCAAGATGTGGTTTTTTTTCAAATGGAAGGCTTCTCAGTATTTCATCATTGCCACTTTCTCCATTTAAAATCTGATCTGTTTTAAGTCCTTTTCTTTTTTGCCAAACTTCCCCAAAAAGCCACCACCCAATATTTTGATGATCAGCATACATCATATTGAGTCCAGGTGCCTTGCCTGTGGCCACCGCTTTTTTGAAATCCTCCATACTGTGAGCTTTTCCCATAAAATAAAGGGCCGTCATTGGATCATTTTCAGGATCAAAAAAAGCCCATTGTAAGGAGAGGGTTTCTGATTTATCACGATTTTTTAAAGCCGCTTCTAAAATGGGTCCGTGCGCGGTTGAATAAACTTTTAAGCCGACATCAGGTTTCTTTTTAATTTTTATAATTTCTAATCTTTCGATGAGAGGCAGCTCTTCGCCTTTAAAAGTATAGGTTTTATTTTGTTCATTTATTTTTTCGCTATAAAGATCCATATCATCAACCAAACTCATGGTTAAACCCCATCCTCGTTCACGATTAAAAGCGTGAACTGGAAAGGGAACCCCGGGAAGAAAATGGCCGTATTGCTCATAAGTTGGCGTCTTAATATGAGCTTCAAACCACACACCTGGAAAAGAAAATGTGATGTGAGGGTCGTTGGCCAGTATGGGCTTTCCTGACTTAGATCTCTCACCAGATAAAACCCATCCATTAGATCCTTCAAAGAGGGTGTAAGCATTTTCAAGACCACTCATGACACTCGTAATTTTTTTGTCTAAATCTGAATCTAAACTTTCGTCAGTGTAGACATAACGCTGTTTTGAACTTGGAATTTTTTCAATGCGCATATCTTCGACGAGATCCTCACTTAAACCTGGTCTTTTTATGAGTTTAGATAAAAGCGTATCCATCGTGGGAGCAAGTCCAAAACTAAAACTCATGAGTCCCATAAAACTCATTCCATCTACCATGCTAAACTTTTTAGGCCTTCCTCCTAAAATCAAATACTCAATCGGTGTTGGGCCGTGTTCAATAAACTGGTTAACACCGTCGTAAAAAGCTTGAGACTCACTAAGCATTTCAGGATCAAAAGTATGGTCTTTTAATTTTTTAACCAGCCACTTTTCAGCGTGGTCTCGAAGTCCTAGATTGCGGTATAAAAGATCTGACTCCAAGGCTTTTTCTCCAATGAGAGAAGCAAGCTCCCCCCGGGCCAAAAGTCGACTAATGTCCATTTGAAATAATCTTTCGGAGGCCATGATGAAGCCCAAGGATCTAAAAGCATCTAAATTATTTTCTGCAAAAATATGTGGTACACCAAAATGATCTCGCTCCACGCGAACTTGTTTTTTTAAACCAGAAATTGACAACTCTCCGCTCATTTGTGGAACTTTGCTCAAGGCCACAAAATAAAAGCTCAAAGCGCCAATGACAATTAGAGAAATTACAACAATTGGAAAAAATAAGTAAAATTTCTTTTTGCTTGAGAGCTTAATCATGAAATAATCTAAGCATAAATATGAAACAATTAAAACAGATATTATCCAGTGATCAAAGCCTAGAAGCGAATGAATTATTGAGACAAAAACGCTATCTTATCGTCGATGTTTTAAGAGGCTTTACTGTTATTCTCATGTTTATTTTTCATTTCACTTTCGATTTAAATTATTTTGGATTTATCAAAATAGACATGCTTCGGTCCCCATTTTGGTATTTTCTCCCTAGGCTCATTGTATTTCTCTTTTTATTTGCTGTGGGAATGGGACTTTTTTTGGCCCATGGCCATCAAATAAAGTGGAAATCTTTTAATAAGAGGCTCCTCCTTATTTCTTTTTGGGCCTTGGTTATAAGTTTAGTCACCTACAAACTTTTCCCAGAAAACTGGATTTATTTTGGCACCCTTCACTCCATTGCTCTTGTCTCACTTATTAGTTTATTTTTTCTCAAACGACCGAGGCTTTCACTTTTTATTACTCTGCTATTATTTATTCCTTCTATTTTTTGGGACTATAACTTGCCCTGGATTGAGCTTCCTCATGGTTCTTGGGATTATATTTCACCGTTTCCTTGGATGGGGGCCAGTCTTCTAGGGATTTTTGCTGCCCACAAAGGTTTGTATAAACTAAATCTCAATGAAAATAAATCCATAAAATCTCTGAACTATTTAGGTCAACATTCACTCTTCATTTATTTAATTCATCAGCCTCTCTTTTTTGGTTCCCTATTTCTGGTCTCAAAAGTCTTGTCTCAGAAGTAATTCCTTACTAGCGCGATTGCTCTATGTTATATTTATAACAAAAATACAGTTGGAACGGATTATGAAAAAAATTTTAGAAATTAATTGGGAAGAAGTCGAAAGATTTATTGGAAGTCTCAAATTTGCTGTCATTATCATTCTTCTTTTTACTTTCTCTATGATAGCTGGAACTTTACTTGAGTCTTATTACGGAACAGATTTTGCGAATCGAATGATCTATAAAACTGTCCCTTTCATGCTCATTCAATTTGGTATGTTAATGTCCATTATTTTTGCGGCCATCTTGCGCCTTCCACCCAAAAAACGTCTCTATGGTTTTTATGTGATTCACGCGGGCTTAATCATTGTCGGAATTGGATCAGTTATTACTTATGTCGCTGGCGTTGATGGCAGTATTAACTTAGCACCCAATGAACCAGCTAGAGAAGTCATTCTCTCTAAAGATGTTCTCAAAATTACTTATCCTGATACTGGTAAACGAGTCACTAGTGAATTACCATTTGCAGCTTTTGCCGCCAATTTAAATTCGGAATATGATGGAATAAAAGTTCTTCAGTATCTACCTTTTGCTGAAGGAAAATTTGTTTGGACCGACGCGATTAATACTTATCCTGCAGCAACACCACTTCATTCATCGAAATATTTTTTTAAAAATCCTTTTGCAGCACAAGACATAGTCCTAACACTTCACCCTGAAGCCAGTGGCGAATTTCAATCGACTCAATCAATGGGACCACTCACTTTTAATTATATGCCAGCAAACTTGGCCAATTGTTTTGAAACTCCATCGCCGTCTGGTCTTATTATTTGGAATGCTGATACTGCCGATTGTTTTACACCTGAAGAAAAAAAACTTTCGGTTAATGCGACAAGTGCTAAAAATCGTTTTGTAGTTTATCCTGTCGTTGAAGCAGGAACAAAAAAACTACTGACATTTTTTCCAGATTTTTCTCCTTACCCCGTTGATACGAATTTTCAAGTTGATCAAAAATCAGTGATTCGCATTTTTTCAAAAAAAATCTTTGAAGAAAAACCGAATCTTTTTTTATTTGGTAAAAAAGTGGCTTTTTATACCAAAGCAGATCAAAAGTGGTCAGTGCAAGATATTGAGCTCAAAGGAAAAGGAGTGCAGTTGCCGTGGATGGGGGCTGAAATTTTCCTCACAGATCACCAAGATAAACTCGTACCTTTTAATCTCCCTATAGAAACCCTTCCTATTCAAAAAAACGGCAGTATTATTAAAGGTGACTTAAGAGCTGTTAAGCTTGAAATTTTAGGCAAAGAATATTGGGTTTCTAACTTCTCTCCACTAAGCCTCGCCATCGGTGGGAAAAAAGTTATCATCGAAGTAACAAAAGAAAGTCTCACTCTTCCTTTTGAAATCGCTCTAACCCAATTTAAAATGGACAAAGACCCTGGTACAAATAATCCTGCCAGCTATGAATCCTTTGTTAAATTATTTTCTGATGGAAATATGACCACTCACCATGTTTTTATGAATAATCCTCTCAAGCACCAAGGCTTTACTTTTTATCAAGCCTCTTACTCTCAAGATAATTCTGGTAATTACAATTCAACTTTGGCCGTCAACGTCGATCAAGGAAGAGGTTTAAAATATTTGGGCTCATTGATGTTAGTCATTGGGGCCATCTGGCACTACAATCTCAATAAAAAGAAAAAAGGAGCTAAGACTTCATGAAAACTTACCTATTGTTTGCACTACTCACTTTTAGTTTTTTTGTCCAATCCCAAGAAACCTATTTTTGTAAAAAAGAATTAGAAACACTTCCTATATTACAGGCCGGCAGAGTCAAGCCACTTTATGTTCATGCCTCTGAAGCTATTAAAAATTTAACTGGAAAGACCAAAGTCGATGATCTTTCAGCCGTAGAAGCTTACTGTCTTTTGTCTCTCAATGGCATGGGACTTCCCACGACGATCAAGCTCAATGCCAAAATTGAACATGTCGACGCTATGAAATTTTTAGGACTCGCTAAAGATGAACATTTTATTGACTACGAAGCTTTATTAAATAGAGAACAAGATATCCAAAATGAAGCCCGTGCCCCTAAAGGCAATGACTCTTATAAAAAATCAATGTCAAAACTTGCCGACAATATTTATCTCTATAAAGAAATTAAAGCGGGAAATAATTGGCTCTTTGCCGATATTCAAGGAACGAGTTTAAACTGGCTTCCCTTGACTGCTTTTTTAACAGAAGAAAAAGTAGTGGCCCAAAAATCTTTAACCCCAAGTGATCCTTTCATGCCCGTTTTATTAAGATCAAAAGAAGCTTACGATAAAGCCTTTAATGATAAATACATGATTGAATACTATTACGCCAAAGCAGGACTTGCGAGTGTGGCCATGACTCTATCAATTGTGGCCTTGGCCTGCCTAGTACTCTTTAAAAATTTCAAAATTGCTTTATCTTTTGCGGTCCTTTCGATTCTTACTCAAATTGTCTTAATTGCCTTTAGAGTTATTATTTCTGGACGAGCGCCAATTACCAATATGTATGAGACTGTTTTATTCTCTGGAGCAGGAGCGCTCTTGCTCGGACTCATCTTAGGTCACTTAAAAAAAGAAAATCTTTTTGTGTATATGGGTCTTGCTTACAATGTTTGCACACTCATGATGATCAATTTTGCCAACGGAATGCTAACGGCTACCATTTCTCCTCTCGTGCCTGTCTTGAGAGATAATTTTTGGCTTTCAACACATGTTACGACCATCATTCTTTCTTACGGTGCTTTGGCCTTAAGTTGGATTTTGGCCAACACTATTTTAATAAAAAAACGTTTAGGTAAAATAAATCAAAAAGAAGAAAACGCCGCTGCTGATATCATCTATACTACTCTTAAGTGGGGAACGGTTATGCTGGCAGCGGGAATTATTCTCGGTGGAGTCTGGGCCGATTATTCATGGGGACGTTTTTGGGGATGGGATCCAAAAGAAACATGGAGCTTAATTGTCCTATGTTTTTATATGGCCATATTGCATGGTCGCTACACATCGTGGATTAGAAATGATCGCTTCATGACTTTTACGGCCGGTGCCTTTATGAGTGTTATGATGGCCTGGTTTGGTGTGAATTATATTCTGGCCTCAGGGCTTCACTCTTATGGCTTCAGCCAAGGTGGTGCATTATTTTTAGGAACATTCTTTATTATTCAAATTACTATCTTAATAGTCACCCTAACTAAATCAAAAGAACAAAATCCAGGGCAAGCCTAAAGGCTGCCCTGGACTTTTTTATTTTGTAAAATTGACTTTATCAATACCGATAATTCCCAAAATCTTTGAACGTTTAGCGATAAAGGTCATTCGACTAAATTCTGACTTGTTAAAAATCATATGAGCATTTTCGCCGTCGTGATTAACTTCAATGACGTATTCTTTTCGTTCACCCGTCACTCCGTTATAAAGTGTATCTAAGTAAATAACTCCACCACTTTGGGCATCGAAGTTGTGACTATACATTCTCACAGTGACATATTTATCCATTTTATTTAAGATGATACCCGCCCCTAAGAGATCTTGAATCTGTAGCTCTTCTCGACTTGTAAGAGTCCCGTTAGAGTATGATTCTTTATAAAGATGCTTTATAGACCTTCCATCTTCATCCAGCTCATAAACCATTTTACCAACGTCTTTATCGACATCACTAGTAACCAAGCAAAGAACTTTTTCTACGGCATAAGTAAGATTAAAAGCGGCCGAAAATATAAAAATTCCAAGCATCCTAGGCACAATTTTTTGCAATTGCATTGACTCCCCCATCTGTTAGTTGACAGAGAGCTTGTCGGCAAATTTTG
Organism: Bacteriovoracaceae bacterium; assembly: GCA_043721975.1. GTDB lineage: Bacteria > Bdellovibrionota > Bacteriovoracia > Bacteriovoracales > Bacteriovoracaceae > Bacteriovorax. Next base: position 26,454 of record JAYSPR010000402.1, read on the forward strand.
CCTAAATGTGAATATCGCTTATTTTAGAAAAGATGCTTTAGCTGATTAACATACTCAGGCTTTTTCATTCCAACTAGAACATAATCAAATCCATAATCTAAATAGGTTTCAATCGCCATTGTTGAGAAAGCTTCATTGGAATCAAGAGGCAAAAGCCCCACTTCCTGAGCTTGACGTTTAAACTCTAGGGCCTTTATCGAAAGATTTTTTCTTGCATATAAGTGAGATAGTTCACAAAGCTTAAAAAAAGGTGCGGCTTCTAGAGCTGTTAAATCTCTGCCCCAAATTTTTGCGATAAAAGGATAAATATGTCCCATATAAACTTGGTCAACAGCATCTGGAGTTGGCAGTGTATTCCAAAGTGATTTTAATTGGGAGATCATTTCAATTTCATTAAAATCATCTGAAGTCGTCACCTCATCTACACCCTCATTCCATTTGTCTTGAAGTCTCTTTAAGCACATTTCAAAATGTTCTTCTGCATCTTGATCAACAAGATTTGAAAAAGAGCTCTCATAAGTAGCAAGCCTCACCAATTTATCTTTGGTGAAAGCATTGAGTGGTCTATTGACCACAGTCATAATCCCATGCTCTTGGCATAATTCCAAAAGACTGTGGTCTCCGTAGTCTCCAAATTTCTCTAAGGCCCCTATTTCAATTAGGTTAAAAGGAAATTGAATCATTTTAAAATGCTTGAGATTATTTTTTTTAACAATTTCTAAAATTTTATTGAGGTCTGTGGCCGTTGGATCTGCCAAAGGCAAGACAAAAGTATTCGAGCTAATTCCATAAGAGCCGATGCGAGAAACAATGACTTCTTTTTCTAAAAATAAAAAGGCTTTTTCAATACGCTTGTAATATTCCGTTCTCGAGATAGTCTCTGCATCTTGATGAAAATAATATTCTGGATTATGCAGTAAAAAATAATCTAATTTGGTTTTCTTAAGCCTAGTTAAACTTTGTGTGATTTGATGATGTAAAAAATCTGGGTGTATCGAGTGCTTTAGTGATGAACTTAAATCGACCAAATCCTCTAAGGCCAGATTATCTTTTTGAAGAAGCTCTAAGCTCTCTAGGGCCTTTCCTTGAATGTAGCCTGCTTTCGTTATAATTAGTGGTTTAAAGTGAGGATTTTTTTCTAGAACTTCACCAATGAGTGTTTCTGATTCTCCGTTGGTGTAATTTGAAGAAGTGTCAATGAGAGCGCATCCATTTTCAAGTGCACTCATAAGTGCTTCACGGTGCTCACGAGAGCGATAACTAATGCGATAAGATCCAAATCCGACATGACCCATAATCACTACTCGATTTTAAAAAATGTTATTGTAAAAATGGGAGGATTGATGAGATTTTTAAAATACCTTCACCGCCAGCACCATTATAAACACTATTACGATAACATTTATTTTGTGAATCGAAATATAAATCATCTTGACCATTAATTAATATTCCCTCAACTTTGCGAGTTTCCGAATTAAAAACAGGTGAACCTGAGTTGCCTTCAAAGGAATCAAGAGAGGCCTTTATCTGAAGCTCTGACTCAAGGCCATCAACTAAAGCTGACTGGGAGTACATCAAAGATAAACCGTAAGGATGACCTATCATGTAAACATGATTAGGCTTTTTTTCAGAACTCTTTTCATTAAGAACTAAAGGGTCTCGCCCTAGGGCCTCTCGGTCTAGCTCTATGAGTGAAAAATCACCCGCTTCATCACTACTGTGTCCCACAATTTTCTTACAAGAAAAAATTTGATTGGAAATAAGTTTGCGCTCAGATGAAAATAGCTTGGTACTTGAATCTAGAACTTCAAACAATATTTTCTTTGTCTTGCAATCGCTTTCATCAACAATACAATGCCCGGCCGTCAAAAGAAGATTGGATTTAACTAAAAATCCTGTGCAAGCAATGCTAGATGGTTTTTTTGCAAATCGCTCATCAGCACATAAATTGAGAGTCTCTTTTAAAGGTGCTCCTAAAAGGACCATGCCACCCATGCGCTTTACTAAAAGGTCTTCACTCACAATCATGGCCACTGACTTCGCTTGATTTAAAACTTTAGATTGAGTTAAAAGTGAAATAAAAGATCTGTTGTCTTTGCCGTAAATTGCATTGAGCCCAGAATCCCCTGCAATGAGGGAATTTGAGAAAATGACGAATATGATAAGGGTCCAATTCTTCAAGACTTTCTCCAAAATCAGTAGATGAAAAAGAGAATCAGTTGACCTTAAAACAAATAAATTTTTAGTGATAAAAAAAGGAGTCATTGCCCCAAAAATTACATGGTTTTAAGGCCAATATTAGTGATTTTTCGCTTTGGCCTGGATAAATGAAAAAAAGAAGACTGCATTGGGATCATTGGCCACCACACTCATTTCTTTTTTCATACCCTCTACGGTCTCTTTACTAACATACTTTGCTTCAATTAATTGATCGCTAGCACTTAATAGTAACTCACTCCAAAACTCAATAATTTCTTTTCTTTTTTGTGGATGACGGTTATCCAAAAACCAAGTCTTTACTTCAGTTTCTATGTTACGAAAACCTATTTGCATTAATAGATTACCAAGTTTAGCTCCCATAAAAGGATCTCCCTTCTGATCGTATTGATAGTCATTGAAGGCCATCCAATACTTTAAAACATTGGGGGAATAAGGATCGAGAAAAAAAGATGAATTTAGGACTTCAGTCACATATAAAACCGCTCCTGGAGCCAAAACTCTTCTCACTTCTGACAAGACCCGTCTTGGATCTGGAACATGCTCAAGAACAAAACATAAAAATGCTCCATCAAAGACTTCTTCAGTAAATGTCATATTTTCAGCATTCATTTGCTTTAAATCATATCTCTTGTCGGCATATGATAGTTTCTCTAATGATTTTTGTGCTGAAGCCAGTTGTTTATCACTCAAATCAATTCCAGTGAGTGAAATATTGGGAAATCTTCTCAGCAAAATTTCTGACTGAGCACCAACACCACAACCAACTTCCAAAACTTTTTTAGTTTCAGAAAAATTAACATTCTGATAAATGGTTTGTTCAGCAAATCTCGCCTGTCTTCTAAGCCTGTCTTGCTCAGTTGTTGAAAATCCATGCAAGTAAGGAAAATCTTTTTTATCACTCATGTTTTTACTCCAAAAAAAAGGCGACTTACGTCGCCTTCTTTTTATCATTTTCTATTCAATTTAACTAATTAAGAATTAAACCATCAAAAGGGTTCAAGTATTGACTCTTAACTTGAAGCATACCTTTAGAATCTCCCATTGATTCAAAAAATCCATAAAGGGCGCCTTCAGTAATTCTTTGTTTTTCATAGTAAGACTTAATAAAACTCCCCGCAATGTCTTTAATAGTTGCACTTAATGGAACGAAGCTTAAACCTAAAGTTGCTAGAGATAAGACCATTCTTTTTCTCGCAATTTGAGTCGGCTTATCGTAATTAAAGGCCACAGCTGGACGTGATTGGAACATTGATTCTGTATCAAATAAGTTAACAGCAACTTTT
>JAYSPR010000403.1:0-2759 GCA_043721975.1 Bacteriovoracaceae bacterium
ATTGCATTCTTCACTTGGTTATATGAGTCCGAAAGAGTATGCTGAACAAAACCGTTATGCTGCTTAAAAGGGACTCCGTTAAAGTAGGTAAAGATCAGAGCGCTAAATTTTAAAAAGCATTTATTAACCGATAACGAAGAAGCTGTAGGCAAATACCAAGGGTCTTTTAAGAGACATCCGAATAAAACTGAATCCTGGAACAGAGGTGCTTACCTTGTTGAGGGCGCTCTCCACTGCACTGAATGTCATACGCCAAGAAATGCCTTGGGTGGCCTAGTTGCCAAAAAGTGGATGAGTGGAGCTCTCTTTGATGGGAAAGAAGTGGCAAGCAATTTAACGAGTGATCTAGAAACTGGAAAAGGTTCTTGGGATACTTCAGATTGGGAAACATTTTTATCTGAAGGTGAAACCCCTACTGGAGAAATCGTTAGCGGAGATATGTGGCAAGTGATAAAAAATGGTACATCAAAATTGACTGACTCCGATCGTACTGATGTTATCGTCTATTTGCAATCTCTCAGAGCTGTGAAAAATACAGTAGTTGCACCAACAAAATAATTGAGAAGTTACCTCAATAGTGCTTATTTTATATACACCTCATAGATTTTTTTCAATGCACACTCACCTTCCACTAAATTCATTATAAAATTGCCTAGAATCAGTTAAATTTAAATTTTTAAAAGGGCATTTTATGAAAACTCTTATTGTTATGCTTATCATTTTATCATCATTTATGGCCTTCGCCTCTGATGTCCCTTGTAAAAGAGAGGCCCACACAGCAGCTGCAACTCAATTTTCCTCAGAAAATCCAGGTGCTGGTTTTTTCTTAAAAGCAAAATTTAAACCTTTATTAGAAGAAAAAATCGTCTACCACATGGTTGAAATCCTTGAATCTGAAGGTGGAAGAGTGACTCAAATGACCGTTTCTTTAAACCCAAAAACTTGTGGCCTTTTGAGTATTGATTAATCATTCTCAAACAAGCATTATCTCCTCATGTTTTTATATTCTCATACCATTAAATCCTTTATTGCTCGCGTCCGCGAAGATGTTCGTGAAATCGTTAATCTTGAAATGAAAATGACGATGGAAAGAAGCCGTGTGCTTTATGGCGGAATATTTTATCCCTTAAATATAGTCGTCTTCGAAGACAAATCTCGATTGGGTTACTTTGACTCCCGAACCTATGAACTAGGTCTTTCAAAAAAATTAATGTACCAAGCTCACCCAAAAGTTTTAAAAAATGTTATCCGTCATGAACTCGCCCACTTTGTGGCCTTCATTAAACATGGGCCACAAGTCATGCATGGTGAAGAATTTAAAAAAATCTGTAAAAGTTATGGTTGGGATGAGGAAGTTGAAAAAGCCTACGGCAATGTCCAACTAGAAAATGAAAAAATCGAAGGCGATCTTCACACTCAAAAATTATTAGAGCGCATGAAAAAGCTTTTGGCCTTAACAAGTAGTGATAATCCTCATGAGCGCGAACTGGCCACATTGAAAGCCAATCAACTTCTTTTAGAACACAACCTCGATATGACGAGGCAGACGCCAAATGAAGATAATAAAAATGATGAAACTATTTATGTTAAGCGGGTTCTAGAGGCGTCTAGAAAACAAACAAAACACGTAGTCATTTATGAAATCCTCAAGACTTTTTTTGTCTCCCCTGTTTTTAATCATGGAACTGGTATTTTTTATTTAGAAGTCATTGGAGACCGCACCAGCGTTGAACTGGCAGAATACGTCGCCCACTTTTTAGATTATGAACTCGAAGTCATGTGGAAAGAAGTTAAAAAGAAAAATCCTGATTTTAAAAATATTGCAGCTAAAAATTCTTTTTTAAGAGGAGTCTCGAAAGGCTACGTTGGAAAGATTGAGTCTCAAAAGATTAAAACGGCACAGAGTTTTGAGCTCGCTCTCATTGAAAAAAACTTACAAAAACAATTAAAGACTGTCTATGCACGCATCGGGCACTCCTCTATGAGTACAGGCTCACATCACTCTGGTGCCAATGCTGCAGGAATAGAATCTGGCCGAAAGCTCAGTATAAAGCCTGGTATAAGTCATAAGTCCTCTCAAGTGCTGCTTCTTTCTTAATTCAAGTCATTACAAAATTTTAACGTGCTTTTGCCCAGTATTTTTGCCAAACCTCCTAAGTATTAACTCAATAAAATGGCCAACTATCCATGACTTAAAATTTGCTTTATTTTTTTAAGCTCTTGGTATAACGGCAAATGACCGAATATAGATTTTGATGTCTCATACCCATTTTATAATAAGAGTATGAAAACATTAAATTTAATATTTAATCAGAATCAACCTAAAGAGCTCATGACCAAGGTGGCCCTTTGCACTTTTTTAAGTATCGGCTCTTATTATCAATATCAAAAAGTAGAATCAAAGTATTCTAAGGGGTCTTTCCAATTAGAAAATATTTACAATAATCAATACGGAGAATATGACAAAGTTCAAGTCTCAGGCTCTGCTCCATCTATTCAGCACATGATCTCAATTTTAAGACCTGAGTTGACTTTAGAATTTAAAGAAAATCTGGCCGAAAAAATTTCTATGGCCCTACAAGGAACAAAAATTCCACCTCAGGTTGTGGTCTCTATTATTGACACTGAAAGCCTCTTTGACCAAAGTGTGGTTTCATCAACTGGGGATTTGTCTCTAGCACAAATTAATCCGCTTATTTGGAATAAAGAGTTTATCAGAAGAGGCCTTGAGCCAATGGATGTTGAGAGACTAAAAAGTG
>JAYSPR010000404.1:0-19604 GCA_043721975.1 Bacteriovoracaceae bacterium
GAAGAGTAGATGGCTTTGAACCTGTGGCGATAACAATTTTTTTCCCTTTAAGTTCAGTTATTTCTCTCTCGCCTTTTATCGCTACAGTATTGGCATCAAGAAATGAACCATGCCCATAAAAAACATCAATTTTATTTTTCTTCATTAAAAAAGAGATACCACCTGAAACATCACTGACAACTTTTTTAACTCGTTCACTCATTTTGTTAAAATCAAGTTTTACCCCAGAGGCACTAATTCCGTGATCAGCAAAGCTATGAACTAACTCATGGTATTTTTCACTTGAATCAAGCCATGCCTTTGAAGGAATGCATCCGACATTTAAGCATGTTCCACCAAGGGTTTTGTACTTTTCAATAATCGCTACTTTCATCCCAAGTTGAGCGCATCTTATGGCACAAATATATCCACCTGGGCCTGAGCCAATGACAACGACATCATATTCTTTCATAAATTATACATCCAATAGCAGTCTTGAAGGATCTTCAAGAAGTTCTTTTACTTGTTTTAAAAAGCTTACCGACTCACGGCCATCAATAATTCTGTGATCGTAAGAAAGGGCCAGGTACATCATAGGACGAATGACAACTTGACCATTAAGGGCCACTGGACGCTCAATAATATTATGCATACCTAAAATCGCCGACTGTGGAATATTTAATATCGGAGTTGAAAGCATCGATCCAAAGACTCCTCCATTTGTAATAGAAAAAGTTCCACCAGACATCTCTTCAATCGTGATTTTTCCATCGCGAGCTTTCGTCGCCAAGCTTAAAATTTCTTTTTCTATTTCAGCGAGACTCATGCTTTCAGCATTTCTCACAACTGGAACAACTAATCCCTTCGGTGTCGAGACCGCAATGCCGACATCTGCATAATCATGATAAATAATATCCTCACCACTTAGCTGAGCATTCACAGCTGGCCAGTCTTTTAAGGCCACTGTCACAGCTTTTGTAAATAAAGACATAAAGCCTAAACCTACACCATGCTTTTTAGTAAAAGCTTCTTTATATTTTTTTCGAAGACTCATCAACTCAAACATATCAACTTCATTAAAAGTCGTTAGCATGGCCGTTGTATTTTTTGCTTCAACTAATTTTGAAGCGATGGTCTTACGTAATCTTGTCATTTTTTCTGGGCGAGTGTTTCTTGAACCTGGGATTGAAGCTGGAGTAGATTTGCCCACATTGGGAGCCGCCGTTTTTGTGCTTACTGAGGAGTTGGGGGGCGACGCTAGCGCGTCTTCTTTAGTTATTCGCCCATCTTTCCCAGTGCCTTTAACACCACCCGAGTCGACACCTTTTTCATCAAGAATTTTTCTAGCTGCTGGGCTTGGCACGTTCACTTCTTTATTACTAGAAGCTACTGCTGGTGCTTCTGCCTTAACTGTTGCAACAACTGCCGGCTTCGCTGCATTTGTATCAAGCTCACCAATTTTCGCTCCAATTTTTAATTCACTTCCTGCCGCTGCCAGAATTTTTAAAACTCCAGCACTCGGTGCTGGTAACTCCATGGAAGCTTTATCTGATTCAATTTCGCAGACGGCTTCACCTTCGGCGACATAGTCACCATCTTTTTTTAACCACGATGAAAGAGTGACTTCAGTCACTGACTCGCCTATTACGGGAATTTTTAATTCAACACTCATGACTTTATCCTTATTTTGAAAATGCTTTTGTTACGATTTCAGCTTGCTCTTTTTTATGAACATTAGAAAAACCTGTCGCTGGACTCGCCGATGATTTTCTTGAAATCAACTTAAAATCTCTAAAGACATCAAATCTTAATAAATATGTCCAATAACCTTGATTCTTTGGCTCTTCTTGTAACCAAAAAAGTTCAGCTCCTTTATATTTTTCTAATACTTTATTTAATTGTTTTTCTGGCAATGGATGAAGTTGCTCTAATCTGACAATGGCCACGTCATCGCGTTTGTCAGCAATTTTTTTATCATAAAGTTCGTAGTAAATTTTTCCAGTACAAAAAACCACGCGGCTAGGTTTTTTTGCTGTATTTGGGTCATCAATTAATTCTTGAAATTTTCCGTTCACTAATTCATCTCTCGTCGATGTGCAACGAGGGTCTCTCAGAAGTGATTTCGGAGTTAAAACAATGGCCGGTTTTCTAAAGTTCCATTTAATCTGACGCCTTAAAAGATGAAACATATTAGCCGGTGTCGTCGCATTGGCCACGATAATATTATTATCCGCTGCTAATTGCAGGTATCTTTCTGGTCTCGCACTCGAATGCTCAGGGCCCGCGCCTTCATGTCCGTGAGGAAGAAGCATCACAAGTCCACTCATCCTTTGCCACTTCACTTCACTCGATGTGATGTATTGGTCAATCATGATTTGAGCACCGTTAGAGAAATCTCCAAATTGAGCTTCCCAAATGGTGAGAGATTTTGGCGTGGCCCACGAGTAACCAAATTCAAAACCTAAAACAGCATATTCAGATAAGAGTGAATTATACATATTCACCTTACCTTGATTTGGTGAAATAGTTTCTAATCCACAGAAAGCTTCATTCGTTCTTTCATCAAAGATTTTTGCCTGTCTGTGTGAAAAAGTTCCACGAATAATATCTTGCCCAGTAAATCTTAAAGGATGACCTTCATTTAAAAGAGATCCGTAGGCCAGTAACTCTCCCAGTGCCCAATCAAGTTTATCATTTGAATAAGCTTGGGCCCTATCTTCTAAAACCTTTTGTGCTTTTTTTACAACTTCCATCCCTGAGGGAATAGAATTAATCGCTTTAGCTATCTTATCAAGATTCGCTAAACTCACTCCTGTTGCTGGCGAGCTATCAAAAGAGTTTTCTGTTGAAAACTCCATCCCTTCCCAATCTTTATGAGGTCCTCTTATACGTTCTGGAATTTCTTTTTGTCTGACGTTATTAAAGCGATCAGAAAGAAGCTGCTTAAATGATTCGATCATTTCGTTGGCAAGTGCTGCTTCAATTTTTCCATTTGATAAAAGTTGATCTAAATAAAGTTCTCTTGGATTTTTATGTTTTGTAATGAGTCCGTATAAAGTGGGCTGAGTATAACGAGGTTCATCGCCTTCGTTGTGGCCATGCTTTCTATAGCAAACCATATCGATAAAAATATCTTCTTTAAATTTTTGTCTGAATTCTACCGCTAACTCAACGGCGTAAACGACTGCTTCTGGATCATCACCATTCACTTGAATAATGGGAGCTTCAACTGTTTTTGCGACCGACACACAATAATGAGATGAACGGGCATCTTCAATATCTGTCGTGAAACCAATTTGATTATTGATAACAAAATGAATAGACCCACCGACAGCGTAACCTTTTAGTTTACTCATTTGTAGGGCTTCATAGACGATCCCCTGTCCTGCGACTGCGGCATCTCCATGAATGATTATAGGAATAACTTTTGATTGATCTCCTTCATAATGAAGATCTTCAAGAGCACGACAATAGCCAATAGCTACGGGTGCCACTGTTTCTAAGTGAGAAGGGTTAGGTAAAAGTTTTACATGCACTTCTTTATTTGAATCCGTTTTTAAAGTAGAAGTAAATCCCATATGGTATTTAACATCTCCCGTGTGGCCGGCAAGTTCTTCTTTTGATCCACCTTCAAATTCTGAAAAAATATACTCATAAGTTTTTCCAACAGTGGTAGCTAGAATATTAAGACGACCTCTGTGGGCCATACCGATCACAAATTCTTTGACTCCTAAATCTGCCCCTTTATTGATAATGGCATCGAGAGCTGGAATTGTTGTCTCTCCGCCTTCAAGAGAAAATCTTTTTTGTCCAACATATTTCGTTTGAAGAAAATTTTCAAACACATTGGCTTCATTTAATTTTTGAAGAATTCTTTTTTTCTTTTCAAGAGGCATTTCAATTTTCTTCGCAGTCGATTCAATGCGCTCTCTCATAAAACGACGAACGTCTGTATTATTAGAATGCATATACTGAAAGCCTAATTTTCCACAGTAGATTGCTTTTAAGTGATCAAGGATTTGATCAAGCGTTGCTGGCCCTAGACCCACAAACTCTCCACATTGAAATACACTAGCGCGGTCTGCTTCTGAAAGACCATATTCTTCAAGACTAATCCGAGCTTTTCTGTCTCGTCTAGGACGAATAGGGTTTGTATCAGAGAGTAAATGTCCTCTCGTTCTAAAAGATTGTATTAACCTAAAGACATTAAATTCGCTGCGAAGTTTACTGTCACTGATGCCCGCTCCAGTTGTTCCTGAAGTTCCAAATCCAACTTGAGAAAATTCGAAACCTTGAAAAAATCTTTGCCACGATTCATCCACAGAATCAGGATTGCTTCTAAAATTTTCATAAAGTGAATCGATGAAAGTAATGTCAGAGCTTGATAAATGAGTGAAGTCGAAAGTTTTAGACATGTTTTAGCCTCAAGAAAATAAAACAACTTAAAAGTGTTTTACTCGGTTAAAATTAAGTTTTCTTAATATAGCTCTAAGATATCAAAATTTTAAGCTTTATTTCTCGAGAGGAAGAAAAGTCTCAGTCGACCTCTTAGTGTTTTTAAAGGCGATGCAATGCCTTATTGATGGCAACATTTTTTTGCTTTTTTTCCTGACCCACAAGGACAAGGATCATTGCGACCAACCTTTGGTTCAACTCGTCTCACAGTTGCATTTCTCATGGCACCATCAACAAAAAACCATTGGTCACCTTCTTTTGTAAATGTACTTAACTCATGATGAGTTTGAGGGGCTTCATTAAAAATAAACTTACACTTAAACTCAACTTTTCCCTCTGTATCTTTGGCCGAACCTTTTTCAGTTGCTAGAATCTCTAAACCTAGCCATTCTGAATTCGTGGCCCATGATCTCACGCCCTCCATATCGAGTTCACCTCGAGTAGATTCATGATGAGTTTTTTCAACATAATCAAGTTCACCTGTGGCGAATGCTGTATAGCGAGAGCGCATCAGTGTTTCTGCAGATGGTGCTAATTTCGCTCCCTTGATGAATGGATCACAACAATCGCTTAAATTCTTTCCTGTTCCACATGGACATGCTTTCATTTGTCTTTCTCTCCTAGCAATAATTTATTTTATTTTAAAATCTAAATAATAAATCTGTAAAATGACTCGTCTCTTCATCAAAGTGAACCTTACTTTCTAAAAGCCTACTAGAAATAAAAGTAAAATAAGGTCTGATGAGCTTAGCATACTTTTCACGAGTGCGATGAATAGCATATTCATCTTTAAATTCTAATTCCGAAACTTGTCTTTTTAACTCAAGATCCGTGGGCACAGAAAAATACAAATAACGGATTCTCTGAGCAAGTATCGGCAAAACAACCTTTATTTCTTCATCACTCAAATACTGAAACACCGAGGTGCAAATTCCCAAATCAAAAGTTTGCTCTTTTTTTGGTTCACTCAAGGCCCAAGTGACTAAATCGCAATTCACTAAAGTGAGTTTTGTACTTTCAATATTTGTTAATTTTTTCTTTGAGACTAGTTCAAATGGATACAAAGAGGGCTCTATTCCAAAGGCCCGGTAAGGCTTAAATGTTTTTAAGACCTCTTTAAATAAAATCCCTAAACCAAAACCCAAATCAATCACAGAACTAATATCAATTGATTCTAAAGCAAAAATGGCCCGCATATATTCAGCGTGCTCTTTGGCATTGACGATATTGTCCATTTCTTCAGGACTTTCATAGTTCACATCCCAATAGTCTTTGGTGAATCCTTTCGCTCCTAAAATTGCATTTTTTTGATTTTTAGACATCATTACATCAATTTAGTTATAGCGGTGACTACAGCTAAAAAAACAGTCAATAAAATAAAAAGTCCCGCTGTATATTTTATTTTTTGTGTGGGAGCTTTGATAACTACAACGACTAAAATATTGAGAAAGAGCCATGCTCCCATCTTGACGAGAATCCATGATGGAAAAGGCTCCCCATGTTTAAATCCTAATCTGGCAATAAGACCCATTCCGGCCACGAAAACTAAAAAGCTCACAATTCCAAAAATAATCCTTAGAGATTTATTTCTACTGGCCTCTTGATTGCTAATAAAAAATCCCACCACGAAAAAAAGAGAAAATAGGGTCATGATATGCAAAATTTTATAAACATTATAACTGATCATGCAAAATTCTCCCTGACTATTAAGTTGAGTAGGTTAGTAGTATAACTTTTGCCTTTGATATTATCAAATTCTTAATTAGAATAGTCTCATGTTGCAACCACAAACTTGGACCACGAAAGCCTACCGCAAAGATGATAAAATCTACCGTGGTGCCTTTAGTTATATAAGAAACGAGAATTCTTACGCCGAAGAAATTTTTGATGTTTATCGAGATAAAAAAGATCAGACCTATCATTACATCTCTGAAGCAGTTGTCAAAGTGACGACTGGTGAAATTCTCAATATTCATACCGAATACTCGGTGAATAAAGAATATATTCCTCTCTACGTCATGGTGGAAAAACTCATGGGAAAAGAAGTCACTAAAGAAACTTATGAGTATGTTCAAAAAAGAAATCATCTCCTCTACACTTTCACGAATGCGAAAAATGAAGTTCATAGTGATGAAATTGCCACTGCACCAAAGTACCACATAGCAACCCCTACGGCGGCAAGCTCGATGCTTTTTATGCGCTCAAAAAAGTTTGATGCCAGTGGAAAAAACTCTTTTAACCTACTCGTTGGATACAACCAGTGGGAATACAAAAATCCCCCCGCTTTTAAAAACGTCATTATGGAAAGGGCGGCCATCACGACAGAAAAAATGAATATTGATGGGCAAAATGTCCAGGCCACTCAATACCGCATGTTTGATGAGGGTGCTGATTTTAAAAACTTAAAGGAGCCTCCACATATTAAAATTTTCTTAAGCCAACACGGTGGAATTCCCTATCTCATCAAAACTGATGACGGTACAAAAATTCAAATAAAATATTTTAATGATTTGAATGAGAAAGAATAAATTCTTCAATGGCCACGCACGCTTCAGCGGTCGAGGCCCTCTCTAGATTATATGGCTCCATGAGTTTAACTAACTTTTCCATGGTTTTTCCTTTCCAACTCTTCACACGATTATCAACGATGATCACACCGCCAAAGTCCGCTTCTGTTCTTAAGAGTCTTCCCAATTTTTGATGAAGTGATCTCGTTCGATGAGCGAGATAGTAATCGGTAAATTCATTACCTAATTGCGCCTCAAAAAAATCTCTTCTTTCATTGATAACTAAATCCATTCGTAGGTCGGGAACTTTATCGATGAAAATGAATTGCAGGGCATCCCCAGGAATGTCTATACCTTCACCAAAAGACTCCATCCCGAGCAAGATTCCAGATCCAGAGCGCTTGAAATCTTCGACTACACTGGTTCCCATACCCTGAATGAAAAGTGGAATTTGTCCTTCAAATTCTTTTAATAAAATTTCTCGAGCAATTTCAAAACGCGATTTTGCCGAAAATAATAAAAGAGTTCTACCACCTAATTTTTGAATAAGAGGCTTAATAATTTTTAAATGATGCTCAACAAAATTTGACTGATACAAACTCGGTCCATCGTCACAGAGAAAAACTTTGGTATTCTTTTTGTAATCAAAAGTAAAAGGTAAATAAGTCCCGCTCTTAAAGCGTTTCTCTGGTTCAAGATAGGCATAGCCTGTCGCCCATTCAATTCCCTTTGCTCCAGTGTCTCCTGTTCCATTAGCAAGAGTCGCACTCGTAAAAATGACCGATGCGGAGGTCTTTAAAAGCTGATCACTCACAATTCTGCCCACATCAACAGGAGCAGAAGAAAAAAGATATCCATCAGCTTCAAGATATTTCATTGATCGACAAGAGTTGGCCGAATCCTTTAGTAAAATATCAAAGGTCAAAACATAATCTGATAACTGCGAAAAGAAAGATTCGAAGCGAGTAAAGGCAATAATCTCATTTTCACTTTTTAAATTTTTAACATCAAACCTGCCGCTATAAGGCAGAAGATGATTCATATATGTTTGCAAAATATAACTCACACTCTCCAGAGAATTTAAAATCGCCTGGGCCAGTGATTCTTTGTGAGTTTCTCTATTAATCATAGGAAGTTCGTTCCAAAAAATTTCTGTATATTTTGGCATGCGCTTAAAATAAAGTGACATTTTTTCTGACAGTGGAGTTAAGTGATCCAAGAGCATTTGATGGGCCCGCAGAGTTTCCTCGCGAAGGGTTTTAATGACTTCACTAGACTCTCCTGCTGTCACTTCATTTTGTGCCAATAAATAAAAGAGTGAGCCTATCCCCTGCAGATGTTGAAGGTTGGCAATAAAAACTTCAAACGTTTTTTGATCAATTTCTAAAGAAAAAGCTTTCGTCGCTTCATCTTCAATTTTATGGGCCTCATCCACTACAATGTGGAGTGGGCGTGGCATTCCTTTTGGCCACGAAAACATTAAAGAGTGATTGCCGATAATAATATTGGCCTCTCTCGCTTCTCGTAATCCAGTGATGTAACTACAATTATTTTTAAAGGGACAATTTTGTCCCGAGCAAGACCTGAAATCTACGGCAATTTCTCGCTCGCGTTTTAGCAGCGGTTCAATTTTTCTTTTTAAAACATACGGAAGATCGTCACGAATAAGTTTTTCACTACTTTTCATACGAGCATTGTGAAAAAAGACCATCTCAAAATAAAGTGAAGTGTAAGCATCTTTAAAATCTTGGGCATATCCCAAAAGCGAATTTTCACTTTCTTCTTGGCGAAAAAGTGCTTCACACAAGTGGTTATTTGATCCCACTAAGAGTTTAATTTTCATTTCGTCTTCAGAAAGCCCTAAAAATTCTCGCACCTGAGGCACATCTTTATTAAAGGCCTGGTGCTGAAGAGTTTTAGTTCCCGTTGCAACTAAAACTGGTTTTTTTTCTTCTAGAGAAAATAAAACGGCTGGTATCAGATAACCAAAAGTCTTTCCCGTTCCGGTGGGTGCTTGAATTAAGCTATGAATATTATTTTTTAAAGCTTGCCCTGCTTTAAGAGCTAAATCGATTTGGGCCTGTCGCTTTTTATAGAGAGGAAAAAGCTCACGAATTTTTTCTTCGTTGCTAAAAATTTCTTTAATATTTGATCCACTAAATTCTACCGAAAAGTTTTTTTTCAACACGGGTGCTTTAACTATCTCGGGAAAACGTCTCGCCCAAATTTGAGCCTTGGCGTGCTCGGCATGTAAATCTAAATTAAAATCAATTTGGGCTGAAATTTCATAGAGTTCATCTTCAGAAAGTCTTAAAAAATTCATCAGCCAAAATTCGTCTCGCAGGATTTTCTTTTCCATCAATTGAATATGCAGTAGGCCCGTAAAAGCTTTGTCCATTTTCGTTAATTTTGAGGCAACTAAAACGACTTTTAATAAATCCAGCGAATCTTCATAACCGCGATGTGTTTCTGTTTCAGCAATTTTCCAGTCTTGAATAAAGTGTTCTAGCTTGAGCGAAGAAAACTCTGGAAAGAGTAGTCCTAAAAATAAAAGTGTATCGCAGTACTCTTCACGGGGAGAGCCATCATCAATTTTATCAAAGCTCTTTTTTAAGAATCCTTCTTCAAAATCTGAGTTGTGGGCAATAAGCTTTGCTCCAAAAAGTTCTTGAAGTTCTTTTTCTACTTCTCTCCACGTGGGCGCTTTGGTGAGCATTTTGGGAGTAATCCCTGTGAGTTTTTGAATGAAAGACGATAATTCATTGGGACATTGAACAAGGCTTGAGTATTTTTTAACCAGCTTTGTCCCTTCAAACTCTAAAAATCCCAAGTCGATGACTTGGTCATAACTAAAATCAGCTCCCGATGTTTCAACATCAATAACGGCCCAACGGCCCAAAGCATGGTTCATTCTTTCTCGCCTTTGATTGAAAATTTTAGAAACCCAACTGTAATACGTCTTAGACAAGATGAAAAAGGGATTCCAAAACGCTAGGCGTAAACATTGAAGAAATGTCATAAATCAATTAAGGTAACGTTTAACGTCTATTAAGGAATTTTCATGACATCTACTGTCGTTTTCCAAATTCAATCAGCACTTATTTATTTATTGATGATTTATGGAATTTCAAAACGAAAAAATCGCAAGATTCACGTTCCTACTATGACAGTTGTTCTTATTTGGGATGTCCTTCTCATTTTGCAAATTGAACTCTCAAGAGACGCCGTTGCGAAAGCTTCCAAAGTCACCGTCAATCCTATGCTTTTAAACATCCATGTTTCTTTTGCCGTCCTCTCTGTGGTTTTTTATGGTCTACTCGTGTATACAGGAAGAAAACTGCTAAGCGGAGACAATAAAATAAGACCTCGCCACCGCCTTTTTGGTTGGACGGCTTTTACTCTTAGAACTCTTACCCTCATCACTAGCTTTTTTGCAGTGACGACCACGAATTAAGGAATTATTTATGTCGTTTGAAAACGTTGTCAATCTCATTAAATCTGGAATCAACGATGCCCACGTCGTCGTCAATGATATGACCGGAACTCGCGACCATCTCGATATCATGATCATAAGCGATGCCTTTAAAGGCAAAATGCTTCGTGAACAACACCAAATGGTCATGGACCTATTAAAAGAAAGCTTAAAAGCAGAAATACATGCCGTGCAATTAAAGACTATGGACTATGCCACAGCAGAAAAACGCGGCCTCAATTTTAAACCACAGGAGTCCTAATATGAGTAATCCATTCGAAGTCGTTCAAGGTGTCGCAGTCGAAGAAACAAATAAAAATCTCGATCTCAATACGCGCATCACTAACCTCATTACTTCAGCGCCAATTTTCCTTTTCATGAAAGGTACACCTGATATGCCACAATGTGGATTTTCAGCGAACGTGGTTAAAATTCTTAATCACCACGGTGTTAGTTTCAAAACTTTTAATATTCTTTCAGATATGGATATTAGAGATGGTGTGAAGCAATTTTCAAACTGGCCGACTTACCCACAACTTTATGTTAAAGGGCAACTCGTTGGTGGAAATGATATCATTACTGAACTTATGCAAAATGATGAACTAGCTGATATTTTAAAAGCCTAATTTATTTTTCAAACTGAGAAGTAATCGCTTGAGCGATGACGGTAGTCCAAGTAAATATTTCTGATCCTGCATCTTTAATATTTGGATTTTTGCTATCGACATTAGGAAAATGGAAAAATCCCACTTTGGGTGCTATTTTAAAATTAAAATTTGGAATAACGATTGTGCCACCTGCAAGGGTGGCACTTTTATTTTGACTTCCATGGGCCAATATAAAAGAGACGTTGTTACAAATATAATCATTTTCAGGGCGCGCGGTTGTTTGTCTTTCAACTTCAAAACCTAATTCTCGAACCTGTGCCTCGATACTATTTTTTACGGCCAGTGTATTCCAAGTTAAGGGCAAAATTTTATTAAGTGCGTAGTCTTTTAAAACTTTTTCTTTTGCTGTTCTCGGTCTGTTAAGAGATCCTAAATCAACACCCTGAGCACTATAGCCGGCTGATTGATCTGCGTGATTGAGCGCTCCAGCTTCTAGAGACACGCTGAAACTTCCTCTTCCAGTCATTAAAACTAACTCTGGTTTAAAACGACCAGCTTGGTCCAGAAAAACGGCCGCTGCAAAATCCCAATTAACGTTAGCAACGATAAAACACACTTCAAGGTTTTCATCGTTTATTTTCAAAGAGCGATTAACAATTTTAACACCAAGTTTGTCTTGATTTAAAATTCCATCATGTGGAGGAGTGTTATTTGGCTTGAGTGCATGATTAAGATCAATTTCAGAAGGAAAAAATTCAGGATCGGCCATAGAAGAAACGACCGCTCCAGAAATATTGTAATTAACTCCAGAAAAAAGTCCAAAGCCAGTTAAGATTACTCGATGTCCAGATCCCTGGGCCTTGCATCCAATCTTGTCCGCTTCTTTTTTAAAAGCTTCAAAGTCTCGAGCGACGGAAAGATTCCCCACTTTTCCTAAATCTGTCATCGGCTTCATTACGGGAGCCGCCTCTAAAGTGAGACTTAAAAATAAGGAGAAAATTAATGATAAAATCATCATAGACACATCCAATTATTAACTATTGGATCTTCTAGCAAGCTTATGAATTTCACTCAATTGTGTGTGTAAAGATTTCGTTCTTATTCTTGAATGACGACTTCGATTTCCTTAATAAGTTCATCTAAATCAAAGGGCTTAGAAAAAAAGCGTTTAGCTCCTGCTCGAACGGCATCTTCCGTACTCACGTCAGCTTGCCCAGAAACGAAAAAGAAAAAAGGTTTTTTCCCCATTTTATTTACATGAGAAAGAACGGCCATTCCATTGCCGTTAGGCATTTTATAATCGGAGACAACTATATCAACTTTTTTCGAGTCTAAAAGCTTTATGGCATCATTCCCACAAATAGCAGAAAGAGTTTGATAACCACAATACTGAAACTCTTCTTCCATGAGTTCAAGGATATCAGGTTCGTCGTCAACAATTAATACGGAAAGATTTTTTCTATCGATCATAGATTTATTATAGGCCTAAAAAATCTAAAGATACTTAATTTTTTCTCTATTTTTTTGCATTTTTCTTCCTAAATACGCGAACATAAAAAGACCGACTAAAACCCACGAAAAATTAAAAAGGAAATAAGTGACGTAGGCCATTGATCGAATTAAAAACCTAAGTGTATCGCTCTGATAAATTTGCAAAGCGTATTTTGGGGCATTCTCATAATAAAAATGAATGAACATACGGCCTAGTTTTGAATGTGAGAGGACAGCATCCCTGAAGTGTTTGAAATACTCTATAACGTAATGTTCTTCACCGAACCCTGCTGTTAATAAAAAGCATCCTTGTTTTTTTAAAAGTTCTTCAATCTGAAGAGGTTTGGCAGCTTTTGTAGGAGATAGCTTAGTTGCAAAAAGATAATTATCAACAAACATGGCGGATAAATTATAAGTCTGATTATTTACTAAATCCGTAACTGCTAATTCACCTGATTGCCCATAAGTAAATTCTTTAGTGTAAAGAGTTCCAGTAACTATTCCAATAGCCGCTGATAAGGAAGATGCCGCCCTTTCAAAAACTCTGATGTATTTCGGCTGTAAAATAGTTGCATTACCTGAATAAACAATAAAAGCTCGACGGTCCCCCTGTCTCACATTTGAAATAGTAATTTCAAGACTGGGATATGTTCGATTACTCATGTTAAGTTGAAAATAAATTCCACCTGTATTCGGACTCGCAGCAGGATCTATTGTCTGACCGTCGGCAAAGCTCGCAGAAGTAGAGAGGAAAAAATAAAGTAAAGTCGTTTTTTCATCAACTCTAGTTGTTAAGTCAGCACAACTTGGATTTGTCATTTGAGCGCAAATCGTAAAGGGGGAGACCTCAAAATTATATGATGTATTCGTTACATTGTTAATTACACTACCATAGGCTTTAACATACTTATAACTTGAGCCATCCTTCACTGCCATATGGAGGTACTTATCAGTTACTCCCACATTCACGTAAAGTGGAAACCTAATAATGTGGTTCACATCACTAATATCAAAAATATAATTGTAAACTGGTGTAGTCCCTTTCAAGAGAAAATAGTTACTATTTCCAGAATAACTTATCGGTACATATATTTTTGCAGGTGCAGAATCAGCCGTTGCGTCCCCAGAGGGCTTAGTTGAATTAAGGGTGTATGAGGTGTCTGTGACTGCAGTCACAACTAAATCTATCGCTGTATTTAAACGAACTGTATCAGTCGCAAAAATGGCCGTTGAAATAGTCAGTAGAATAAATAAAGTAACAACTCGAATCATCTTCAAATTATCTCTTTTTTCCTCCGGCCTCGTCAATCAATTAGAGATTGATTTATCCCAATAAATTCTTTAGTTTAATTTTATGGAAAATTTTTATGTGAACGTTAATGGCCTTATTACTAAAGGCCCTGAAGCCAAAATCTCAGTTTTTGATCGAGGCTTCCTCTACAGTGACTCCGTTTACGAAGCCACCCGTACTTTTGAACATAAACCCTTTCGACTCACCAAACACCTCGATCGCCTCTTTTTATCAGCAGAAAAAATTGCTTTAGAACCCACTCTCACCAAAGAATTCATTGAAGCCGAAATAATTAAAACCATTAAGGCCTCCAATTTCTCTAATGCCACCCTTCGAATTGTCCTTTCTCGCGGAACCAATAGTGACCTCGGTCTAGATCCGGAACTCTCAGGGCCAAACAACTTAGTTATTTACACTAAAGAAATTAAGCCCAACCCAGAATCATGGCTAACCGTAGGTGTCTCCATGATTTTTTATAACAAAACACAATCTCAACACGGCTCCCTCCCAAAAACTGGCAACTACCAAGAAAATATATTGGCCTATAAAGCGGCTCACTCTACGGGAGCTTATGATGCATTCATGGTCAACCCCGAAGGCCATGTGACTGAAGGCACGACTAGCAATGCATGGATTATAAAAGATGGAGTTCTCTATACCCCCGCCCTCTCAAACGGTGTTTTAGAAGGGCTGACGAGGAAAACTCTCTTTGAAATGTTTGATAAAAATCTAACTAGCGTGCCTGTCATTGAAAAAAATCTCACAACAAAAGACTTTTTAGAGGCCGATGAATGTTTTATAACTAGCACTACGCGCAATCTGGTTCCAGTGACAAAAATAGAAGAAACCAAGATTGGCACTGGTCTCCCCGGTCCTCTGACTCTAAATCTTCTCAAAGCTTACTTGGACTTTGTGCAGTCTAATTAAACTTTCAAATTGACAGGGCCGTGCCTTACTTGTATTACTAACGGACGTATTTTATTAAAACCGCAACTCTAGGTACGCTTTAGTTGTTAAAAAGTTAATTATATTAGGGGTAAGGCTCATGGCAAGAAGTACTACAGGTAGAAGCCGTTTCAAAATCCAAAGATCATTGGGAATCGAACTTCCAGGACTTGGAAAAGCAGGCGCTTTAGAAAGAAGACCATACGGTCCAGGTCAACACGGAAATAAAAGAAAGAAAATTTCTGATTTTGCTGTTCGTATGAAAGAAAAGCAAAAACTTAGATACCACTACGGACTTCGTGAAGGTCAGTTAGTTAACTACGTTAAGAAAGCTAAAAAAGATAAGTCACGTGCATGGATGGATTCACTCCTCATTACACTTGAAAGAAGATTATCAAACGTTATTTTCAGACTTAACTGGGCACCGTCTATGCTTGCAGCAAACCAAATGGTTTCTCACGGACATGTTCTTGTTAATGGAAAGAAAATCAGCGTAGCTGGTTATACAATTGAAAAAGGTGATGTTTTAACTCTTACAGACAGAGGATATGCTTCACTGAACTTCCAACAAGCAAAAGCAACTCCAAGACTTCCATCAGTTCCAGCTTGCTACACTGTAGACGAGAAAACTGCAAAGGTTGTGGACTACCCTCTTCCAAGCGATATTCCATTCGAATACGCTGGTCAGCTCGTAACGGAATATTACTGGAAAGTTAAGCCATAATTTTAAAGCTAAAGTTTATTTTTATAAAAAAGCCCGCTTATGTAGCGGGCTTTTTTTTGCCTTAAATTTTGTCTGTTCGTAACTTTGTAGATGAAAGATTCTTGTAAGGATGATCGGGTAAAATAATAATGCGAATTTTTGGATTTATTTGTTTGATCTTTTTTATCTGCTCCCCGTAATCAACAACTTCATAAAGTCTAGGGACGACATAAAGTTTAGTCAGAGCGGATAGTAAAACATCCGACTTATTCCAATTAAAAATATTCATGAAAGAGTCGTCACCAAGTAAAAAATTTTTTTCTAGAATCGAGACTTTCGGAAGCCACTCCGCTGTAGGATTAGGTCTATTTCGCCCAAAGAATCCAGGATAAAGTGAGTAGCTCGTATCCTTGAGAATCTTTGAGAGATCGATAAAATCATCAAAGGGATTTAATTTTTCTGGCAACTCTTTAAGTGGATTGCAATCGGGAATCACTACAATATTTTTTTCTGGACAGAGCTCTAAGCACATCATGTGACCGGGGTGAAAGGGAAAGAAGCTTCCTCCAAAAAAAGTCACAGAGTCTTTTATCTCGTGTTTTAAGAATTCAGTTTTTATTTTTCCTGCTGGGCTTGATGAACTCACTGGCATGAAAGAAAAAAAATCACCAAGGGCAATGAGAAGATTCATTTGATCAATTTGAGGAAGATTTTTAAGGTCGTAAATATCACACCACAAATCTTTATGATCCTGGCCCAGGCTTTTGTTATCAAGCCTTACTTCTAGATTGTTTTGAAACTCAAGTGGATAAAGAAGTTGCATATATTAATAACCTCTGAGCTTTACTCGTAGTCACGATCCATGACGGTCTTTCTCCCCTCACTGTGCGCTTTTTGTACGGCTTGGTCTGTATGTCTTCGAACGATACGTGAGAGTATTTCCATGACATTGGCCGAGGTACTCATGTCATGCTTGTCTTTGATATATTGTTTTAGTTTTGAAGCAACAATTAAAATATCGTCATTATTAACATCTGAATCGTGATTATTTTTAGGTGCATTGCCTGAGACTATTATCCTTCTAGGAGCTGAATCATCATTTAGAGCAGTGTAGTTTTCTTTTTTGGGCGAGCGATTTTCTTCGGCCCAAGAACTCTTATGGTTCATTACTGGATTATGGAGGTTCCAGCAATCTACAGAACAAAAAACTAATTTGCGGCAAGTGCTTACATTACAGGCTTGATAAACAGAGCTAAAACCAATTTCTTTTTTGCAGCTACCACATTTTCTCCAATAAGTATTTTCTGACACTAGGACTCCTAAGGCATGATTTCTCATTTTTAAAATTTATGATAAAATAAGTTTAACATGAAATTTTCAACTGAATATAAAAACATCCACTTCCAAATCACTCTCGAAAAAGAGATCTATAATGATATTTCCCAGCTTATGGGTGATAAATTTAATCGCCTACCTAATCAAACTTTAATTGAACTTAAAAAAGGGACCTTGGCTTCATATAACCTAATTATTGTTTCTAAAAATTTAAATGATAAAGAAGATAATGAAAGCACTTACACTCATTACTTGAGTGGTATTCTTTTAAGCTCGAAAGAAAGCGAAGTGGCCGAAGAAATTGCAGATTACATCGAACAAGAAGAAATCATAGAAAGTATTGCCAGTTTGCGGGAGCAGTATGCAATTAATCCTGGCCCTCATTGGCGCTAAAATTAAAAAGCCCTCTTAATTTAAAAAGAGGGCTTCGCGTATTTTAAAAATAAAAAAATTTTATCTACACTGAGTTGAGCTTAACTCAACACGCTCAATCCACGCGATATCACCTTGGAACTGACCACTTTCTTCTGTTGATCCAGCTGGAGCAATAGAAAGTGTCACGTCTTTGTCTGTTCTACGGTCGTAGAAAGTAATCCATCTTGACCCGTAACGAGTTTGATATTGAATTGAACAAGTCACTCCACCACCTGGTGTGCCACTTGGTACACAAACTTGAACTGCTTCTTGGTATTGACATGATTCAGTTGTTTGTCTTCTTTCAGAATTTGTTACAACGGTTACAATATTTCCACTTAAATCAACTGGCTGACCAACAACACTAGACTTTACAGAGAATGCACCATTACTTGGAATTGATCCATCTGGTACGTTGAATTCAAATTTTTCATTAGAATCGTTATTTAAACGAAGAGTGATTTTCTTTTTAGTATTAGCTTTAATATCGGCCGTATAAGTTCCTACCGCTACAGATTTCACTACACCTTTTGAATTTCTTAGATTAGTGGCCTTTGTGATATTGATCTGGCCTTCAATTTTTTCACAGCCCGTAAAAATTAATGTCGAAAAAAGTAACGCGAATAACGTTTTCATAAAAATCTCCTTTTACTTATTTAAGTATTCAATAAAAAAACGATAACCTATCTGGAAGCCTATGACCAAGGCCCATTAGGGAATGTAAGATTTTTGAGCCCCTGGCGCACTGCAAACCATAAATAGTGGTGACAAAATGGCTCCATCACTAGAAAAAATTATTTTTTCATGAGATTTTTTCTCTCTTTAATAAACTCAATCAATGCGGGAAGCACTGATAAAATAATGATGGCAATCATCACTAGTTTGAAGTTTTTTTCAACAAAGGGAAGGTTTCCAAAGAAAAATCCTAAAGGAATGAAAGAGAAAATCCACAAAGTTCCACCAGCAATATTAAATGTCATAAATTCTTTGTAAGACATTTTACCGACTCCAGCGACAAAAGGAGCGAAGGTGCGAATAATGGGAATAAAGCGAGCAATGATAATCGTTTTTGAACCATACTTTACATAAAAAGCATGGGCCTTTAGCAAGTGGGCTTTATTTAAAATTTTTGAATCTTCTCTAGAGAAAATTTTAGGCCCAATATATTTTCCAATTGAATAATTGAGTGTGTCTCCAAGAATAGCAGCTAAAAGTAAGCTTAAAGAAATTGTCCAAAAATCAAAAGATCCACGAGCAGCAAACGCTCCTATCGCAAAAAGTAGTGAGTCTCCTGGCAAAAAAGGCAATACAACGACACCTGTTTCGCAAAATATAATGAGAAACAAAAGAAGATAAGTCCAATAATGATAATTTTGAATCATGTAATCGAGGTGAACTTCAATGTGTAAAATAAAATCAATAAGGAAGTGAATGAGATCCATCTTTTATTCTCTTTTAAGTAAGGAAAAAATTAAGGTTTGTACCAACAACGAGGACGAGTGCCTGCTTTATTTGGATCGATACAGTGGCCGACGTTTTCATCTTCATCAGAAGTAAGAACATTGGCATCAATATTACACAAAGCCCCTTGGTAAAGAGTATCAAAGCGGCATTGAGGTCTTGGGTAGTCGTTCGTATTCGTTCCTTTGACTTGTCTCGTATCAGGGGTTTGCAAACTAATAGGAATTTTAACACCTGGAAGACTGTTTAAGAATTGTGAAAAATTTAAGCTGGCCATCATCGATCGAACACAAACTTTTAAGCTCGCTGTATTTTTGTAAATAGCATTGCAATCGAAAATAACTTTTTCAGGAACTGTTTGATCTAAAGTAAATTCTTCTTGAAAAAATTCTTGATAATAACTCTTCAAACATTTTGAAGTTGCCCAATAATCTGCTTGCCCTTCAGCCGCAGGCCAGCCCTCATAAAGAAAAGTTCTTGGAGCTCCACCCAAGTGATGGCCAATTTCATGACAGATCACAAGTGCCAGGGAATCTTTCGTCATGCCCTTACCGCGAGCAATCCCACCGGCCACATGAACAGACCAAGAGTCCACTTCACGAGTGGCAAAAGCATTGACCGTCTCATCTTTCCAATTGGCATTTAAAATGAATTTCAGGCCACTTTTTTCTAGAATTTTCGGAGCGTAAATTCTATGAAGAGTTTTTGTCACGAAATTAAAATCGTTTTCAGTCACTGCACCAGTAGACTTAGAACGAACATTGATCCCATTCTTCAAATCATTTTCAGGAATAACATTCAATTTTGCATGAGCAATATTCATGACAATAAACAGAAGGAATAATGCAGAAGTTAGGCTTTTCATGAAGCGCAGTGTACTGAAAAACATCCTAAATGACTATAAGATTTGTAGGGGTTAACGCATCTAAACATCCATGGCTTC
>JAYSPR010000405.1:0-2258 GCA_043721975.1 Bacteriovoracaceae bacterium
GAAAAAGATACTAATGAAAAAAATAAATTTTATATTTCTTCAATGGATATTACTCCTAGGAAAGTGGCAATTCGCAGTGAATCAGAGCTGGTAAAAATAATTCGTGAAATGCCAGTACTCTCTTCCCTAAAGTTTTCCTTGGCGGACTTTAAAAAATACAAGGTCAAATGTAATGAGTGTGAATATTTTTACGCAAATACATCATTTCCTTTTAATGTTTCGGATACACCTCACCCTAAAGAGGAGAAAATTGACCTTATCTTGGTGAAAACACGGAAGAAGTGAGTGCAGACTGATGTCAGCTCAATTTATACCTGATGAGACTAACTTGATTGAAAATTTTCTAGAACTTGATAAAAATAGTACAACAACAAACATTGGAACAACAACCAACACGGAGAAAAGAAAATGAAGAACACAGTAATGATTTTAGGATTAATTGGAATTATGGCAACATCACCTTTAATGACATCTTCTCAAGCGATGGCCGCTGACAGAAGTCAAGAGTATGATTCAGTATCAAGCTTTTGTCGTGACAGATTAGTGACAATCAAAAAAGCCTACCGTATCGCTACAATTGAATCTCAAGCAGGAAACCATGACCGTTCACTCGTTGCTTTAGAAAATGGCCTAAGAGAAGCTGACGCTCGCATTGCTCCTAGATATGCCAACACACTTACTTCTAAAGCTATTAAAAGAGGAATTATTTTACTTAATAATTTAAAAGCAACTGAAGGTGGAAAACAAAAAGTTAGAACAATCAATAATTTCTTAATGAACTACTTCGTCTTTATTGAGCATGTTTCAAATAAATTAGATATCCCATATTTCTCTGTTAGTAACAATGGATTCGGAAGAATCAGTACTGTTAATACTCAATTTGAAACTTTATTTGTTAACTTTGCTCAAGCACAAGTGAGAATGATTCTTTCAACAATGACTATCAAAGAAGGCACTGGATACAATACGACAATTTACCCTTTAGGATCTCCAAGCTTACTATTAAAAGCACTTGAAGTAACAACTGCAGCTATGGCCGATGATTTAAGTGAATCAATTTTTGCAGCTAAGCATGCTTGTACGATTCAAGCTCTTGGTGCTCTTTCATCTGAAATCAATGACTACTTAACGACTGAAGATGCTTATGCTGACGACTTTACTGCCGTTCAAGAATTTGTAGGACAAGCTGAAAGACTATTGGGTGGATCACGTGATTGTAGTGGTCGTGGTGGTTTAGAAGCTAGTTCAGAATCAAGAACACAAGATGCGATCACAGATTCTTTTTCGCTTCTTAATGGAACAACTCACCAAGTAAGACTTAACGGTGAAAAACAAATTAAAAACATCATCATCAGCGCTGAAGGAATTAGAGGACCAGCTGTATTTGATGTGGTCGTTAACGGCGAAGTTAAGGGAACTGTATATGTTCCAGATAGAGATCCAAGTTACTTCGTAACTATCAAAGACTCTGCTAGTACAATTGAACTAGTTTCAAGAAACGGTACAGCACTTATCTCTAGAATTTTAGTTGTAACTGAATAATTTACGATAGACCGATTTAAAGCGGTCTTGATTAAGAGAATTAATCAAGGCCGCTCCTAATATGACCCCTCCTCCCAACTGCTGCTTAAAAGTCAATGTTTCCCCCAGTATTAAAGTCGATAAAATCATGGCCGTAGGGGTAATAAGGTAATAAATAATGCCTGTTTTGGTCGTTGGAAGTTGAGAGACCACCTTAGACCATAGGGTATGGGCCACAAAGGTGCCCATGAAGCCTAAAAAGACTAAGGCATACCAGTCTGATGTCACTAGCCCCCTCCACTCAGTCATAGGAAACATAAAAAGATAGGCCATTAAGGCCACGCTAAACTGAAAGAATATCCTCGTCTCTTGGGAAAACTCAGGGGATTTCTGCAGTAAAATAGGTATCGTCGAATAAAAAGAAGCCGAAATAAATGCTAACCCAAGGCCAATTGTTGTTTGATCATGAAAGCTCCAGCTCGGTACAACTAAAGCTGCTCCAAATAAAATAAAAAATAGGCAAAAAATATTTTTTCTCGTGATTTGATGACCTAAAAAATAAGCTCCATAGAAAATTAACTGAACTCCGTATGTGGCCATCCCCAACACGCAAATTGACGGTCCAGCTACTTTGATTGAATAGGTATAGGTTATCCAATGAGAAAAAAAAGCGAGACCAATTAATAATAATTTCCAAAACCCTTTATTTAAATAAGCTTTAAAATTTATTTTTTTTC
>JAYSPR010000406.1:0-2059 GCA_043721975.1 Bacteriovoracaceae bacterium
CCACGCTTTTTGAAATTTTCGTAAAGCCTAAAGCGAAATGGTCGCTCCATCTAATTCTTCTATATCTGGCTGATCAATACTTTGATCTTCTTGCAGAGGTGTGATCGCTTGTTTTTCTTTCAAACTTTCAATACTTAGTTTTTTATCGGTGTAAGTCAATTCATCCCTGGTAATAGTTTTGCCGAGATTTTCCCAATGGATATACTGCATGGAGATCCAGCAACTCAAACCATCAAAGGATTTACAAGATTTTTCAGTTAACTCTTCTAATTTTCTTTTATCATAATTGCGTTCTTTTTCACCTAACATCAAGCTCACGTAACTATCCATGATGCTAACTTCGGTAGGAGGTTCATTTTGAAAAGCAATTTTCAGTAAAACTAATTCTTCTCTCGCTTCTTTAAATCTTTTTTCTCGAATTAAAAACGCCACTTTGAGGGCATCAGCATTTCTCTTATCGAGAGTGGGATTAGAAATATTATTGAGCATAGAAAGACCATCTTTCCATTCACCTAAGAGCCATGACAAAGGAATGGCCCTTTCAAGGGCATTATTCGAGTCTTGCTTTTTTTGTAAGGCCAATCGGAAATGTCCAAAGGCAAGTTCGTATTCTTTGTTTTTTAAATTGATCGTTCCTTTAATATTTTCAGCATTGGCCGTTTCTATATCTTCAACGAAGGAGAGGGCCTTCGACTCACTACCAGAACGAAGGTATAAAAAAGCTATAATTTCTCTCAGACGTTTTGATTGGTAGGAATTTTCTGAAAGGGAGGAGATGTAGTTGGCAAGATCTTTTTCTTTATTGAGATAGAGACCAGTTTTTAGCCAAATTTTAGTAATCTCATCATCTAAAAAAACAGAATCCGAAGGAGAAATTAAATTTAATTCTACCCCTCGCTTATTGTTGAGTTTAAGTTTTACAATAGTATCAAGCCAGAACTGCTCATTTTTTGAATAGGGTGCTAGCTGAATAAGGCAGGCATCTTTTTCATTAAATACTTTTTGATTATTATTGAGTGCGATATAGTTAATTATTTTTAGTAAGCATGTCTGTTTTACATAATTATTATTAATTTTTGGGCTCGAAAGCATTTCGAGAGAGTCTTTAAATTTATTTTGAATGAAATAAATAGTGGCCAGGTAGCGCTTTTTAATCGCAACGATTTGTGACTGCACTTCACTAATGCGATTGAGGTAAAATTCTGCTTGTTTGAGATCCCCATTAATGAGTTTGAACTTAGCTTTTTGAAGATTATAAATATCTGAAACTCTCTGATTGTTTTCATTGATGATAGAGTTTTCGTTAAAAGACTCCACACTCGTTTCGTCCACTTCGAGAATTAATTCTTTGAGTTCATTGCCTGAGTCCTGGGAGTAAGAATTCCCTAGGAAATTAATCAGGATAAAAAAGACAATACTGTATTTCATGTTTAATTTTTCGGATAAGTTTCCGATAACTTTACATAAAATGAAAATGAACATCACTAAAGCTATATTAAAAGCGATTTTACTTCTATCAAGCGTTCTTTGGGTAAAGAATCTTTATGCGCTTGTGCCCATGGAAAGTTTGATTTTAGGGAATTTCACTGACCGCTACTTGGAACAAGAAAGTGATCCTCTCAACTATGTTTTTAAAAAAGAGCTCTCAGTTGATGCTAAATTATTAAGTGCTAAAGACGCTAACCGAGTTCAACTAGCTAACTACCGTGCTTTTTACGAAGAAGGCAAAAACTTAATGAGCTATTGCAAAAATTCTATTCCGACTCAATATGTTTCTGAGTGGGACAAGACCCAGGCCAAGCGCTCACTTATTGCTACGATTCAGTATATTGGTTTAGATCTCACCACGAGGGCCTTGTCTCAGTATGCTAAGGAATTAGAATTTAGCTCCGAAGAATATGACAATTTCGCAGAAGGAATGGTCGGCAATTTTTGTTCACAAAACCTCTCAGTCATAAGTAAAAAAGAACTACTTCGAAATTTAAAACTCAAATTTCAAAAAGAAAATAATTTTAAACTACCAAGCGTAGAAAAAAATGCTTTTTTCTCAGAAAATTTA
>JAYSPR010000407.1:0-5842 GCA_043721975.1 Bacteriovoracaceae bacterium
ATTAGAAAAATGTAAATTGTCTGAGATTTCAATTAAGGCCAGCGACTATGGTGTTTATATTTGTTTGGCAGCACTCTTTTCTGGAAAACTTCCCACAAATAAAAAAATTGAATTTCATTTTGCAGGATCTCCTCTAGCTTTATTTCCTAAATCGCTCCTTAAGAGAGATTTTAAATCTCAATCTCATAAAATCGTTTTTCATGTAAAAGAAAATTGCTGGCTCTCACCTTTTTCAACTCTTTATAGCCATGAACAGATTAAATGTTTTTACTTAAAAGCAGCTTGAGAAATTTCAAAATAAATAGTTGCACCCGTAGAAGTCATTGCTGATTTTTTTTCAATGACAAGCACTCCATTGTGTATATCAGACACTGCTTTACAGATGGCCAATCCAAGACCACTTCCTGAAACCTTGTTAGCAACGTGTTTTTGCCTAAAAAAGCGTTTAAAGAGCTTATCAGAGTCCTCACAATCAATACCGTAACCTTGATCAGAAACAGTGATACGCAATTTGCTTTCTAGAATCTCGCCTTGAATTTTAATTGTTGATTGATCTGGAGAATATTTGATGGCATTTTCAATCAAGTTATAAAAGAGCACGCTCAAGAGTTCCCTATCGCACGAAACAATAAGTTTTTCTTCACTGGCCTCTAAAAAGGAATCAAAATTAAGATCAAAGGTAATATTTTTTTGTTTTGCCATCTTAGACAAACGTGAAAGTTGTGAAATAACCACTTCATCTAATCGGTGAAGACCAAAATCAGCTTGTAAATCACCGGCATCATATCTCGCTAAGATTAGTAAATTGTTTGTAAGCGAACTGAGTAGATCAATTTCTTGACCCATGCTCTCAATAAGATCTAAAGCCTGAACTTTATCTCTCGGTTCTGACCTAAATATATCGAGCTCTCCTTTCATGATGGCCAGTGGCGTTTTTAGCTGATGAGAGGCATCTTGGACAAAGCGCTCTTGGGCCCTAAAGGCTTTATCTAATCTTACGAGCAATAAGTTAATGGTGTCAGCTAACTGCCAAATTTCGTCCTTCGAATCAGGTATGGGCACTCGTTGTGAAAGATCATCGGCTTCTATTTCTTTTGTTTTATTAATAATTTCTATCATAGGTTTTAAGGCCCAATTGATAAAAAAGTAACCACACAATAGAGAGAGAATAAGCATTATAGGAACGCTGAGATAGAAAAAGTGAATCAGGCTTCGATTGATTTGCAGAAAGTCAGTTTCAGGAACTGAGATTTGTAAAATAAAAGGCTCGACTCTATTTTGCAGTGGTAAAAGATAACGTATTGTCCGATGAGGATTATTTTTAATGGAGACTGTTGAAAACACAACTCCATTTTTAAATAAAACTTCAAGCATTTTATCATTGATGGTATTAGTTTTTGAAATCTTTTTTTCTGGCCAAGCACGCAGTGAATTTCCTTCAATGTCTAAAACTTCAATGAAACTATTTTTTAAAGTAAATGGAAGAATTTTTTCATTAATTTTTAAAATATCTTTATCGAATTCCACATCTCCCAGAGCATCAATATCGAGTGATTCAGCAATATCGATAGCGTAATTAAAAAGAATGCGGTCAAATTCAGCGAACTGTTGTTTTGATAGCTCCGCATAGAGAATAAAACAAAAGCTACCCAACATGAAAATAAAAATTAAACTGAAAAGTAAGCTGAGTTTAATTTTTAAACTAAAGCGTTTTAAAAATTTCATTTAGTTTTTAAGAATATAACCATAGCCAACCATGGTATGGATCATTTTTTTATCAAATGGAGCGTCGACTTTTTTTCTCAGCATATTGATATAGACATCAACAATATTTGTATTGGTATCAAAATTAATATCCCAGACGTGCTCACTAATTTCAATTCTTGTTATGGGACGTTCAGGATTTCTCATGAAGTATTCTAGAAGTGCGAACTCTTTTGTAGTGAGTAGAATTTCTTGTTGGTTTCTCATGACTTTTCTATGAACTAAGTCGACTTCGATGTCGGCATATCTAAGCTTTGATGACTCGACCGCCTTGTTACGTCTTAAAAGCGCACGCATACGGGCCAAGAGCTCATCAAACTCAAAAGGCTTGGTGAGGTAATCATCTGCACCAGCATCAAGACCATTAATTTTATCTTTTGTAGAAGAAAGTGCTGTGAGCATTAAAATAGGAATCTTTGAACCATCACGGCGAACATGTCTCGCTGTATCCATTCCATTTTGATCGGGAAGATTGACATCTAAAATAACTAAGTCGTATTCATTTTCAATAATGAGACTCTCCGCCCCACTGCCCGTTTCAGAAAGATCGACTATATAGCCTTGGGCCAAAAGTCCTTTCTTAATGAAGTTGGCCATTTTTACTTGATCTTCAACGACTAAAATTCTCATACGCAACTATATCCAAAAAAAAAGGGGAACTCAATGAGTTCCCCAGATAATAATATCCAAAATTTAATGGAGATTATTTTTTCATTTCATGTTTTTCAGTTGTAGCTGGAGCTGCTGCAGTTTCAGTTGTAGCAGTAGCTTTCATGTGCTCTTCCATACAAGCTTTGTGAGCTTTTTTGTCTTTTGACATTTCTTTACAAGCTTCCATAGCAGCTTTTTTGTGGTCCATTTTAGCTGCATCATTTGAGAAAGCAGAAACTGATACTAGAGCAAGGGCGATTAATAATAAAGATTTCATGTGAACTCCTAAATATAGAAGAAGCAAGTTAGTTTGCTTCTTTTCTTTGATAATCAACTATACAGTCATTTAACTTTTTTCCCTTGAGCTCAACCTTTTCTTTGAGGCAAGCTTCTCGGGCTTTTTTAAATTCAATTGCACCCCTTCTTTCCATTTTTGGACTTTGTGGTACATTAGTTTTGAGAGGCTCAATAATCGAATTATTTTCTGCCCTCAAACTCAAAACAATTAAACTCATTACTATCAAAATTAAAACTCTCATAAGTTTAGTATCGACTCTTAGGATTAAAAAGGAGTTTAATTGAGATTAAAAAAATTTAATCTCAATTGTCCGACAAGAACAGTCAGGCAATTACCCCGTCTAACACTTTGTATCTTACTGTTTTACGAAGGACGTCCGATAATAAGCTATGAAAATATTTATTAAAACACCAATTCCTAATGACTACAAATCCGTCTTCTTGAAATTTAATCTCGAATTATTTCTCGCTCTCAAGCCTCCCCTAACTCGCCTCACTGTTGAGCGTTTCGACGGTTGCAAAAAAGGTCATGAAGTTCATCTTAGAGTGTCTGGAAATAAATGGGTCAGCCACATTACTGAAGACTACGAAGATCATGAAAAAATCTACTTTGTCGATGAAGGTGTGATTGTTCCTCCTCCAATTAA
Organism: Bacteriovoracaceae bacterium; assembly: GCA_043721975.1. Lineage (GTDB taxonomy): Bacteria > Bdellovibrionota > Bacteriovoracia > Bacteriovoracales > Bacteriovoracaceae > Bacteriovorax. Next base: position 3,360 of record JAYSPR010000407.1, read on the forward strand.
ATATTGGAAACACACCCATTTAATAATAAAGACTGGTGAGAAATCCTGCGATGTGATTGACGATATCGAATTTTCGTCAGGATTTAAAGCACTCGATCTTTTAATCTATCCTGTTTTATGGGGAATGTTTTCTTTGCGTTCCCCAGTTTATAAAAGAGAACTCTCGTGAAAAAAAAGCATCTTTATGAGTCATTGCCTCTGGATGAAAATGGTCGTGCTCACTACCAATCATCTGATCACGAAACATGGGATTTTTTACTTGAAAGGCAAAAAACTTTAGTTCTTGAGCGGGCTTCAAGAGACTATTTAAAAGGTCTTGCTCATTTAAACTTTTCTTCAAAAATTCCTCAGCACTTTGAAGTTAGTGAAATATTAAATCAACACACGGGATGGAGAGTCGAGCCCGTTCCTGCACTTATTTTGCCTGAACATTTCTTTTCACTACTATCGAAAAAAAAATTTCCTGCTGCTAATTTTATTAGAACTCCAGAAGACATTGATTACATCCAGGAGCCAGATGTATTTCATGAGCTCTTTGGTCATTGCCCTCTTCTGACGAATCACGACTATGCTAATTTTATGTATGAATTTGGAAAATTGGCAGTTGCCACTGATAAAAAAGTTCAAATGCGTCTTTTTCGTTTATTTTGGTTCACGATAGAGTTTGGATTAATTAAAGAAGAGACTCAACTTCGGGCCTATGGTGGAGGAATACTTTCTTCAAAGTCTGAAGTCATTTATTCCGTTGAAAGTGATATTCCCAAACGTTTGCCGATGCTTCCCATGGAAGCTCTGCTTACACCTTTTAGAATCGATATTCTTCAACCTTTGTATTATGTCATCAACAGCTATCAAGATTTATTTACACTTATTAGTCTTGATCTTGTTAAGATGGCCAAAGAATCGCTTCTTCTGCCAGATCACACGGCCTTATTTTTAAAAAAGAAAAAATCAAAGTAATACCTGACTAGATTGCATGTTATGTAAGTCATTATCATTTTATAATAGAAGTTTATTTAAACTTATTTCTCTATCATATATTTTTAGACACATTAAGAGGCTTTAATGAAACTAGCTCAAATCTTTTTATTTTTTATTCTCTTAAACTTCAATGCCCAGGCCCTAGAAAGTCTCACTATCCCTAACGCAAAATGTGGCAATGGAAGTCCTTACCAAGTTTTTATTGATCAAAAAGAAGATACTAAATTAATGATTGAATTCATGGGTGGCGGAGCTTGCTGGGATTTTGAATCTTGCTTTATCGTGCCTCACACTTGGATATTTCCTGTACCTAACTTAACAAGTCTCAGTCTTTTTACGAATAATGATTCCGATCTCAATTTTTTAAAAGATCATTCCAAGATCTATTTTCCTTACTGCACGGGAGATATTCACGTGGGTAAGCACATAGGATATTATGGAAAAACAAAAGTTTATCATAACGGCTTAATGAACGTGACACTTGCTTTAGACTATTTAAAAGCAAACAATAAAATAAAATTTAATAAAGTAAAAGACCTCGTTGTCTGGGGTGCTTCCGCGGGCGCTCTCGCAACGATGATCCATTCAAAAAAAATTGAAACCTTCACTCCACTTGCAACTCATAAGACCATGCTCATTGATTCACCGGGGCTTCACTGGGGAAAAACATTTTGGGATAAATTTCCCAGAGAATCTATTTTAGATTTTAACGAAGCTTTTAGTGGAGTGAATGTTCATATCGATTTTAATGATGGTTTTGTCGTTAAAGACCTCACACCTTTCTTTAAAACATATAGTAAATGGAAAATTGGTTTTCTTTTAGGAACTCAAGATTTTGTCATGTCGAGCGTCTTTGGTGAAATATCGCCTTACGATCAAGAAGATTTAATCTTAAGTAAAAAAGGTTTACCAAAAATGTCTGAAAAATTCTCGAACGCAAAGACATGGGTGACATCGACAAGTATGCACACATTTTTACTTCTTTCAAAATCGGCAGAGATGGAATCCTTTGATAAAGAAACGGCCATAGATTTTGCCAAAAGAATTTATCATCAAAAATAAACATTTTTATTAGCTATCAATCCGCTCACTATCTCGTTAGTCTTATCTAATGAAAAACACAAAAATTGACTCTGGGAGCTTAAAGCTTCACTGGCCGAATATTGTCGGAATTGCCATCATTCACCTCTTGGCCTTGGCAGCTATTCCTTTTTTTACTTGGAAGGCCTTGGGTGTTTGTGCTTTTTTATTTTTTATTATTAGCCCCATAGGTGTCACTCTCACTTATCACCGTTTACTCAGTCACCGTTCTTTTAAAGTCCCTCAATGGTTTGAATTTGTCTTAGCGACTTTTGGTGCACTATCTGGACAAGGACCAGTTCTTTTATGGGTTGCAGAACACCGCTTGCACCACCGTTTTTCAGATACCAAAAAAGATCCTCATAGTGCCAGGCATGGTGGCTTTTGGTGGTCGCATATGACCCATCTTTTTTTCCATAAAG
>JAYSPR010000408.1:0-8946 GCA_043721975.1 Bacteriovoracaceae bacterium
TATCGATGTTGAGACGCTGGCCTAATCCTGAATCAATCCAGGCACGGCTGTCTTTAATGCTTCTTGAACGTTTAAGCTCATCTGCAAAGCAGCTGAAGCAATTGCATCGTCTTCATTTTCTTCTCTTGAAATTCCCTGTACCGTGGCTCCCTTATTAGTACCAAGAACACGTCCAGAAATAATATCTTTAATCACCACACCAAATTTATAAACCATAGTAAATCCTAAAGCCGTTTTAGTTTTTCTAGGTTTACCAGCCTCTTTGAAAACTATTTCAATACCTGCCTTTGGTCTAGTCCCACCAACTTGTGCAGTAAAACCTCTTCCACCTAACATTGTTTCAGTATCAAGAGCGACTTCATCATATTTTGGAAATGGAGCTATAAAAAAAACGATGCTCTTTTTAGCTTCATCATAAGTTTTATCTAAATCAACTTCTGCTGTTTTAAATTTTTCCCAAAATGATTGCCCTTCTCTTTTAAGGTAGGTTTTATACATATCTGCTCTTAAAATGGCCCATTCATTAGCTTCAATATCTTTTTTAGCTAAATCATATCGTCTTACCACTTCTACATATTCTTTTTTTCTTTGAGCACTCATCACATCTTCAAGTTTTTTATCCAAAACTTTCATAAATCCCTGAGCATCAGAGTAAGCTGTTGCCACATCAAAAGAATAGGCCATACATATTGTATTGCTTGAATCTTTAGCTTCTTTAAAAAATTTTATTCCAATAACTTTATCTACATTAGTAGAAACATTGATAATACCTTTATAGGCCGTCGACTTATCAGTTTCGTCTAAGGTCATAGAGGATTCAACATTTGATCTAAGCTGAGAGACGATATCTTGATAGGCTCTTTCTTTGGCCTCTTCTTTTCCCTTGATTTTATCTTTATTAGTACTAATACCAATCCCAAAGATAGAACTACTTGAAGGGCTATAGCCTTTCATAAGTTCATCACGGTCGCAGTCACCGGCCATAAGTACTTGTGAAAGAGATAATAATAGGAGCGAACAGATAAGTTTTTGACTTCTTTTCATTAGACCCTCAGATTTAGATTAATCTTAACAAGCATAAAGTTGTTTATTAAATACTTCAACACTGATGCAGCGAATCTGTTTCAATGTGAATACTTGACTGAAACACTTTTAAAAAATTGAGTTTATTTTTTCTTCCATTCAGTGTTGAATAAGCTCATTGATTATACACAACAGGAGACTCCCATGAACCTAAAATTCATGATGATTGCAACTTTGACCATTTTAGCGTCATGCTCATCAGCTCAAAAATCTTACGATGGAAAAGACATTGCCCTTACCTCTTCAGGTGAAAGTAAACGTCCTTTCTGGACACTCGACGGTAGTTACAAAATCGGTGAACTTCGTGAACATTATAATGATGATGAAGATAAGCCAATTAATGCTTATTTCATCACTCAAGCATCTGTTGGCAAAGCTGATCTCGTTCCAAACTGCTACAATATGGCACGCACAAGAGCTTCTGCTGAAGTGTCTGATCAAGTCAGTGAAGTAGTAAAACAAGCTGGTGCAATGGCCGTGACAACGACTAATACTGAGTTTAACAAAATGATTGAAACTCAAAGTAAGAACATGATCGTTGGTGCTGAAATGATAGATAAGACTTGGTTTAAAGTAGAAGGCGAAGAAGCTAATCCTTATAAGTGTTTTATCGTTCTATCTACACCGAGAAAGAATCTTGAAAAATTACAGCAATCAATGATGACACTCTTAGAAAAAGAAATGTCTGGTGATGCTGGAATGATTAAACAAGTTAAAGAATCTGTTGAAAAACGAATTCAAGAAAGTTTTTAGTTCATAAAAAAAGCCTCCGAAAGGAGGCTTTTTTATTTTAGAAAAATGTCTTTAAACTTATCTTCTCTTTATCATTTACCGTAAATTTTCCAATCAAGGCCTCTGCTTTAGTGGAGACATTAAGACTGTAAACTTCATAATTTCCAGCTGCCAATTTAAAAGAGCTCATTCGCACTTGATTTGGCAATGTTAACCAAGACCTAAGGTCTGCTTTTTCTGATTCTTGAATTCCTCTAGAAGCCAAATTATATCCAGCGATTCCAGACAAAAGTGCAATGCCCTCACCCATTTTTTCTTTTAAACTTTTATAAGTCACATAAGAAGCAAGCAGTGCCGTAATATGTTTTGCAGCGACCCTTGTTCCTTTAAGTGTTAAATCACCTGCTGCTTTAGCATCCAGAGTATGAAAGGCCATTTCAGAAAGTGGATCAACCAATAATCCCATTTTTTCACTGACAACACTCCCATCTTTCTTTACAACTAATTTTAAGTCGTCACTATTTACACGATAAGGAATCATTGGCATTTCAAAAGAAATTTTAGGAACAATCGTATCTGTGACGACTAGGGCCTGCGTCGCAAATCCAACAAAGTCATTAACAGTTCCAACTGTGACTCTCGCGGCAGTGAGTCCAACAGGAAATTCAAATTTTTTAATTTCCTTACTTGAGATCATGCCTTCGTTCCACACGATGTAAACATTGTCCTTATCTTTGTCAGGCTTATTCCAACCTTTGACTAATTCATCAGCATAGCTAGTGACATTAAGACTTAGTGGAGTAGCTGCTACATAAGTCGATAGGACTAGCTCTGGTTTTAAGTTAGGGAGCTTACTGTAGTCTTTATTGAACTCATTATATTTTGAATTAAAGCTTTGGTAGCTATTGTAATATTTCAAAACAGTATTTTTAGATTCTTTTAATAAGTTTAAAGCAATCTGACGATCAGATGATGTGTCTGATTTTTCATGAATAACTGCACCCACAAACTTGGCGATAAGGTCATCTTTATAAGTCACTTCTCCGGCCGTGGTTTTTTTAAAATCTTCTAGAATCGCATTCCATTCTAAAAGAGTCGCTTTAGCGGCCATGAGATGAAATCTTTTTTTAGCATCATCAAGTGTAAGGGCCGGAATTAACTTAGAGCTAATAATTTTTCCTTTATTATCTCTTTCTTCTTCCGTGTAAGCTTCATACTCCCCCTTATCATAGAGGTTGTAATGGCTCATAATCGTATAGTAACGAATGAGGGAGCGCTCAAATTTTTCACCTGAGTAATTGTCACTAGATTCGTTTCCGATAGTGCCGGCAATTTTCTTAGAAATAGAAACAGTAAAAAGTTTATCCGAAAGCTCACGAGCACGATCAAAATTTAAAAGAGCCTGGTAATACTCTCCACCTTGTAAGTAGAGAGTTCCAAGTTCTAAAAATTTTAATAAGCGCGACTGCTCATCACTATAAATTGAATTTCCTTTCATCATTTCCAAAGCAGATTTTAAATCTTTCTTTTGAACCATTTCACGATACTGAATAATGGCTTTTTGATTTCCAGCACATCCAAAAAGAAAAAGCATGAAAAAGCTAATTAAAGAAAGGGAATTCAATTTTTTCATCGATTACCAACCAGACTTTGCTTGCTCTGAATATTTTTGAGACTTTGATCTTACACGAAGAACTTCTTCTGACGTTTTAAGGTTAGTCATTCTCATGTTGACTGTGTACTGCTTAAGAGTTTTTCCATCTCTCATTTCTGGATTCATTCTCACTGAACCTAAAATAATAAGATCTGCACCGGTTTGTTTTCCGATTTGAACCATTTGACTTGGATCAACCATACCTTCAGCTTGGTACTTCACTTCTTTTAAAATTTTATCGCGACCTTGGTTGTCAATAATCGTGTATTCACCTGAAGCAGAAAATTCATTTAAAAGTTCATCGTTCATGTCTGCAATTGGAAAATAGGGTTCAGATGTTTCGTTTTGAACTTCCATGATGAAAAGTTTTGGCTTCTTTTTAGTGTCACCTAAGTATCTTTGAAAACCTTTGTGTTTTCCGATTTGATCAAGAACATCTTTGATCGCAGTTTCAGTATCTTTTAATACCCATTTATCTGTAATTTCTAATGCTTTTTGATCGCCTTTGGCACCATCAACTCTTTCTGCTTTAAAGCTCGAACAACCTGTTAATAAAAAAATCATGGCAAGACTGACAAGTGATAAACCTGCTTTCATTGAAAACTCCTCATGTGGGTGTTAATTAATAGAAAGATTCTATGGGGATGAGAACTTCCCTTCAAGTTGAAAGATGAGAATTTATTAATTAAATGAATAGTCCGAACAGGAATCTACGATCAAAGTTTAGTAACTAATAATTCCGACTGGATCGGTAGAAAAAGCTCGCATCACCTGAATCCTAGAAGAAGTTTCTAAAGAAGATTTTGAAATTTCTTTAATCGCAGTAAGGGCCGCCGCCTCGTCAATATCTAATGCTTCGTATGATATTTGGCACTTCATTGATTCATACACACCGTTACAAGTTGCTTTGGCGTTAGGTCCTGTTAAAACAACGGTGCCTTTATCAGAATCAATTTTTCCTTTTAACCAAATTCTTTCAGAATAACCTACGAGCATTTCTGGCAAATGATATCTAATAAAAAGTGTTCGGCCGATAAGGTGCACTTTAAAATCTTTTAATTCAAAAGTTGCAAAAGGTTTTAGAGCTTCATCAGTTGGCACTTCATAAGTTGCACCAAAACTTAATGATCCATAAGTAAGACACAATAAAAAGAAACACATTTTTTTCATAAATTCCTCTCAACACTTGCTAATAAATATTTTGTAGCACGAGCTTTGCCAATTGATACCATAAATCCACACTTTTTCAAATCCCGCAAATCCCTTGATGCTGTTACATCACTTACTTGATAAAGTTTCTGATAAGTAACAACATCTAGATACTCATGAACCTTGAGATAGTCTAATGCTTTTACTTGTCTATAATTCAGACCACTTGATAATAAACTTGTCGCAAATGCTAAAGACTCTTCTTGTGAATTCTGAGAATCTTGAGTGGTCCCATAATGGCCCTTGTCTATATACTGCGCTCTTTTAATGATCTTAAATTTTCTTTCATTACTAAATCGATAACCATTATCTACGGTTTCGATCCATGTGCCTGCGCTGAGCAAAGTTTTTCTTAAAGATCTAATGGCCGTATAAATAACATTGTCGTGCCTAAGGGGATCGTATTCATAACCCCAAACATACTTACAAATTTCTGCTTTCTCATTTACGCCAGAAGAATTTAATAAATAAACCAAGAGCTTCATATCCAGAGGGGTTAATTCAGAATTTAAAACCTCAATTTTTTTATCTAAAAACAAAATAAGCACATTCATTTCACAATCGAGGTACAAGCCTGTTTCCCCTAGATCAAATCCCGTTTTTTCTGGTAATAAAGACCAGTACTTTGATTCGATAATCACAGAGATAGGATCTCGCTCTTCATTCAGTGAAACCAAAAAATCATGATAGAGATCTTCTCTATTAAAAAATTTATCTTGAATGATTTTTTTTCGCAAAAGAATGTTGTGATTTATAATAGTATTAAAATCTCTCATTTTATTAATGAGATCAATTTTTAACTGTGATGTATCTTCATCTGAAAATAATTTCAATTCAAATCCATTTATTTGAATCTCAAAAGATTTATCAACCTCATAATTTAAACACCTTCGTGCTGCTCTTAAATAATTCCACGCTTGAGACTTTTTTCCGAGACGATAATAATTCTCAGCAAATCGTAAATTGAGTTGAATTTCTTGGCGACGATTTTCCGAAGAATAAATATTGGATGTGATTTTCTCTAAGACTTCTTCAGCAAAATCAAATTGTCCTCTCAATGTATACTGACGTGCCAACTCTAATCCAATGGCCCCTCGACTATAGTTATCTTCCGAAACAAGATTTGAAAAATTTTTTTCGAGAATCGTAACTATTTCTAAGCGATCATAACCCAAATGAGCACGATACTGTAATTCAGCACTTGAAATCGCTCCAGAGACACTCTTATTTCCAATAGTTTTTGACAATTTATCTGCTGTCTTTAATAAATCTAATCCAACATTAACCTCGCCAAGTCTTAGTTTGTTATGGGCCAATAAATCAGTAGAAAGTGAGCGAGCATAGAGATCACTAGCATCGTGAGCAGCATGGAAAGATTTCAAGGCCCATTTCATTGAGAGTTGAAACTTACCAAGGAAAAAAAGATAGAAAGCTATCCCTTGATACACATAAAATTTTTGTAATGAATCACTATCTTTTTTTAAAGATTTTAAATTCAAGTGAAATATTTTAAATGCTTTTTTGTATTGAGACTTACGAGTATAAAGCAGACCTAAAAAAAATCGACAAGCTGCTTTTTCATTGTCATTTAATTTGCCATGAGAATCTTTATAAAGTTTCTTAGCTTCTAGTAGATTTCCGGCAAAACAATAGGCACCAACCAAGCTTGGAAGCTCGGAATTTTTAAGTAATTTTGTACGCCCTAAAGCATCCGCAATTGTCTTATGATAGTCGCCCTGTAAAAAGTGTTGATTTAGCATTTCATGGTCATATCACACTTTTTTAAATCCCATCATATCCCGTCTCCAACCCTTATAAAGTCTTCATAGCTCTCTGCGTGAATCACTGTTAAATTGATTAAAGAATAAAGACTTATCTTCGTATCTGCTTAAAACAAGGGGAATTCTATGAAGCTTCTACTATTTATGATTTTTGCCTCACTAGCATTGATCAGTTGTAAGGCTTCGAAAGACAAAAGCTCTTTATCCTTTGGAGATGGCACGCGCACCATTGAAACTCTCCCTCAAGTGACTCTCTTAAGTTTTTCTCGACTAAAATCAAGTGTTCTCATTCCCAAATGTCTTGAGTGTCATTCTCGGGATGGTGGAGATGCTGGGGACATTAATTTAGAAAGCCATGAAAATGTCATAGCGAATTTAGAAATTATTAAATCAGAAGTTTCGTCGGGCTCAATGCCTCCCAAAAGTCGCTCGAAATTAACTGACAAAGAAAAATCTTCACTTCTCACTTGGATTAATGCCGGAGGTCCGCTAAACGGTGAAGTCACTCCACCACCACCAACTGTCGAAGTCATTAGTTATGAAATGGTTAAAGCTCAAGTACTAGCACCTAGATGTATTGGCTGCCATTCAGATAGCGGAGGAAATCGTGGAGATGTTAATCTTGAAACATATGATAATGTTCTTGCTGTTACAAATTCAATTGAATCTGAAATTGAAACGGGATCTATGCCACCTAGAAACAAGCCACTAACGCCAGATCAAAAGACGCTTATATTAAAATGGATTGTGCTTGGAACACCGAAAAATTAGTTGGAAAAAGTTACTTAGAGGATGTACCTTTTTTAACATCCTCTAAAGGTTTTTCTCTAACATAACCAAATGGAGTTGAACCCGTAGGCTTAGTCTTTCCTCTTTGAGAATCATCAACTTCAGTCACATCTTTCTTAGCACTAGCGCCTTCAAGAAACCCAGGATTTAATGATCCGATGTCTTCTGCTACTTCTCTTAAAACATCACTTGCACCTGGAACATCTTTAGAGATTACTTTTGCACAAGTAATCTCTTTGTATTTTAAAATATAGTAAGTCACAGATTTGTCTTTAAAAATTTCAGGCTCTTTGGGAGCTTTCCCTATCCAATAATCATCAATAATAAATCCATTTTCATAAGCATTTTCAGGCTTAATAAAACCAGAAAAACTACTTTTGAGTGATTTTTCAAAACCTAAAAATTTACAAAGAGTATCACCTTTTGTAAGTCTCTCAGGCACTCCATTGACGTTTTTTGAATACTCAATCTTATATGCATAAATAGGCATTCCTAATTGATCTTCGATTTCTTTTTCAGTAAATTTTTTAGACTGAACATTAGCTTTTTTAGCTGCTTCTTCAGATTCCTTAATGACAGCCTGGGAGTCTGACCACTTCTTTTTTTGTAATGTGATCGTATATGTTTCTGATGGGCCAAGTCGCTTGATACATTTCTCAATTGCTTCATCTGATTTTTTCAAATCAACTAAATCATCACAAGCATTTCTTGTTGCCGCTTGAAGAGTAAAGCTTGAAAAAGAAACTAAAAATGATACTGACAAAAGAACTGCATTAATTTTCATTATGACCTCACCTACTTATAATCATATGTCATTTCTAAAAAATATTTAACCTAGTAATTTGGTACGGAAAAAACTGCGTTTGGTGCCACGACAACTGCCCCACCAAGTGTTCGAACAAATGTTCCGCTTGGAGTGAATTCTACTATATTATTAAAAACAGAATCAGCAGATAATAAATTCCCTGAAAGATTTTGTGTTAGCCATCTTGGGGAAGCCAGAAAAGCCAAATCAGAATAAATTGTTCCAATACTCGCTTGTAGCATATTCGATGCGACCGAACGAACCGTATCAGTGGTACCACTAAAAGCAACCGCAGTGGTTCCATTGGCCATTTCCATACACCCAGTCGCTGTTGTTGTTCCTGCAATAGCTGAAACAACGGCAGCTCCGACTCTCACTGCATTCTGTGTAAATCGGTTAACGTTAGCTGAACCACAAATAATAATATCTCCATTGGCCGCAATCTGGATTTGTTCAGGCGCTAGTGTTGCCCCTAGCGTATTGGGCCACGTCACTCCTGAAACAAGCGTACGTCTCACACCACCAGTGCTAAAGCGCTCAACATTGTTCGCCTCGGCAATGAGGATATCTCCCCCGGGCAATTGGGCCAATCCTCGCAACTGCCCTGTTAGGTTTACATCCACAATAAAAGTTCGAAATGAACCATCTACAACAGAAATAGCACCGACTCGAGCCGTTCCATTGATTGTAAAAATTATTTCTTTCGTATCACTCTTAAAGGCCATGGCATAAATTGAGTCTGTCGAAAGAGGCAATGTATAAAGAACAGATTTAAAATTTCCATCTGAATCAAGCTGTATGATCTTTACCTACTTTAACGGAGTCCCTTTTAAGCAGCATAACGGTTTTGTTCAGCATACTCTTTCGGACTCATATAACCAAGTGAAGAATGC
>JAYSPR010000409.1:0-1891 GCA_043721975.1 Bacteriovoracaceae bacterium
TACTGGCAAAAGACCTTTAGAGGCAAAAGCAAAAGTCCAAAAAACACCTGGGTAAATGAGCATAGGTCCTGTGAAAGATTTGACTACTGGATAAACATTGCGAAGGTTATCGTAAAAAGACTTGATTCCATACTCATCATAAAAAGGATTTTCTGTTTGGGCCATCATGATGCCATTTTCTGTCAAGGCATCACTTACGTGTTTGTAAAATTCTTGCGTAAAGAGTCCCGCTGCAAAATCTTCGGGATCTGTTGAGTCGATAATAATAACATCAAAGAAATTTTTAAAAGACTTAATATACTCGACACCGTCTTGAGGAAGTACATTAACTCTTTTGTCATTTAATCCCGAGGTGCAGTCTGGAAAATATTTTTTTGAAACTTCAATAACTCTTTCATCAATCTCAACTAAATCAATGCGCTCAATTTCAGGATGCTTAACGAATTCGCGAACAATACCACCATCTCCACCACCAATAATAAGAACATTTTTAATTCCAGGATGAACCATTGAAGGAATGTGCCCCATAACTTCGTGATAAACAAATTCGTCTTTATCAGACACCATGGTTTTTCCGTCTAATAAAAGAAGGCGTCCAACCCCGAGAGTCTCGAGAACATCTATCTTTTGGTACTGACTTTTTTCCGAGTGTAAAATGGATTTTATTTTAAATGAAGTGGCCACATTCTTATGGAAATATCTCTCAGAATACCAATCCTTTTCAATAAGTAATTCGTTAGGGTTTAAATCATTAGGTGTAGACGTCATAACTCTCCAATAATTGGTTTATTCCCTTACAATTTCTTAAAAGATTCAATTGTCACTTAAGGGATTCTGTGTCACATAGATAGTTCTTGAATGAGAATTACGCAATACCTTTTTTATGGGAAGTTTGGGAATATGTTTCAATCTAAAATCGCCGTCAATGAAAGAATTAAAATTTCTGGGTTTAACAACCTCACAAAAATTTTAAGCTTTAATCTTTATGATTTCTGCATAGCTCTAAACGATGAGCAAAAAGCCCAGTATGTTAACTATATTCATGATAAATATAACGCCAATAGAATTGCTGAAATATCTAAAAAGATTGTCGAAATTATTGAAGCCAATATCCTCGCCGTTTCTGTTCAAGACTATGATCCAGTTGGAGCTTCTACAATGGTGCTTATGTCTGATCTAAAAGGTGGCGGAGAGCCTATCCCAAGTGTTCAGGTCAGTGCACACTTAGATAAATCTCACATTACTGCTCACACTTATCCTGATGCTGCTGATCCAGATGGAATTTGTTCTTTTAGAGTTGATATTGACGTGGCGACTTGTGGAGAAATTATTCCCCTCAATGCGATTAACTATCTCTTTGAAGCTTTTGAATGTGACGTAGTCTATGTCGATTATGTTGTCAGAGGATATGCTCGACTAGAAAACGGTAAAAAGATTTATAACGATCACCGTTTTAACTCTATCCAAGATTTTATTAAATCTGAAATTAAATCGGACTTTACTTTTGTGGCCGATATCAACATGCCACAAAATAATATTTGGCAGTCAAAGTTTTTAGTTCAAGAAAAAGGACCTGAAAACTATCTTCTCAATCCAAACGATGTAAATCATCCAGATGTCCCTAAAAAAATGGAACTTCTAAGACGTGAAATGCTTGAAGTTTACCATATGATTCACTAAACAAAACACCATGACAAAAAATCAGACGAACCTTTGGGGATCAGAAGCAACGAAATTTTTTTTTGAGCTGAGTCCCGATTTGGTTTTAGAAACAGTGGATAAGCTTGGCTTTAAAACCACTGGCCGCGTGATGGCCATGAACTCCATGGAAAATCGTGTTTACGAAGTTGAAATAGAATCTGATTCAAATCACCCTAGTGATCATTCAAAA
>JAYSPR010000410.1:0-4649 GCA_043721975.1 Bacteriovoracaceae bacterium
GAAGAAGCACCACACTCGGGACTTGGAATGATGAGCCCGATAGAGTATAAAAAAGCAAATTAAACTAGGTGTCTAGTGATTTGGGGGCCAAAGCAATTTTTATTATATAAGGAGATCAATATGAAAAAAAAATCATCAAACTCTAAAAAAGTAATGGTTAGTGAAGTTAATAAAAAAGAAAGTTCCAAGGAACAGAATGAAGATATTTCTGAATTAATTCTTAAAGATCATGGGCCTATTAAGAAGTTAATTTTAATTCTCAAAGACTCTGAAGTCAAAATAGCAAAAAAGAAAACGGCTTATAATGATTTTGAAAAGATTCTCTCACTTCACGCTAAAGCGGAAGAAAAAAGTCTTTATGTTCATATGAAAACCGAAGATGAACTTCGAATAGAAGGTCTTGAAGGCGATGTCGAGCATTTAATGGCAGATAGGCTAATGAAAGAAATTTCACAAATTGAAAACGACGACGATTTATGGATGGCCAAGGTTAAGGTTTTGTCAGAAATAGTTGATCATCATGTGAAGGAAGAAGAAAAAGAGGTTCTCAAACAAGTTCGAAGTGAATTTGATAGCGCTGAGAGAATAGAAATTGGCAAAGAGTACTTAAAACTTATTAGTCAGCTTAGTGGTCAACTCAATACAGAGCGAAGTACTAAAATGAAATCTAGCTCTGCAAGAGAACTAATGCGGGTGAAACATGTTTAATTCAAATCACAAAATGCATATAAAATTATTTGTGGACAATATTAATGGTAGGGTAGGCGTTCCTATTTTACTTTATTTTATGGGCGTGCCAGGCTTCTTCGTGGTGCTCATCTGGGCATTTTTCTTTAGAGAAAGATGAAAGACTTATTACCAATTGCGGGTTATATCATCTTTTAATCCCGTAATTCCCTTATCACTTGCTTGATCCCCATAAATGTATGGGTTAGTCACAAGACTGCCGGCCCTTAAATCTAGGGCGGCAGCCACTAACCATTTCCATGAAGAATAATAGTGGTATGGGCTTTCTGGTCCTCCTCCGACAACTGATCCTTGGGTTAATGTCCAAAAATGATTGGCGTCGAGTTCGGTATAACTTTTTAAATAGATAAATTGTTTTTTAGCACTGGGAATTGTCTTATAAAGATCATCACTAATAGTTCGTGAAACGATCTTATCTTTATCAGAATAAATAACTGTTAGTATAACTCCAGGGTCAATCGCCTCATTGGTCTCTTTATCTGAACCTGCAGCTTCAAATAGAATGACTGATTGAGGCTTAATATCTAGGGCTTCTCTGAAAGATAGGCCGGCGGCTACTGAAGCCACATAGGCCCCTTTAGAGTGACCTGAAAAAATGATTTGATTTGCCGATGTATTGATCTGATAGTTTTCTTTAAGTTTTTTTAAAGCACAATCACTCAGGTTCACATAATCTCGCCCCATTCTTTTCCAGTCTCGATCAAAGAAGCCCTTATCATATGTAGGAAAAATGGCGACAATTCCTTTTTTTGCTAGATGCTCCATTGTGAGACGATAACTATCTAAACCGAGTGCCTGCCCATGCCCATAAATAATCACCGGAAAAGTTTCTTTTTGGCTATTTTGAGCAAGTGGAATAAAAGCATCAACATCCCTTTCATTACATTTAAAATGTTCATTCTTAAAATTGTAACTGTATACTTTGCTACCCGGATGACGAACATCCATTATCACTGGTGGCAACTCGGCTTTAAGTGCCGTGACCCCTAAAGATAATAAGCACGAAGAATAGAATAAGATAAATTGTTTTTTCATTTTTATTTCACTTGCTAAATAAGCTTACTAAATTGCAGGGTAGCTACATCCTATCTGCTGAGGAATGATTAAGCGAGAGGTGTCTATTTGTAAAGCCGCTTCATCTAGCGCATTTTGGTATAATACTGGATCTAATGTTGGCGTTTTTGATAGAATATAAAGAGAACGTTTACTTGGATCTGAAACAACGGCATACCTGTAATCATGGTCGAGACCAATGACCCAATATTTACCTTTTTGAGGCAAATTAAAATCAACCGTGAGCTTTGCATTTGAGATTGGGTCATCACTGACGGCAAAACCTCTAATCTCCCTAACAGGGCCATTTATGCTTCCTTCATTACAAGAATTATAAACATTAATTTTACCTTCTTCTCCCAAACTTAAAACTTGTCTCGGGCAAACACAATTACCTTCAAAAGGAAGGGGATTTCGAGCTATTTGATACCAAGATCCCAAGTAGCGGGGGACATCGACATAGGACACAGTTATGAGGTCTGCTTTTGCAAGTCCTGAAAAAAGTGAAATCATTGTGACCGATAGATAAAATAAACGTGAACATCGCATTAAAATTCCTCCTGGAAAAATGTAAGATAAAATAATGTTAAGCAGTAAAATAAAATCAGACAAGGAAAAAAGGATTAGACAGAGTTGTTGATTATTTTGTTCTTTGATTTCAGCTTCACACTCGACTCATGGCCAGGCTTTAAGTACACTAATGACAAAAAGGTAATGAGTTGAAAAGTGATTTAAAGTTAAATGCCCTTATTTTAGAAGATGAAGAGAGGATACTTCATAAATTGAAATCTATTTTTGAAGATCAAGGTTACGATGTTGCTGTTTCAAAAAATATCCAAGACTGTCTCTTCGAGTTATCAACGAAATCGTTTGATCTTTTGATATTAGATAGAATGATAGCCACCGAAGACTCAGTTGTTGAACTCAAGAATATTAAAAAGAATCACTCACAAATGGCAATCCTTGTCTTGTCGGCCATCGATTCTCCCCTGGAAAAAGCTAATGTGCTAGACTTGGGGGCAGACGACTATCTGGCCAAACCTTTTGAGACTGTTGAGTTAGTGGCCCGTGCTAGAAAAATAATCCGAAAAAATGAAATGGTTCCAATTTCACTTCAAGTTGGGGATTTGATTTTAAACTTTCTCAATGTTGACTGCATCTGTCAGGATGTTGATTTAAATTTATCATCAAAAGAATTCTTAATTTTAAAATTGCTTGGATCGAAATTAGGAAAAATATATAACAAAGAAAATATTATGCATGAGGTATGGGGTTATTCTTTAGAGAATAAAACCAATCTAGTAGAATCAAATATTAATTCATTAAGACGAAAAATTGAGTTTTCGGGCTCTTCAATTCAAATTAAAAACACTAGGTTTGTGGGATACTGGATTGAAGTTTAGAATTTTAATGATCATTACTTTTTCATTACTATTAATCGGAATAAGTTTTTCTATTCTTTTTTCCTATTACCTCTCTACTGAAAGGCTCAATATCATCGATAATCAATTGAATGCTAGCGCTAATGTGCTTTTTCATTCAAATTTAAAAAATTTAATGGAAGTTGATTTTGAAAAGTCAGATAAATTAATTAATGATTTATTGGGACCAAATCGCATTGGTAAGATTTTTTACATCAGAAACGAAAAAGATGAAATCATCTTTAGATCTAAGTCGGCTATCCTGGCCAAATTTGAATTTCCTCTAGGACCGAATAAATTTACCATTAAAAATGGAGATAAGACCTTCAGAGTTTTAAATTTAAGCTTTCCAGGCAATTCGGTGATGACTCTTCAGAGTGCGATAATTTTAGATACAGAAGATTTTCAACTCATGTACATCTTTAAAAAATTGATGTTGTATTTATTAATTATTTTTTTACCGATACTTGGACTCGCAATTTTATTAACTAATTATATTTTGAAGCCATTAACTATTTTGTCTGCTCATCTTGAGCAAGTAGGCCTAAAGCTTAAAAAATCAGGGGTGGTCGATGACTTACCTCTGTACTTTGACCAGTTTAAAAAATCAAATGTTTTCAAAAAAGATGAATTTGGTATTTTAATCAATTCAATTTCTTCGTTTTTTGATAGGTTAAACTTATATTATAAAATTACAAAGCCGTGGTCGTATCAATTAGCTCACGAGATTAAAACGCCACTTTCAATATTAAATATTGAAATTGATTCATTAACGCCTAAAGACGAGCTCATTGCGATTGCAATGAAAGAGCAAGTTGAAAAAATTTCGCATACTGTTTCAAGCTTTTTAGATTGGGCAACTATCGAAAATTCATTTAATGACTCGAATTTGTATGCAATAAGAATCTC
Organism: Bacteriovoracaceae bacterium; assembly: GCA_043721975.1. GTDB lineage: Bacteria > Bdellovibrionota > Bacteriovoracia > Bacteriovoracales > Bacteriovoracaceae > Bacteriovorax. Next base: position 4,131 of record JAYSPR010000410.1, read on the forward strand.
AAATTATCTTGAAAAAATAAAAAATGATTTGGATAAAATTTATCCTAATCGAATTAAGTTAAATGTAGACTCGAATTTTACCTTGATATGCAACCCTGACCATTTGATACAGGTAATCAGTAATATCATAATTAACTCGTTAAAACATTCCAACTTCGATGTCGAGATTCAGACAGATAAATATTTGATTGCTTTTATTGATTATGGAGAGGGGATACCAGCAAAAGTACTCGAGCGATACGGACAGCCTTTTAATTTTGGGCAATCACTTACAAAAGGAAATGGTCTTGGACTTGCTTGGATTTCTACTCTTTCAAAATTTTATAATTGGGATATAAATTTTGAAAAGAATGAAAGCAATTTCACGACACGAATTGATTTTAGTAAAAACAGTTTTGGTTTAGAGAATTAAAAGTTAAAAAAGACTTAGGTCGAAAATAAAGAAATTTTTATTTTCAATTTTAACTAATGAAAAGAATGGACTAGGTTGAAATAAACAACTCTTTTATAATTTCTTTA
>JAYSPR010000411.1:0-12031 GCA_043721975.1 Bacteriovoracaceae bacterium
TTTGAGATTTTGTTCTGTATTGTCTTGTTGTAGTTCCAGTCGCTTGCATAAGTTCCTCCGGTTGGAGGTGTCTAGTTCAATTGGGGGTTACGAACAAAATCAAAATATATAATTCTAAATCCACCACTCTTTCCCTTGTTGTTTCTATTGTCAGCAACTCGTAACTTGGCAAATCCTCCACTCCCTTTAATCAAGTCTCTGTCTTGAATTGGTAAGCTAATTTCTAAAAGTACGGCAAGCTGAACACTTTCTAAAAATTTTGCTCCTCCGCTTTCATCAACTAATTTCGTAAAAACTTCCGTTTCAATAAATATTCGCTGCAATGCCACTCCTTATCGGTAGTACTACTGTGTAGTATACCTTTGTTTTATATGGAAAACAAGACTTTTGTATTGAATCGTTATAACTATCTGTAATTTAGATCGTTAACCACTGCCTTGAAAGAGGTTTCATCCCTGAAAGAGGTTTCATCCTTGAAAGAGGCTTCATCTTTGAAAGAGGTTTCATCTTTGAAAGAGGTTTCACCTTTTAGGTACGAGAACAACTTTACTGTTTACGGATCAGTTTAATATTCAATAATACTTATATTATTCACTTGCGTAAGGAAATAGCTAATGTACACTTATGAGTATAATGAGTGCTTACGTGTACATTAAGTAATCCATGGAGGGTTCAAATGGCCGAGAAATATTCTTACGATAAGATTTGTAAAGTATATGATTCAAAAATTGCTAGATCCACATTTAATTCCTTTATAGATAAAAAAATATTTCCTGATCCTAAAGTCGACAGTGCGAGCAAAATCAAAACAAGATATTGGGAAATTGACCAACTTCCACTATTGGGCAAGATCGTTGGCTTTTTAAAAAATGAGAAAGGCGAGCCCTTTCTTCAATCTAAAAAATCTGCAAGCGTAATTACGAGCTACACAAGAAAAGGGGGAGTTTTGAAATCCACTCTTGCTTATAACTTCGCTCGCATCGCTGCTCTTAATGGTTATAATACACTTATAATAGGCTTGGACTCTCAATGTGACATTACAAACATGATGGGCTATTACAACGATCTCGACAGGGCCACGAGTACAAAGGAAGCAAACGAAATTCTTGAAACAAAAAAAGGACTCTATAACTTAATTGAGCCAGATGATAAGCGAAAAGCAAAACTAAGCGAGTTAATACAAAAAACCGACTTACCAACGTTATTTTTCATTCCAGAAACAGACGAAATTGAAGAATTAATTGAAAAAATCGAACATGTTCCTTATAGAGAGGAGTGGCTCAAGCGAAATGTTATTGATAAATTAAAAGATAAATTTGACCTAATTGTTCTTGATTCATCTCCAACTTCTGGTCGTCTAGTCTCCAACGCAATGATTGTTAGCGACATGATTCTTTCACCGCTGGAATGTTCTACGAACAACTTCAAAAATTACTCTCGAACACGTTTAAAAATAACAAAAAAGCTAGAGGAACTAGGCGCAAAGGATATTTTAATAAAACATATCCCAACAAAATTAACAAATACTAGCATTAGTCAGGACATTTATAAGGTCTATCAGCAGATCCCAGCTTGTTCCATAAAGGCCATCAAGGTTTCAGCTCAAATGGAGGCATCTACCTTTAACGGGGTAAGTATTATTGAACATGAACCCACTGGGGATGCTGCAATGACAATGAGAGAAATTGTAAAAGAAATTTTTCAAGATCTTGAGCAATCACAATTAAAAAAATATTCAAACCCTCAAATTAAAAAGATGCCACAAGAATCACTGAATCCGAGTGTTCATCTTTAATTGGAGGATTAGTTAATGGCTAAAAGAATTAATATTCAAATGAGTCCCATTATGAGGGAAGTTGGTACAAAGGTTATAAACCCTACCCTAGCTTTTGATCCAGAAGCATATGAAAAGGCACTTTTAGATATCGCTAAAAGTGCTGAAATTAAACCAATTAGTTTCGACGATATTGATGAAGATGTTGATCAAGGTGAAATGGTATTTTCTAGGCAAAGTGAAAGTGAAACCTCTTTCAAAAAAGAAACCGGCTTCATGATTGAAACCCCTAACAGTAAAGAAACCGGCTTCATTGATGAAACCCATGTCAATACTGGTACCGGTCTCACAAATGAAGCCACTGTCAATACCGAAACAGGTTCCAAAAAGAAAGGGCCTATTTTTATAAACATTGATTTAAACTCTATTGAAAGAGAGAAGGTTTCTCTTGATTGCATAAGACTTGAAGCAATCGTAGAGATGCTCTTTAAAGATAAAAAGCTTAGAGTCGATGGTTGGATTAAGCTCAGCAGGGAGACATTAAAAGCTTATAGGATTAACGGAGCAAGACTAAGTGAAACTAGACTTATTTGTAAATCAAGAGGGACAGTTGATTTTAAGATTGAAAATGAAGGAAAAATAGGAAAAGAAAAAATATTTTATAAGCCTTTAAAATAAAAAAGCCCTACTTGTAATAGGGCTTTTATTAGTAAGAAAATTTTCAAAAAGTTTGTTACAACTTTAAACTCGTTCATAAAGCGTAACAGGCCTTCAGAAGATTTTCAACAGACATTTTTAGTATTTTTAAGAATTAATCTTAATTCTTTGGGATTTCTACGACTTACTTTCCCCTCTAAAGGACTAGAGAGGAAAAAATTTCAGTGATTTTTAATCATGGAGGGTTTCTACGTGCAAAAATTAGATTCTATTAAAATTACCAAATCAGACGAGAAGGTTATTTACGCCATTGGGTGTCTAACACTTCAAGAAAGAAAAAAGGCGACCAAGACGACACACGCTCAAATTGGCTTATTCTGTGAGTGTTCTGAAAAAACCGTACAAAGATCTATCTCAAAACTAGAAAAAGCAAAATTGATCACCAGAGGCCGTCCTAAATGGAAAAAATCTGCTTGGTTTATAAATATCTCTGCTGACTTCTACCAAGAAACTAAGACCATTTTTCACGAGCAAAAAAAATTGTCCATTCAAACTCAAAATGTCCACCCAGGAAGAACTATAAGTATTAATAATAGTATTTCTCTTTCTTCTCATTCTGAATTTCAAAAAGTAACTAAAACAGAGATTAAGAAATCTGCTGTTGAGTTTTTTGTTTCTGATAAAATTTTAGAATTAGATTTATTAAATTTGAATACTGAAATAGGGCTGACTTATTCAGACTTAGAAGCCATTTCTAGAAAAACGGGATGGCAAAATAGAGAGCTACAATTTTCAATTAATAATTTTTCATTAGCACTTGAAACAAAAACTTTCATAGCGACAAAATTAACACCAAGAGAAGCCTTTATTTCAATATTGACGGGTAATGGAAAAAGAGAGCCTAGGCTATTTAATAAGCCCCAGGAGCTTGTTAAAGTTGAAGCTGAAAAGGTTAAAGAACAGTCAATTGTTAAAACTATTAATTTAGAAGAAAAAAAGAAAATTGAAGAAGAAAAACAAATTCAAGTTGCTAAAGAAAACTATTGGCTTTCGATATCAATTGAAAAGAGGAAAGAATATTTAAAGAAATCCGACGAAGATTTGAACCGGGCCATAAATCTTGCCAATGACAGAATTTGTTCCGATCACGAAGAGTTTAGTTTATCTAAAATTTTAGAAAGTCTTGAAGCGGTATCACAAGAGCAAGTTTCTGTTCAAGGCCCTAAGAATATAAATGAATTAAAAGAAATTGAAGGCCAATTTAAAGGGCCTCGTTCAATTTCTTTTAATATCAGAAAAATCAAATCAGATGATTTTAATAGTTTAGATGAGAAATATGATGGTCGTGGCCCTAGCAACCATTGAAACGCGCCGAGTTGTGGACTAATTAATAAGAATATGGGAAGTTCGAACTTAACATCAATTGCACGAGAGCTAGTTTAATAAAACTTATTTGAAGAAATTATGCTTTCTTTCAAGGAGAGGGTAGATGACGGATTTGCAAAACATTGAACATAATTGCCTAAGTATCAAGGATCAAGTGATCGCTGATATTGAAAGCTTTGCGCTTGAAAGAAAAATTTCAGTTAGAGAATTGATCAAAGATATGGCCAATACTTCAGGATTGGTTCTAAGAAATCTAGAAAGAATAATTGGGAAAGGTGATTCTAAGCCAAGCAATGAAACACTTATAAAAATTTATTCATATTTTTATTCAACAGATACTTTAGTGGACTTAATTATTAAGGCGCCAGAAGTTATTGCTAGTTCTATCAAGATGGATTTTTTTATCTCTGACAATTCTCAAAATAATAAAATGTCTACAAAGTTAAGCAATGAGGTCTTAGACCTAGCAAAAAGCGATGTTTTTAACTCAATTTATCTTATGACATCGGGAGATTTTGGAACTGACTTGCTTACAATTAGAGAAGAATTTGGCAAGCTTGGACTTCAAACGCTAGATAAAATGATAAAGCTCGGTATTGTTAAGGTTAATGAAAATGACAAACTCTCACGAGAAAATGCTGTTTTCTTAACTGCTGAAATGAGAAGAAATATGGTAGTAACTATCGCAAAAGATTTCTATAAGCCGACAAAGAACGATGTGATTGGTACAAATTACTCTGGCGCATATATGGGTGAAGTTACACCTGAGGACTATGATATTATTTATGCTGAAATAAAGTCTTCTTTTGATAAATTAGGTAAAATGATTTTCGATTCTAAACCAACGCAAGATAACTTTAAAAGAATTGCTCTAGGTGGAATTTTAGAAGAAATTGAGAAAAATGCCGACGGAGGTATGTTGTGTTAAGAAATATAATTATAATAGGTTTTTCTATTTTTAGTTTTAACTCATTTGCTGATTCATATTACGTAAAATATGATGACCTAATGAAAGAAATTACGATAACAGAAAATTTTAAAAATACTGAAGATTTTTTAAATCGAATTGAAGAATTAAAATATGTTAACGGGCAATTTGTTAATGTTTTAAAGTTTGGAAATGAAAATACCAATCTAGCTGGACGCAATCTAGGAGTTTTTTCTGCCAAAAAAGAAGGAAATTTACTTCTACCGTTTTTAAAATAAAAAACAATAGCTAATAATATTTTAGCTATTGAAATTATTATCTTTTTCCTTGGTGCTTTAATTATAGCATAGTTTATAATCATAAAGTGGACCGTGAAATACAGCAGGTTAGCTCATAACTGAGAGTCGAGAAGCACTGGGGCCATGGTGAGAAAGGAATCAACCTATCAGCAAACATGTAACAGTTTCTCTAGAGTCGAAGGCCAGAAGTTCTAGAGCGGAACGCCACAAATGTCGAGATGAGAACGACACGATAGTGAAGTCACGAAAGTAAATAAAATCTTTTCCGTTGTGGAAAGTACAGTAGTGATGGAACAATTTTTTCTTTGGTGGACTTGTTAATTTATTTTGACCATTTCTTCCAAGCACGAAGCCAAAGTTTTTGAGACTTAGTGGCATCAATAAATTGTACTGAACTTATGATCACTCTCGCTTGTTTTCGATTGTAGCTGCAAATTACTACAGGCACGATTTCTCTTTCTAAGTCAAAACCAACAAATCTCATAATAATTCCATTAATTTCGACCAAGTCTGCATCTGCAAAAACTTCTTGCAAGCAAGTGAGCCAGCCGGAGGCCTGTTCATATTCATCATAGGCATCCATTACGGCAATTTCAATTGCTTCGTCTATACTTTTGGCTTCATTTATCATGAAGACATCTTACTCGTTTACTTCTATTAAATAATTCGCTTCTTTGGCATCAATCAGCGGTCTAAGTTTATTTATTATCTGATTTACATCATCGCCTTGCCCTTGAATGTATAATGGCTTTCCATTTTTTCCAAAAGCAAAATTTTTAATATAATCTCGTTCGGCCTCTATCGCGTCTTTTGCCAAATGCCAATCCGAATGAGGATCAATTCCTAGGTTTGCAGCATATTCAATTCCACCAAGAATAATACTTCTACAATCTTCGTAGCTAATTTCTCTCATTTCATTATGGAAATTAATTAAAAAATCTTTAATCTGATTATATGAAGTTCTTAAATTCAAATCTATTTTTTTTAAGCCAAGACAATAAGTATCAACAACGTAAACTCCTGCAAAATATTTTTGCGGACCCATCATTCTGGTAATTAAAATTGTTGGATGACCTATATCCAAACCTTCTTGATCAATCCAGCATTGATGAATTGGAAATGATGATAATCTTTTTATTAGTTCTGAATCTGGTAGGTCTAGCATTCCTTTTATTTTTGAAAGACAGCAGAATTTAAATTTCTTGCCACTCCCGCAATCACACGGATCATATATATTTTTTTCGCTCATAAAATACTCCTTTAATTAATATAACAAAAATAATTACCCAAGATATCTTTCAGTTGTTCTGACGCTAGAGTGACCAACTTTCTTTCTAATTGAATAAATGTCCACTTTGGATTCCATGGTCCATACTCCTCTTGATCTTTTAATTATTCGCATGATCAATCTGTCCATAGTCCGAGTTGTTTTCTAATATCGTTAAATATTTCAATCGTAACGCCTTGTTGAGGTTTATCAACAGCATTTCTTTCAAATTGAGTAAGTAATGCCTCTAGCATTTCTCTTCCATTTTTTGTTTTTGCTGCTTGCCTAGGAGTCTTATTTCCTAATGCCGGGATTTTCATATCAACCCAATTTTTCCAATGGGCCATCATCATTTCATTGAGATGCACTTTTAATTCTGGATGCTTTTCCAGTAAATCTTCTTGACACATGTTCTTCTCGTCGCCGGGTTTATTTTTTTGAGCATCTTCTCTCATTGCTTCTATCGAAGTGATTAGAGTTGTTTTATAACGAGCACCAGATGCCGGCCTCTCTTCAACAAGAGTCCGAAAAAGGGCCGCTCGCTCCATTGAATTCAATTCAACATGCAAACTTTTTCCTTCAATAGTGAGATGTCCAAGAACGATAGTGTTCAATGTTTTATTTTTTTTATCTTGCTTGCCCCAAGTAATTTCGACCTTTTTTATATCGCCATTTTGGTCCATCTCTGCGCTGCTCAAGATTTCACTTTCAGTAGATACAATATCTAAATCTTTCAGTGCTTCAAAAGCTTCTCTTGGATTATTTATTTCAAAAATAAGTTTTTGCAGAATCATTTCATCGCCGTCAGTATTGCAAAGTTTAGGCATGCTAGGGTTCATTATCAAGTCACGCATTTGTAGATAAAGATCAATAAGTTCCATTGAATAATCAGAGAGAGCTTCCTTATTGATTTTTTTAAACTTCATTGCAATATGCTTTCTTAAATCTAGCATAGGTTTTTTGTGTATCGGAGGAATAATAAAAGGAGCGCAGGCTTCCAGAGTGGTTAAATTATTTACAGTAACAGGCTTACAAAATAAAATGTCTCCACGACGTGCAATTTTTGAAGCACTTTTTTCTACTACGGCCCACTCTTCCCCTGTGAAAATATCTTTAAGATCGAACCCTTTCCCCGGGGTAGAGTGAATCACTTCTGCAAAGGTGAATGGAGAAGACAGGCAAACTTCAATATATTGTTTCTCTAGAGCAGAAAGTTTATTTTGATGTCTCATTAGCATGGAGTGAGCAGGAGGTACTCGTGTCCAATCAGAATCAGTTATTTTACTTTCTGAAAAATCAGGAGTCCAATCATAATAAAGCCATGGCATAAAAAGAGGCATTTCATACGAATTTTCATCAAATGGCATTTCTTCCTCAGGGAAGCATTGAAACTCATCCCATGCTTCTGGAATGGCGTGATCTCCATATGTGGAAAAAAGATATTTTAATATTTTGGCGATGAGCGCATTTCGCATCTTAAATTGTTGATGCCAGTACAAATCGTCAGGGCCGTTGGCATTCAGGCCCCTTTGGTCTTTTCCGAGGCAACATTTTTTATACTTTATTCCACTTCCACAGGGGCAGGGCGTATTTCTATCATTACTCATTATATGCAGTCCCATGTTTTTTATTTTTTGCTTTGACCTTATGTCAGTTTAAATATCTCTCGGTTGTTCTAACGCTCGAATGTCCAACTTTCTTTCTAATTGAATAAATATCCATATTCTCTTTATGCTTCTGTCTGATAAAACTCACTCGCGCAGTATGCGGATGTATTTCACTACTAAGCCCTGCCTTTTTCGCCAGCGTATTTAATAATCGTGCAAAATTTTTGCGATTAATATTTCTGCCACTTCTAGTTTGAAATAATATTTTCTCTTCAGATAATTCAGAGCCGACCGCAGTGAGTTCTTCTAAAAATTTTCCCAGATACGATAATGCTAATTCGTTGAGAATCACGCGGTGAATGGCCCCGCCCTTTTGCTCAAACTCTAAAATATAATCGCCGAAATCGCGTTTAATCGATCCAATTTTTAGCGAAAGTAATTCACTGATTCTCATTCCTGTTTCAAAGAGCAAAATAATCATAGTCTTGATTTGCAAATCATAAAGTTTATTAGTGGGCATCGAATTATACAACAGCTCAACTTCATCGCGGGTGATTGCTACTGACGTTCCTATATTTGCCATTCTAAATCGGCGGATAAATTCACAGGGATTTTCTTCGAGCACTCTCTTGCTTAATAAATATTGAAAGTAACTTGAAGCAACTGCTAACTTTTTATTAATTGTTGCCTTCGCATTTTTCTTATTGTGTAGAAGATAATTTTTATAAGCATTTATGTGTTCACGTTCCGCTTTGAGTTCATTGATTGAAAACTCAAGCCTAAGATAGGTGATAAATTCCGAAAGACCACGCTTGTACTCGGCTCGACTTCCAACAGAATCGAGTTCCATCAAAAATAATAATCTATTCTTCTCATTCTCAGACAAGTTGCGCCGTAGATTCCTTTCAGTTTTACTTATTTCTACTATTCTATTCATAAGTGAAATTTCCATTTAATAACAAAATCAATCCACTTATAAAAATCAGCACCCAGACAATTTTTAAGTGATTCATCTTCAAATTCTAAAAGCGTTAACAAAATACTAAGGTCACTTGAAATGGCCTTCATTTTTTGATTGGATCTCTCGGCGCTTTGATAATCATTGGGATTGCTGGAATTTTTTTTGAACTCTACTAAATTGGATCTAAAATCATCAATGATTTTTTTGATATGTTTGAGTTGTTTTTCTTCGCGAACTTTAAGCTCGATGAAATTGCCAATAAATTTTTGAATAAGTGAGCCCAGTCCGGCGTTCTTACGTAGTCCCCACTTGGTCTCTGCTTTTTTTGATTCGCCCTTTAGAAAGTGCTCTATTTTTTCATCTATATAAAGATGCACTGATTTTGATCTAGCTTTTTTGCTATTCAATACCTGATCATTTTGTTCAAAAATTTTTTTATCATAAGAGACAATAAGATGAGCGAGTTTAACGTGGGACTCGCGCAGGGTTTTAAAATCACCTTGAGATTTTTTTTGTTCGCCTGAATGAATCTTGGAAGTTACAAGTTCCGCATCGACAGCAACGTGCTTTTTTTTAGAATAAAAATCCTCGCCACGCTCAGCTCGCAGTTTTTTTGATTCTTCGATTACCGATTTTATTAACGACATTTTTTTGTTTTCACTTTTTTCAAATTGCACAAATCATCCTTGATTTCACAGACTATATTTTAAATCGTATTCTTTTCTCATTACGGTTTCTTATTAAATTGATCCAATTCCATCATTTTATTTAAAACAATTTTCCAACATTCTTCGAATGTAATGTTGTGTGAAACGACCATCGCTTTGTTGAAATTTTCATATAAAAGTTCTGTATCTATTTTGCTGGCAGTATTGTAAAAATCATTTAGTTCAAACTTCCGATTTTTAAATGTTCTTTCTATAGCACTAGCTAATTTCCCAATCGGAATCTCGTTTAAAACTTGCGATAAGTCATAGACATCTTTACCTCTAGTGTTTAAATCGCCTCGATCAAGCAAGCAGTGTATTTTTTCGGAAGCAATAAACTCTGGAGGATAAACTTTCCATTCAAATGGACTAAAAATATCTAATACTGAATTAATATTTGTTGTTTGAGCAACATCTTTAAGATCTACACCAATAGAAATATCTAAATGTACTCTTTTTAATTTTTTAAGCTCTAGGGGCCTTGGTGCAATTCCAATTTTACTCAAAATTTTAAATCGATATCCGCCGTAACCGCTTTCTGTGGCTATTTCTTCAACGATTGCATCGCCAAACCAAAATCCGTCTTCTAAATCTAGGGAAAGAGATTTCTTTACTTCAATAATAAGTTGCTCTTTACTTACATCATTTATGATCGCATCAACATCTTTAGTAAATCGATGCGAGTCCGAATCTTTAAAAAGAACAAATCCACCACCAAATACAAGTCGATCCTTAAGGAAAGGATTATTAACTAAGCGGGCGACGACTCTCTCTAGAGTTAAAATTATTCTGACTCTGTTTACGTCAGCAACTCCTAATTCCTTTGCCACTTTTTTAATCTGATAATTTATTTGATCCGAATTAAACATAGTTATCCTGGAGAAGTGAAAGTTTTGTTTTTAGCTTTTTACTCACTCCTAACTTGTGGGCCATTTCTGCCAATTTTTTAATATTTGTTTTTTTATCCTTTAAAGCTTGCATGGCCATCTTGAAAGATTCCGCTTCACTAATATGTTTTTTATCGTAAAGAGCATCAATAAGAGTCCTACTAATATCTGTGACCCTCACACCTTCAACAGTCTCAATACCAATATCCCAAAATGGGTTAGTTTTTCTCACAACTCTGACAGTGTTTAAGTGAGAATATTTTCCAATTGGTACATAGGCCCAAACTTGCTCAGGAACTTGTTCTGTTAATTGATGAAATGAAAGCGCTGACCATAAACAAATCGCAGACGGCTCACCCAAGTGGGCCAAGATAACTGAAAAGGATTCTGTCTCAAACGAAGACTTTCCCGCTTTTTGATAAACACCTCTTTCGAGCTTTGAAATCTTTCCTTCAGCCGCCAATACATTTAGATCATGATAATTAAGCCCACATTTGAAAGCATCCTTGCTGGAGAAGGTATTCATTTTGATATTTTTTACTGCAAGCAAGCGATTTTTCATAAAATATTACACAAGTTCCTATTTGTGATACTTTTTAAAATATAGCACATTCTAATTGTTTTGCAATAATTTAAAATCTCACTCTCTGATCGGCTCGTTCTTATCAAAATCACCCGTCTCTAGCACAGCTCAAATTGTAAAAAATCACTTTAAACACCCTCAGGATAGTCGCAAAAAACTTTTGCGGCAACATTGATGACAAAATATCTCATTTTGACCTCAGGAAAAAGACGCCAGAAAAGGCGGCTATTTATGGGGTGTTTTGAATGGAGAGATTAGATATTAAATTTAAAAACAAATTACTCGGAATTATTTTTTGTGCTTTTTAACTGGAGGAATCATATATTATCCCCCCTTGGCAATGATGTGACGGACGCACTTCAGATCAATGTTTTTTAGAGAGTTTTTTAAGTGCCACGAGCATCAAGAGCATTTCTACCCGAATCAAGAAGCAATTTTTTCTAAAATATTTGGATCGGCCTGAATGATCTGAAGTAGCCTTCTTACGCTTGGAGACGGCTTTCTAATTCCTTGCTCCCAATGCTTTACCGCAGAAGACTTTACACCAAGCAGCTGTGCTAGAAGTTCTTGAGTCAGGTCGAATTGACTTCTCATTTTCTTGATAGCATTTGAGCTAAAGTCAGGTGGTGTAGGCATCAAGTGGGCCACTGATTCACGAAGTGAAATTTCGCCTTGAGTATGTTTTAAACCTTGATCAACTGATTCAAGGAGAAGATCTCCAAAATTTTTGGAAGTTACTTTTGTCTTTTTTTGTTTGGTTGCCATTTTCTTAACTCCTGTGAAGCTACTTTTAGTGTAGCCACTTGCTCTGTTGATAAATTTCCTTTAACTGACTTTGGATATAAAAGAAAAAGGAATACTATCTCTAGTGTTGGTAAATTGCTTTGGCCCCCAAATCACTAGACACCTAGTTTAATTTGCTTTTTTATACTCTATCGGGCTCATCATTCCAAGTCCCGAGTGTGGTGCTTCTTC
>JAYSPR010000412.1:0-2383 GCA_043721975.1 Bacteriovoracaceae bacterium
TGGGGCCAGTGGTGCAAGAGAAGGAGATGAGTTCCATCTCGAAATATTTCAGGAAAAAAAGCGGTCCTTGATTTTAAACCGTACGAAGTATTTATTTCAAACGGGAAAAAAATTCGAATTTGATACGATTAATGCGATTTTTACCTTGCCTGAATTTAGCCTGAATAAATCTGAATATGAATTAGTTTTAATTGGTCATGACAATGTTAAAAATGACAAATTAGGCTCTCGTTATTTAATGAGAAGTTTAGGAGAAGAGCCTTTTCGCCTCAACGGAATTTATAGTTTTGAAGCCTTTATCGAACGAGGGGATGTTCTTGATTTTGGTTTTAATCGAATGCTTATTTGTCGTGAGAAAGAAAAAACTGAAATTAATGAATTTTATATGGGAGGCTTATCAGCAGAAATTATAAAAAGTACTTTACCAATTCTGCTTGAGGGAGATACAGGAACTGGTAAGACAACTCTCGCTAAGAAAATTCATGAAGAAAGTGGAAGGCGTGGCTCATTTGTTCATTTGAATTTAAATTCTTTTTCAAGCAGTCTTCTTGAGTCAGAACTTTTTGGTCATGTTAAAGGAGCCTTTACAGGGGCGATGCAATCGAAAAAAGGAGCAATTCTCGAGGCCCACAGAGGAACTCTCTTTCTCGATGAAATTGATTCACTTTCAATCGATTTGCAATCGAAACTTTTACTCTTTTTAGATGATTATAATTTTCGAGCTGTTGGAGGCGAGAATTCATTAAATTCAGACGTAAGAATTATTTTTGCATCAGGATCTTCTTTGTTAAAAAGGGTTCAAGATAAAAAGATGAGAAAAGATTTCTACTTTAGACTTAAGGCCAGTGCATTTGTCCGTTTGTTGTCTTTATCTGAAAATAAGGAAAAAATAAAAGAGTTTTGTTTGCAATTTGAACAACTGCACTTGGTAGTTATAGACTCTAAGCTAATAGAATATTATATGACTTGTCCATGGCCAGGTAACATGAGGCAATTAAAATCACACCTAGAAAAAAAGCGCCTACTTTCTAGTGGCAAAAAAATAGGTTTTGATAAGCATGATGAAGAATTACTTTTAAGTTCAAATTTTGATCTTTGTGGGCTGGGGGAAATCTTTGAATCTCTAGAGGAGATTAAAGTGCGCTATTGTTATGAGACCTATGTTAAAAGTAATAAAAATTTCACAAGAGCAGCAAGTCTATTAGATGTTTGCCATAATACTTTAAAAAAGAATTTAAATACATTTTATACAAAACAAAATCTTTTCATTGAAATGGAAGCCTGAAAATTTAATGTATGATAATCACAGTCTGAAGGGGCTGTGATTTTTTAATACTTACGATACGATAATATAATCGACGTAGATTTCTAAAATTCGTCCTTCTATATTCGATTTTTTTAAGTAATCATTCAATTCTAAGCGCAGCTTTTCTTTAATGATTTGTCTGCCTTCTTCTTCTACTGGCAATTGGGGAATGACTGGCTCAACTTCCATATTAATGTAATCTCTGATTTCAATTTCATGGTCTTTTAAAAAAAGAATTATATTTCGATTGTTCGCTAGGGCAGTGAAATCAACCCAAACCTGTCGGTTTCTTTTAGTGTCTTCGAGAAATAATTGCAAATTTATATCTTTAAAGGACACCATTTTATCTATTTGCATGAAGTATTTAGGTCTAGCATCAAGAACTTGCTTAACCTCGACCGAACTAATTTTAGCTCCTTCTATCATGCTGAGCATTTTTTTGGAAATCTCTTCAAGTTCTTCTTTGGTTGGTGGAAGCTGAGCTATTTGTAAATGCATAGCACTTAAAAGTTCATGGAGCTCTTTTTCAATGGGGATGAGTTTGTCTCTTTCTTCAATTGATTTAGCAGTGATGGTAATATCTAAATTAATTTCTTTATCATTTAATATCTTATATTTTACTTTTTTAAATTCTAAAATAGGTTCTTCGACAACTGAAGCCGGTGCTCGTAATGCTTTAGTTCCAGAAATAATTTTTATAGTATTTCTATAGATGATGACGGTTGAAAAAATCATAATTGAGCTGGCCGTTAAAACAGAAATGGCTTTCACGGGGTCTGTTTTAAATTTTAATAGTGGAGCAAGAATAAGTTCTTTTTTGTCTCTTTGTTTAAATTCTTCTGATCGTAAATAAATCTGAAGTCCAACAATGTGGCCCCTGACCATAGTAGAGTAATGTTCAAAATATCCGATGGTCTTTAAAAAAAGAATTCTTAATTTCGGAGAATAAGTTTTAACTTTTTTAAGAAGAAAACTCGGAGTGTTTTTTATTGCGGCAAGCGCAGCATAAACTGGTCCAGGAACTGCTTTTTGCAATTTCTCGGCAATGCCTAAAATCAAATTATTGATAGCATCTTC
>JAYSPR010000413.1:0-7442 GCA_043721975.1 Bacteriovoracaceae bacterium
TTTGAGATTTTGTTCTGTATTGTCTTGTTGTAGTTCCAGTCGCTTGCATAAGTTCCTCCGGTTGGAGGTGTCTAGTTCAATTGGGGGTTACGAACATAATATTATTCCTTTTCTGACATTAGATCCAATTCATATACTAACAACAACAATATACAAGATTTAATTTGAGATACTCAAAAATGATGAAAATATTTCATTAGATAGATCTGAATGGTTTTAAGGAGCCTTCCTTAAATGATTCCTTCGCCTTGGATAACAGGAGCAGCCTCATTTCAGCTTTTAAGCAGTTAAGACCTATTGTTGGTTCGAAGAGCTAAGAACTCGTGAACAAACAGCCTATTGAACCATTAAGCTTTAAACCAACCTTTTAACATTTTTATCACGAAGTATATTCTCTGATCATTTCCCGAAGAAGAGCGAACTGTTGCACAAATATTATGTGACCCAAATCCCTTATTAGAAAATTTTTCTAATGAAATCAATGAGAGCTGTTTTGAATCTAAATAAGTAGCAGCCAATTTCTGAGGGAGAACCGCTACCCCTAAGCCCTTCTTCGCAAAAGTTGCAACTGAAGTAAATGAATCAAGTTCAATTTTATCTCGAAAAAAAAATCCATTTTCTTCCAAATGATGCAAAATCCCTTTATTAGAACTATCAAATGCTTTCGGGCAATAAACTAGTGTTAAATTTCTAGCAACTTCAGTCGAAATATCAATTGGAAAATCTTTCTTTTTTCCATAAAAATTAAAACGATCTTGATAAAGAACCCATGAAGTGAAGTCCCCAAACAGGCGAGGCTCAGAATCAACGATAAGATCCAAAAGGTTTTCATCTAGAGACTTCTGAAATCGCTCAGCCCCATGAGTTGTTATCGCTAGCTTCAATTCTGGGTTTGTCTTTCGCATTGAAGCGATGAAATCAGGCCAAAAATAATCCGCCAATGACTCATAAGAACCAATTTTTAAGAGGCCAGCTAAATCATCTGTTGGATATTTTAGCTTCTCCTCAAGATCCTCAAGATTTTTAAGAGTGGATTCAGTAAAAGTGAGTAGAAGGTGTCCAGCTGCAGTTAAGACCATCCCTTGTCGGCTTCGATAGAATAACTGTTGTCCTAAAGATTCTTCTAGTGTCTGAATGAGTCTAGTTAGTGAAGGTTGTGTTAAATGGAGCCTAAGTGCTGCCTCTCGAAGCTTTCCTGTTTCAGCAATAATTTTAAAAGCATGTAATTTTTCAAGATGATCAACTAAGCCCATACAATTCCCTTAATTTTTAACATACGTTAAACGTATCTTAAATATACTTAAATATCAATTTAAACTATGCATATTAGTAGTTAATTTCTCCATACCGAATACTTGGTAAAATATGAGGAGGATAAAATGGAAATTAGATTAAAGGTTATGTCACTTATTTTTTTTGGAGTTAGCTATATCGCAAATGCCGGAACAAATTTCGAAATTGAACATGTTGGTCACGTTTGTATTGAAAAATCATATTTTTCAATGGAAGAAGTCTTTACTCTTGTTTCAGAAGATTCAATTAAGTATACCGAAGAGAATTGTCCAAGATTAAATGGAGCGATTACTAAGTTTAGATCTTTAGAAATCAAAAATTTAAATCATGGTTGTCCCTTTGGTCATCAATTTGAGTACTTGGTGAAAGCAAAATGTATCATTCCATAGAATTTAATGGATCTAAATCACTAGTCATCGATCTAAAGCTTGTATTTCAAACTATATTCAAACATTTTAAAGCCTCTTCGGAGGCTTTTTTTTGGACTTGTTCACTAACACCAAGACTTCCTATACAGTCCCGGGAAAATGAGTTTTTTGAGGGTTCTGGATTAAATAGCGAAGAGCAAAGGCTCAAACCGCAATTTAAAACCGTTAGTTATCAGTTCAACTATTATTCAAGCTTCATGTTTATTATCCCGATACCGAATTAGAGGTTTATCATGACAAAACCAATTTCAATCTTTGTTCTTGTTACTATGCTTGTTTCAATTAACTCTTTTTCTGCAGAAGCTATAAAAAATACGGCAGAGGATAAGCCATTTGATTGTATAACAGCATTAATGTCTCAACCTTCTTGTATTAATCGTTTAAATGCATCGAATGCGTGTAAGTTTTTTGAAAATTCACCTGCAGCGGTAGAGATGATACAAAAATGTGTAGTTAAACAAGGCTTTGCCGGCGGTACCGAAATCATGGCACCAAGAAATATTGTTACTCTATGCCTGGCTGGTAGCTCGTGGAGTAATAAAGCAAAAGATAATGAAACTTTCTGTAAAGTTGGTGACGACAAAAAGTCCCTGAGTATTAATGATACTCAAACTCCAAAAGAAAAATTAGATTCTGATATCAAAATAAAGACTGAAAGTAGTTCAATACAAAAATAAAGTTTTTAAACCACTAGGATAAATTTCACTCTTAGTTTTTAAAGACAAAGACTTCAAAAAAATTATCACAGGGCCTGAGACCTTAAAAATCGTTAGCCCTTTTTTTATCTACTAGGAAGAAGCATTGCCGTACCCCATTTAGAAGTCTGAGAATCCTTTATTAGCTTCAGTTGGGCAAACCTCAAGACATATATGGTTCTTGGTAGTTGCCCGCTATAAACGACAAGAAAGGCCAGTACCGCCGAAATGGAAATTAATTTTTGTAAGCCCATCTAATTTGCTCCTTCTCAAGAATGGTCAAGCTCTCAAGATCAAAATCTTTTTTTCTGATTTTCTGACAATAATTTGTGATGGCGTAGAGGGTTCTTTGATAATGGTCGGCCAATTGTTGCCTAGACCATCCTTCAATAAAGCGTAGTTTTGCCAGCTCCGCTAGGTTCACTCTCGACTCGCACCACTGGATTGGATATGAAATTCCTATAAACAGTGGTTCTTCGAGTTTATTGCGACGGGCACCAATCACTACTTGCTCCAAAAGTTGTTGAAGCAACTAACCTTAACCTTAAGTTCTTAAATACTTTGCAATTGCGCAAATCAAATCAATTGGGTTAATGGGCTTGGGAAGATGATCTGTACACCCAACGTTAAGACATTTTCGACGGACCTCAGTCATAGCATGAGCAGTGAGGGCGATGATCGGCTTCCTGAAGCCTGCTTCCCGCAATTTCGCCGTCGCACTATATCCATCCATCACTGGCATTTGGATATCCATTAACACGATATCATGATTGCCACCAAGCGCTTTTTTAAAACCAGCTTCTCCGTCTTCAGCGAAATCAATAATTGCACCGAACTTGTTGAGGCAGAAAGATATATACATTCGATTATCTTCAGAATCTTCAACGATTAAAACTCTGACATTATTTAAAATATTCTCTGGTAATTGTGTTGATGGATTTCGATCAATTCTGGTCGTTAATATCGTCCTCTTTTTAGGTTGATCTTCGACTTTAATTAGAAAAGTGGTTCCTTTTCCTTCAAGTGTTTTCGGTATAGTCACATCGCCACCAAGCTTACGTGCAAGTTGTCTCGAGAGGGCTAAACCTAGGCCCGTGCCTCCAAATTTACGAGTATGGGTTCCATCAACTTGAACAAAGGGTTCAAATACACGATCATTTTCACTTGGAGGGATACCTATCCCTGTGTCAGTAACTTCAATATAAAGAAGTTTATGATTTTCACCTTCTGCTGCACCAAAAATTCTAACTTTGACCGAACCTTGGAAAGTGAACTTAATCGCATTACTCACGATATTCATTAGTATTTGCTTTAATCTGACAGGATCTGAAACAATGCTTACTGGCGTGGTTGATTCAGCTATGAACTCTAAAGCTATATTTTTTTCGCGGGCCTTAAGTCTTAATAACGAGATGACATCTTCTGCAATTATATCGGGGTGAGTATCTATATATTCCAAAGTCAGTTGCCCGGCTTCGACCTTTGATAAATCAAGAATATCATCAATAATCGTCGAAAGCTGTTCTCCATTTCGTGCCATGATATTGATGAAATTGTCATGATCTTCTAGTGACAAACTAGGGTCCCTTAATAAATCAGCAAATCCGATCATCGCCCCAAGTGGAGTTCTGATTTCATGGGACATATTTGCGAGAAAAGATGACTTTAAGCTATTGGCTTTTTCAGCTTCATCTTTTGCGTTTTGTAGGTCCATTGCTAATTGTTTCAACTTTTGCATAGCTAGAAACCTTTCAGTCACATCTATCGCATGATAGTAGACTCCGTACGGTGTCCCATCAGAATTTCGTATTTGAATATAACAAACGTCATAGTAGCGATTTTCAATTGTTCCATCTTTACCCCGTCGATGCCTTGCAAGGACATCATCTCCATAAAACGACTCACCAGTGAGGAAAACATTTACAATGATGTCGGCAAAATGCTGTTCTTCAAGCTCTGGCAATACCTCAAACAAAGTTTTCCCGACAAGTTCGATATTTGGAAACAGGTCCTGGTATTTGGAATTAACCTTTTCAAAAACAAGATTTTCGCCAACCCATAAAGCTTTTGCAGCCGTAGCGCTATGAAATATCTGCTCTAGTTTATATTTTTCGTTTGTGATCTCTTGTTGCACTTTTGTGATCTTAAGTTGAGTCTGCACATTATCTTCAATATCTGTACTTGTGCCGAACCACCTTACAATTTTATCATTAGCATCGCGAATAGGATTAATTCTTGTCAGAAAAGATCTGAACTTTCCGTCGGCACCCTTTATTGGAAATGTCATATCGAAATTTTTTCCAGTAACGATTGATTCAGTCCAACGCTCAAGAACTGTCGGAGGAATTAAGGGGTCATGCACGCTTTGCCAGTCCCAGTGTTCTATATCTTTAGCTGACGTTCCAATGTAATCATACCAACCTTGATTATTCCAAAAAACAAAACCATCAGCACGAGAAATCCATGCAAGTTGAGGCATGCTATTCGCAAAATTTCTGAATTGTGCCTCGCTATCTTGTAAGGCTTGGGCAGCAAGCTTTTCATTGCTTAGGTGAACTTGTTCAGTTTCGTGCTTGGTCTGCCTGCATTTAAAGAGATCGATAAATATTTTCAGCTTTGAATCGAGCGCCTCAGCAATAATTGGCATAAAAATAATGTCAGCGATTCCCAATTGATACGCACGGATCTCTTGGTCGCGCGAAAGAGTATTTACAGTGTTGAAAACAACGGGAGTATTTTTTAAACTCGGAAGTTCTTTGAGCTTGGATAAAATTTCAAACCCATCTGTTTCGGCCATTTGATGATTCAGTAAAATCAAGGCGAACTCTTTGGATTTTGAAACATCAATCGCTTCTTGAGCTGATTTTGACCACACGAGATCGTAATGATCTTTTGGTAACAATGCCCCAAGAGCAAGAAAATCATTTTCTAGATTGTCGATAATTAATATGGATGGACCCAGAATCATTTGCAACAAATCAGTTAAGTCCTTCAGAAGTTCTGACTTTAGAGTTAATTCATTTATATCTTAACTCTTTTCAAATTGGAAGGTAATTGGCGTGTTTAAGAAATAATTTTAAAATATCATTTTAATTTTTTGAAGTGCAAAAGACCAGCTAATTGGAAATCACCAGCACCTCTTTCATTAGAACTTGCTTACGGTGGGTCTGATGTAGTCTTTCAAGGAATTTTTCAAGGGTGCACAAAATTCAAAAGCTCCATTAATCACTGTCGTTACTTCTCACACTGAATGTGATCCCTATCCTTACTGGTCTCGAATGAAAAATGAAAAAGGGCAATTCATTGCCTCTGCAAATGAAATGCCCTCCCTCATCTTTTACAATGAAAAGAAAAAGAAATTTTTGGAGGTAAAAGTAGAGGCTTTATCAGTTTCATTATTAAGAAAGCTTTTCAAATCTAAACTCTAGTACGGACCCATCGTGTTGACGTCGGCCGTGTAGTCTTTATTTTTATTATTCATAAAAGACGAAGAGTTTAAATCACCTTTTGCTTCACTTGTTGATGAAATATCGTTGGCCCCACAACTCTCGAGGCATTTTTTTGCTCTCGTGACTTCTTCAGAAGTGTCAGCATGAACAGAAAGTAAAATCCCACCATTTTTAATAAAACTTTCATATCGTTTTGCTTCATATTCAGGAATGCCAAGTCCAATTAAGGCACCTGTAACTCCACCTACTGTTCCGCCAACGCCCACACCGGCAAGTGCGGCCATGATAGGGCCTGCAGCGATAAAAGGTCCTACGCCTGGAATAGCAAGAGCACCAATACCGACTAATAAACCTAGAGTCCCACCAACGACAGCGCCAGTGCTCGCTCCAGTAGCTGCGCCTTCAGGGGCCTTAGATCCTTTGGTATGAGCAAAGTCTTTTGAGCCAGCACTATCAGGCATAAGGACTGAAATGTCTGAGGCCAAAAAACCATCAGATTTCAGAGCATCGACGGCGCGCTCTACTTCAGAGCGGAGTTTAAAAATTCCTAATACTGCTTTATTTTTACTATCCATAATTATTTCCTTTGGTAAAATTAATAAGTCTTTTTGGGTGTAATCTCAATTTCATTAACGACATTGGATGCACCAACAAGCGTGCGAGCATATTTTAAAATATTATTTTCTTCGACTGTTGACCTTACCGGGCCTTTTAATGTCACTTTGCCATTAACAGTGATGATTTTAATATTTTGAGCATAAGTGGACATATTTTTCTCTTGCATTATATCCCTTCTAATTTTTGCCGATATTTCAGAGTCACTGGCATTAGATTTTTGTTGGTCGGCAGTTAATTCTTTTGCCGTTGTGTCTCTTTCATTTATTTTTGAATTATCGGCACTTGGCTTGTTACTTACCTTATCGCTTGTTTGGGCAAGTGATAAACTAGTAAAAGTCATTAATGAAGAGAATATGAGCACTACTTTAATATTTAACTTCATAAAACCACCCGTATTTTAAAGACTAATCGTTAGATTCAATATCACTTTTATTTCTGACTTCTGATTGGCCCTTTTTATTACTTATTCCTTCTTTTTTATCAGCGTCTGAATTTTTTCCAGTAGCATCATCTTTAAAACTTGATTGTTTTTGATCATTAAATGGTGCGTGTTGAGCATCAGTTTTTTCATTTTTAGAGTAATCAGGGCGGTCACTTTGATTTAATTTTTGGTTCATTTTGTTGTCTTGTACTGAATTCATAAAAACTCCTTGTAAGTTGTATTTAAAATGTAGTCCATTGACTGCATCAATACTTAAGCTGCAATAATGTAGCCGGCTTAATTCAACACATAAGTGACATTTATTAGTGTCTTTTGGGGCAATAGGTCCCAAGGTCAGTACAATTGGTCTCTGTTTATATGAATTCATATAACTAAGGTTGTTTAAAATGTGGCCTCGCTGTTGCTTATTAAAGCTTGCCCGTTAAAGATTAATTTTTTTTAATTTTGTTCGTAACCCCCAATTGAACTAGACACCTCCAACCGGAGGAACTTATGCAAGCGACTGGAACTACAACAA
>JAYSPR010000414.1:0-3188 GCA_043721975.1 Bacteriovoracaceae bacterium
GATATTCAAGAGCCCATTATTAGAAAAATCGATCCAGCCGATCAGCCGATCGTCACTTTAGCCGTTCAATCTGACTTACCAGACGGAGAACTTTACCAATTTGTGGATAAAAAAGTGAAGCCACTCCTTGAGCAAGTCAACCAAGTCGGTCTCGTTGAGATCGTCGGTGGGAGAAAACGTGAAATCAAAGTCGAGCTCGATCGAAATAAACTGAAGTCTCGTGAAATTTCTGCGACTCAAGTTTCGAATCGATTACAAATTTCAGGACAAAATATTCCGGCAGGAAAAATTTCATCAAGCACCAATGACACGACTTTTAGAACACTTGGTGAATATAAAACAATCAATGAAATTGAAAAGACCATCATCAATTTTGTCGGTAACGATATTCCGATTACCGTCCAAGACGTCGGTACAGTTAAGGACTCTCTTGAAGAAAGAAAAAGTTTTGGTTACTACAATGGAAAACAGGCCATCTTAATGGATGTGTACAAGCAATCTGGCTCAAATACTATTGGTGTTGCAGAGGCCATTAGAAAACAAGTTGAAAAAGTAAATGCTTCACTCGGTACGGATAAAGCAGCTATTAAACTTCAAGTTGTCCGCGATGGATCTACACCTGTTAAGGCCAATGTTGATGACGTTTACGAAACGATTCTTATAGGTATTTTACTTACCATTTTCGTTGTTTTCTTTTTCTTAGGTTCAGCACGCTCAACATTGATCACGGGCCTTGCACTTCCGAACTCTCTTCTCGGTGCTTTTATTCTCTTATCAGTAGCTGGATTTACGATTAACATTATGACCCTTCTGGCGCTTTCACTGGCCGTCGGACTTCTGATTGATGATGCCATCGTTGTTCGTGAAAACATTTTCCGTCACATCGAAATGGGGTCAAGTCCAATTAAAGCTGCCCTGGAAGGAACTAAAGAAGTAACCATGGCCGTTGTTGCTACAACCTTTACGGTTATCGCAGTCTTTCTTCCAATTGCTTTTCTGTCAGGTGTTGTCGGTCAATTCTTCAAAGAGTTCGGCTTAACTATTTGTTTTGCTCTTCTCATTTCTTTATTTGATGCCCTTACAATGGCGCCAATGTTATCAGCTTATTTTGCCGGTAAACATGAAGACCACAATGCTCCAAAAGTAAAAAAAGGATTTTATGATCATACCTTAGGTGCACTACTTGCAAAGTTTAATAAATTTCAAGATTGGCTTGAAGATGTTTATGTAGATGTCCTTAAATTTACTCTTAAAAAACCTTTCGTCATTCTCATCCTCTCACTAGTTATTTTCCTAGGAAGTTTTGCTGCCCTTAAGAATGTTCCTAAAACTTTTCTTCCTCCGCAAGATGCTGGTGAATTTAGTATCGCATTTGATTTAAAACCTGGTACCAGCTTAGATGGTATGAATAAATTGGGTGTTGAGATTGATGAGCTCGTTAGATCAAATAAACTTGTTGCCTATACTGTTTTAAATGTTGGTGATAAAAATGGTCAGCCAGAAAAAGCCAATATCTTTGTTAAGCTCGTTCCATCAAAACAAAGAAAGGGAACAAGCACATCTCAATTCAAAGAACTTGTGCGTGAAAAGCTTAAGCCTTATGCTTATGCTCACCCTGCAGTTAAAGACATTGACAGTGTTGGTGGAGGACAACGTCCATTCAACGTCAACATTGTCGGTGAAGACATGAAAGAAATTGAAAAATACGCAGGACTTTTATTAGAAAAACTAAAAAATCACCCTGCTCTAAAAGATGTCGATTCAACCAATCGTCCAGGAAAACCTGAATTTCAAGTTATTCCTGATAGAAACAAAGCTGAAAGTCTTGGAGTCTCAACGAGTCTATTAGGAAGTGAATTAAGAACTATGATTGAAGGGTCTACCCCAGCTGTCTTTAGAGAAAAAGGTGAAGAATACGACATTCGTGTTCGCTTACAAGAAGACCAAAGAAATTTAAAAATTGGTTATAATTCAACTTACGTTCCAAACATCAATAATTCTCTTGTGAAGCTCTCTAGTGTCGCTTCACCTCTAGAAACAATGGGACCAGCAAACATTAACCGACAAGACAGAGGTCGCTATATTCAGATTGCTGCCGATATTGCTCCTAACGGTCCAGGTATGGGTGGTGCTATTGCTGATGTTACAAGAATTTTAAAAGATGAATTAAAACTTCCAGCAAATATGAAGTTTCAATTTGTGGGGCAGGCAGAAAACTTCTCTGAGCTATTATCGAGCATGATCGTTGCCGGTGCTCTAGGTATTATGTTTATCTACTTTGTTCTTGCCTCACTCTATGAATCTTTCGTAACTCCTTTTACTATTATGCTCGTTTTACCGCTGGCGATGTGTGGAGCTTTCTACGGACTGGCCATCATGCACTCATCTCTCGATCTCTTTTCTATGATTGGTTGTATTATGCTTTTAGGGGTTGCAACGAAAAACTCTATTCTTCTTGTAGACTATGCCAACCAACAAGTTAAGGATAAAGGTATGAGTCTAGGAGATGCTATGATTGCCGCAGGAAAATCGCGTCTAAGACCGATCCTTATGACTTCCTTCGCTCTTATTGCCGGGATGATTCCTTTAGCGATCGGATTAAATGAGGCCTCAAAACAAAGAACCTCCATGGGTATTGCAGTTATCGGTGGTCTTATTTCTTCGACACTTCTTACTCTCGTTGTTATTCCAGCGGCCTACTCTTATATTGAAAGATTTAGAGTTTGGTCTGGGTCTGTCATGAAAAGAATTTTTATCGATTAAAATCTCCAATCCCTCAGCTTTAAAAGCTGGGGGATTTCTTATGTAATCTTTTCAAATAAAAACTATTTTTTTTCATTTATGTTATTGGCACCTGTATATAATTTTTTAAGCAGGAGTCCCCATGAAATTAAGTCTATTAGTCTTAGCCTTACTTTGTTCAAACATTAGTAAGGGTGAAGACACAGTCGTTCGCAAAGATTACACTGGCAGTAGAAATGGCAGAGCTTGTAATCTCTCTATCTCTACAGGCTCACAATTTGGAGACAGTGTCATTTTAGACTCATGCCATTCAGTCCTACCAACAAATTATAAAGCTAAAATTGTAGATAACAAAATGACTATCCCTCGTGGCTATGCCCAAATTGATGAATCAACTGATTGTACGATGGTTATTAAATTTGATAATAACAACAATCCAATCTCCG
>JAYSPR010000415.1:0-20453 GCA_043721975.1 Bacteriovoracaceae bacterium
TTTGAGATTTTGTTCTGTATTGTCTTGTTGTAGTTCCAGTCGCTTGCATAAGTTCCTCCGGTTGGAGGTGTCTAGTTCAATTGGGGGTTACGAACATAAAACTAGTAATGTTTTCATTGTCTCTCCAAATTAAATTAATGAGGAAATGCTAACATACTCAAAAAAAATAAAATAAAAAAAACCTAATAGAGTAAAAATTACAAACTGATACCTTTTAAAGCAAAAAATTGCATCTGATCTTATCAAAGTAGCATACTTATGGATTGAGAATGGGTTCATTGGCTTCATTAAAGTTTCAGGCATTATCTTCACAAGAATTTTCTATTTAATTTTACAGTAACCTTTACCCAAAAAAATTTCATAAGAATTCATTCGTTGAACATTATCAAAAATTGAATTTTTTGTAGCAGCTGAAGCTGTGAATTGCTTTATTAGCCATTCGCCATTTTTAGACTCAACTGAATTTTTATCAGAATCAATCATATCTTCATGGTAATAAGCTCTGGCCGAATGAATATAAATTAGAGTCTGAGCAACTTTTAAGGCATCTTTATCTGACTCAATCTTCTGCTCTATTGAGTTATAAATTGAATTTAAATCTGAATTTAAAAAAAGATGCTGGCCCTTTACTATTACCCAAAGATCATAAGGCACTGGATCAGCTGGGGGTGCTGGATTGTTTAGAACTTTCACTAACTCTACGCTATCTAGCCACTCTGTTTTCCCCAGAGGCTCCAAAGAAATTGAAGGGTTTTTATATTTTTTACTTACAAACAAATCAGCATACTTAATTGAAAGATTTTTTGATTCCATAATTGTAATTTTTCCTAAAGTCTCTGACAAACTCAAGTTAATACTTACAAAAAAGAGTAAAAATTTAATGAGTTTCATAGTTAGATTGCCAGCGATGGTAAACCTCTCAACTAAGACTTCGGTATTTTATAAACTAAGTAAAATAAAAAGATACCACTACAAAGTATGTACAGTCAAAAATTGAGAATGATGTTCTGAGTGGACAGCAGAGCTGGCGACAAGTCTGCTGGCACCCTTTCTCCCTTTTCTTTTACCGTTTTTGGTAGAGGCAATTGCTTTGTTTTGATTCTGAAATTTTTCGAAGATTGCCACCTTCTTCAAAAGTGAGTGAGTTCGTCACAACTTGCTTCACTCTACCTGGTGGAGTTGATCTTTCATCAAAGATTAATGAAACGGACTTGATGACGTTGGCCTCTAAGGTCACTGTTGTTGAACTTCTTTTGTCCCCTGTACTGATTTCACCTTTATTAATATTACAAAATGATTGAGATGCTAAATGGTTATTGCGAGCCTGAACTCCTTCGCACACCTTAATGATTTGCATACTTGCAGCGCAGTCACCACTTTCAGTGTTTATGAGATCAAAGTTACCTACAAAGCTATCAATGTTGAATTCGGTTAATGGATCGTTACCTTTTATTTCTTGCACAGGCTGTGCGATTTCTTTTTTACCGCAAGCACAAAGCACTATTCCTAAGCTCATGATCAGAATTATTTTTTTCATCTTTTCCCCCCGGAAAGTATTACCCTTTTCGTAGTGGAGCATTTTCAAAAAACTAAATCAAATATTAGGAAGCGATAGTTGGGGTTAATTGAATTATTGAGAGGCAATGTAAGAATTAGATTGGTTTTTTAATCTATTGAATTGGATTGGTGTCAGTATGGAAATGAAAAAGAATTAAAATATGGAAGTGAGTTAAAATGAGGAAGCAGTAATTTAGGAAAACATTCGTGATTCACTTTATCATTTCTTTTAAAATATTATTGTTCTTTCATCTGCCAAATCTCAGTCGCTCCACCTGCATATGAACACGGTGTATTTGCAACCAACTCTATCGCCTCTTTAAGATCTTTAGCTTCGATAATTGAAAATCCAGCTAGCTTGTTATTAAACTCATTGTAAGGACCGGATTTTGTTTTGAGTATATGCTGGGGCGATTGTACCGTTGTAGGCTCACTCACTATCGAAACCAGATTGCCTCTGTCTATAATAACTTTGTCATTTGCTAGCAACTCGACCTGCTTTACCTTCGTTAACTTCTTCCATTCAGCTTCATTTCCGTACGCTAGACATAAAAATTTCATTTTTCACCTCTGTAGTTTGAACTGCAAGAAGTGAACCATTACGAAATGCATTCTTATTGAAAAAGCGTAACCAAACTCGTGAACTGATAACGATCTATTAGAGACAAATAAGAAATCAATTTCTATGGTAGACCCGTATATTTCTCACGAATGGTCGTCGGATCAACATCGAATTTCGTAAGGTAGTACGCAACATAATTTTTCTATTCTTGAATAGATATTGATTTATTAGAAATAAAAAAACCATCTTACAATGGTGGAGGTGGCCACTGATCAAAGATTTCAATTCTTTAATTAGTCTTTGTAGCCAAAATAGCCACAAAATTCTGGGCCACTCCCTCGAAGTGATTCTCTATTAAAGACTTACTTTTTACTATCAAGTTTTAACTACTTAATGATCTAAAAAGAACATCATTGTTAAAATGATTTTATTACTATTTTGAAATGTAGTCTAGTCTACCTGCTTAAGATAAAAATCTTTACGCTTTTTTGAAGAAAACTTAACAAGCTTCACAAGAACTCCCCAGCGTTCATGAGTTTCTTGTCCAACGATCACAAATCCGGCCTTTAATTTCAAGGAAAGTACTGTCGCATTTGTTGGAGAATGCTGAGATGAAATTCGTGTATAACCAATATTGAAAATATACTTCTCAAATACCTTTAAAAACTCTTTATAAACGCCTTTATTTTGATGAGCTGGCAAAATACCTGTATTCCTCATGTAAAATGTCTCAAAATCATCCATCTCACCCTGAACCCACCCTACAACCTTACCCCTATTTTTTATAAGGAATTTTTCTGAATGTAGCGCGCGATATTCATTCCAGCAATAAACTAATCCAGCAGACTCTTTCTTGCTTAGCTTATAGCCAGATCCAGTTGGGAATACTTTCGAAAAAATTTTATCCTGCTCTTTATAAAAAGTTTCAACATCCGCAACCTCAATTATATAGTCCTTGTATTTGAAAGGAAAAAAATCACCTCTTGTCTCGTTTGCTAACTCAGATACTGTCTTTTTCGTAGCTATCACTTCTCCCTCTCTTGTTCTTCAATCCACTTACTTAACTTCACTATGAAAATATTTTCTCTGTATCTGAAATATATTTTTCTAATTTCTTTTTTTCGATTTTACCCTGATTCATCAACTTCCACTTAATAGAAGGAAAATCTTTAATCTTTGCATCATGAACTAACGACCAATCAGGTTTATTTGAAACAAAACTAATTAAAAACTTTTTATCGTTTTCTTTTAGAATATTCTTTATTTTTTCAAAAAACACATCCCTGATTCTTTTTAGTTCATCTAATGACACTTCTATTTTAGACATTTCTTTAAATTCATCTTCAAATGAGCGATCAATGTCTATTTTATTTGGCACTAGTAATTCATTTATTGGACGGTTATGAGAAATCAGATAAAAGAGAAATGAGTCTTTAATTTCTTTAGTAATTCCTTCATTTTCTAGTAGAAATTTTATATCAAATAGATCCCTAGGGTGTTGCCGATCAAGGGCCGCACACATTTTTCCTCCGTAAGTATCAGCATAATTCAAACATTTAATTGTAACATCTCGTCCGAGTTCTCTTATTGCTTCTTTACTCAACTGCTTAAACTCTGGACTGTAAAGGCATCCTCGAAGTGTAAAATTAGGCTCAATTTTAATTTCAACTTTCCCCTTAGTCACAATGAGTTTTGTTTCTTTTTTGCCATCTAGGGGATTCGTGACCTTCACACTAAACCCTAGATCTTTTTCTATTTTCTCTTTTATTTTGCCCAAAATTTCATGAAGGTTTTTAAATGTCGTTTCTCGATCCTCGATTGGCAGATAGCAGAGATCAATATCAACAGAATATCTAGGGAAATTTCTATGAAATAAATTTATTGCAGTTCCTCCCTTTAGAGCAACTCTAGAATCCGCAAGGGAAATTTCTAAAACATCCAACAGTAATTCAACTTGTTTTCTATATATATCTTTCAAAATGGATTCTCCCCATATTCTTTTGGCACTGTTATCTGATATTTTTTGTCATAATGTGAATTTTGCAAGATTACTTGTCTCTTCCCTTTTCCAAGGTCTATTTTACTTAGATCTAATTTTTTAAAATAATCATAGTTAAGTTTCTCAGCTAAATATAAAAAAACTCTTTTCACTTTTACCGAACTACACTTTTCAAGCAAGTCTTGTAAAAGATCTGATCTAAGCCCCAATAGACCATTCATATAATTTTCTGCTGTCTCAAAAGAATATCTCAAATCCAATTCGTTTATAAATTCCAATATCGCAAGCTCCCGTGAAGATATTTGCACTGTAGTGCCACCTTCATCAGAGTAATTAAAAAGCTCCACATCCTTAGTGAAAAGTACTGAATTTTTAAACTTAAATTCGCATGAGAAGTCGATGTTCGAAAACCATTTTGGTGGATTTTCTTTATGATAACTTGTAAGACTTACGATTTTATTTTTGCCTAGTGGCATATAATGGGAGTGGCCATGTAACTCAAGCGCAGTTCTTCCTGAGATATGTATCTTTTTTTCCAGTTCATTTTGCAGAAGCCTGACTCCCCCAAGCCAATTAAGTTTTTCATTTTTTCGCGAATAGATTCCTGGCCCTCTTTTTTCGAGAGCTCCGTTCTTAAAATATTGATAGGCAAGGTTCTGAGGTATCCCTCTTTCCTTGAACCAACTTAAAGAGTGGATATCGCCTGGAACCCATTCCGTAAGTATCTGGTTTATTTTGCTCATTATTTTCACCTGTATTACTGATGATTCTAACTACCATTTTAAACTAATCATAGTTTAAATCAAGTACCATTTTCACTACTTAAAGTGGTGAAAAAGAACTACCTTTTAAACTAAATTGGATGATCTAGACTTAATGCCTTGAAATTAATGAATTAATTCGGTTATTAATTTATATATTGGCGAGCCAGCTTAGAGTTTTACTAATTAGAAGTTCTAAAGCTTGGTTGCCAACCGACTCACTCTCTCTTTTTTTATTTCCACACTAATCTCTTTGCCTACTATGCCTTTAGCAATATCGTTAACTGAAATCCCTTTAAATTTCAAAGCTCTCTAAAAGCACTGCGGCCCTAGCACCATAAAGATATCATTGAAACAGGACGAAGCTATTGTAATAAAAAACATAACCTGAATTTATTGTAAGTTAAGGAAATAACCAAGGAACCTGAAAAAGAATTTTGGCATTAACTTTTTACCAAACTAATTTTTATATATTAACCTGATTTTTTAAAAACAATTTAACCGGTTCGCAAGACGTTAAATATTCATTAACCCATCTCTTTAATTCTATAACTTTTTCTGACTCAAATTCTGAGTTTATGTTATTTTCTAATTTTTCTTTAAGATGTATTACTCGCTCATAAGTTAATACTTCATTTGCAAGTTGCCTAATAGCATTCATACGCTCTTGATACGCTTTTTCTGCTGCTATTTTCTGTCGTTTTTCTTCTTCTTTTGTTTCACGTATCTTTTTCTCTTCATCCCAACGTATATTTCTCAGTCTGGTTTCTTCTGAAATAATAATTAAACCTTTAATAAAATCATTTAATTGATTTTCCAGGAGTAAATCTTTTCTATCTGTCCATAGCTTTTGACAACGATTGTCAGTATAGGTTTCTACCTCAAAATACAATAATCCAGACGGTAACAATACCGGCTTGCCTGGTCTAAAACTCCATCGATAACTCTCGCGAATTACAGGGTCAGATATTTCATCAAGCTTTTGAATACTTTTTTGAAACAAACGCTCTCGAAATTTAAAATCTAACTGTATTCCATTAATATTTACTGTTAAAAAATATCTTCTGTCATCATGACCATTATTTCCGCCATAAATATTATCTCGCTTTTCAAGTTTATATTTTCGTTTCTCAAAAGCCGAGGTAAGTTCCATGAGAATATTCATAGCTCTTTCAATGTTTTTCTTTGATATTTTAAGGGCAATATCTTCATGCTTTACCCAAATTAATCCATTCTGTTGATACCCTGGATTCTGAAGTTGTTTTTTTACTTCTGATAAAGAGCTTGAAATTTTTAAAACCTCATGGGGAACATTTATTATATATTCAGGCTGGTCCTCTTTTAATAATAAAGCATTTATATCATCAGAAAAAATTTGATTAATATGATTATATTTATTTTTAAAAATTTCAATTTGTTCTAATGATGGATCAGTATGCGGTAATAAAGCAGCAACTGGATCTTTATGTCCTGTTTCTAATCTAGTTTTATAACCAGGAGGAGGTTTTGGGATTTCATATTTTTTGCATATTAAGCCTATCTTAGCATCTGATATGCCAAATTCTTTAGCGAGGGCCCTGGCTGATGTCTCCCATAACTGATTATGGAACTCTAATCTTGATATTTGTATCTTATCGGGTACAGAATTGTTGTCATTCACTCGAATGTCCATGGTTAATTTTGGAACTGAAAATTCGTTATTTAATAGATAAATCATAAGAACATGTAAATGATAAAACTTTACACTAAGACAATATTTCAACCAATATTTAACAAATTAGAGGAGTAGAAGCTGATAAAAATTTTAAATTATCGTGGCAGTATTAAACAGTTTCAGGCAGCCTTGTTTTCAAAAACAAAACGCAAGTTACCGTAATGAATTAGTGGATATTAAAAATGTTAAAGTGGTGGAGTCGCCCCTACCGAAATGAAATTAAGTGGTTAAGCTTGAGAAGTAGACTGAGAAGACACTACACGTTTACTTTACAAGCATTGCCTTTAAGGATTGGGCAATTTCACTTTTTTCAAAACCAAATTTGTACATAACAAAAAATATAAAAATAATTTCTATAAGTTTAAAAACTTTCCCAAAAAGATGGTCTTCAACTTTACTGACATTGAACCCAGTAGATTCAATCAATACAAAGGGAATTCTCAATACAGTCACTATTAAAAACTTGATCCAACTAAGTGGATTAATTAAATTTATAAACTCATCTTTAATTTTCTTTTCACAAGAACCGATTGTTTGCCGAATGGCATCTACAACCATCTGCTTCGATACTCCTTGGTATGAACTATCGAACAACACCGATTGAAAAATATTTACTGGAATTATTGCCCCTCCAACCATAGGTGGAGGGATAGATTTAAATTCCAAGGGTATTTTATGTTTTCGTCCAATTTTCATGGCATCAAGAACATACTTTGAAACATTCGCTCTTACTTCTTGGTAACTTGGATCTTGTGACGATAATTCATCAATTGCTTGTTTCTTCTCACTATGAAGAATAAAATGATTATATCCCCTACTCAGTTCATCTTCTGATTTATTCTCAATATCCCACAATGCCAAGACTGCATTATTATATTCTATAATAATATCTAAATCATTTTTTGCTTTTAGGTATGAAATCATGGCTATGCCGCCCAATCAGTAATAATTTCTTTTTCTGATAAATTAAGCGCATCAGCTATTTTATATAACGTAGTTCTTCTCGGCATAGATGCAGAAACAAAAAACCTGCTTAACGACGGCTGAGGAATTCCTGTAACTTTTGAAAGCCTTGAAATACCACCCCATTGATCTACTACTGTTTTCAAATGGGCCTTAAAGCCCAACACGTCTTTAGCAATTAAATCTAAATCACTATATTTGATATATGGTTTCTTAAAAGGTTCTTTTGGTTGTTCTTTATATTCATCAATCTCATCTTGAATGTCTGAGATAATATTTTCTTTTTCTTCAGTGTCTTCTTCGTCTGCCCAAAGACAGAATAAATCATAAGCACCTTCATAAATTTCAGCTAATTTTACGGCACTCGCGATAAATCTTGAGTCTAATCCATCGTTCTTCATAAAAGTGGCGATTTCATAAAGCCTAACTTTTTGTTCATCAGTAGTTTTAAATATACTCATAAATTACCTCTATAAACAAATGTCCCATCTACAATTTTTTGAATCTTAATCTTCATTCTGGCCATTTCTCTTTTATCTGTTTTGTCGTCTTTAATATATGACGTACACAAAAATGACCTTTGTTCTTTTTTATTAGCTAAATCTGTTTCTGCAATTACAACACACATTCTTAGTTGAACATTGCCCGGTCCAAAATTATGCCACTTCATTTTATAGCCGTATTTTATCAGCATTCCGTTAAGTGTTGCTGGCCCCCAGAATTTTCCATTACTAAACTTGGGATGATTTACATCAAATGGATCATCTGTTTTTAATAGCTCAGCATCAGGTCTTAAGATTTTTTTGTAATCATTATCAGTGAAAACACCACGTGCTTTTAATTCAATATACGACTGTAAACCCCATTCCGTAATAATGACTTCCATCTTACCTTCCTATCGGTATTTTAACATAACTTATTATAACTTAATATAACATTTTATCACATAAACGTACTGTAACCTTATGATTTCAGATAAAAGGAGAGAGAATTACCTCCCTCCCCACATAATTTTATCTTTCTCTATCTACTTCTCATCTAAAAAGCCTATTCCTTCCTATGATTAAAAAGGTTCACTACATTACCTGAAATAGCATCCTCAGAAGGCAAAAATCGAAGGGTATCAGTAACGCCCTTCTCATCAATTCCGGCCAAGCGAACATATCGGGCCATCGTTTTAAGATCGCGCCATCCACAAACCTTCATTACCTTCATAGCCTCTACACCTTCTCCAAGAAGCTGAGTAGCAAAGCAAGCTCTCAAAGTGTGAAACTTGATCGGCTCAAGATTAATTGATCTACAAAACGCCTTTAAAACTTTTGCTTGCTCACATCGATCCCAATAAGTGGGCCGAGGTAATACATACTCAGATCTAGATTTTGTTTTTAAATCGACTATCACATTCTTTAATTCTGCTGATATTGGAACTGTTCTCCAATAACCTGCTTTGGTGCATTTATAGTCATTGATCTTTTTATTAAAGGATCGTTGAACTGTAATAATATTATTATCAAGATCAATATCCCCCCACATCAATGCATACAACTCACCGTTTCTCATTCCTGTTAAAAGTGCCGTGGCCCAAATTGGATACCATTCATGTGTCTGCACCTTCGCTTCATACAAGAGAGTTCGGATTTCATCGACCTTCAAAATCTCAGGTCGCTTATCTTGGACAATGGTAACTTGCAATCCATAAACAGGACTCTGGTGAACACCATTAATCAATCGCTCTTCGATTCCCCAATTAAATATCATGTTAATTGTGTTCTTAATTTTCTTCTGATGGGCCTTCGACCTACCACAAGTAAGAACGGAATCTAAAACTTTTCTTCCATCACCTCTGTTAAGTTCAGAAGCAGGAATATTAAGCCATTCATTTGTCCAACGATACATCATAGAATAATAATCACTGATAACATCAGGACTATAAGTTTTATAAGTGTATTGCGGAGAGCGAACTGCGCTAACCCATTTTTCAATTACCATTTTCCAAGTGAAACCATGCCCCTCTTGTTGAGCTACTTTCATAGTAAGTTCTTTAAATAGACTTTTCTCTTTACGATCTGCTTCAGCTCTACTTTTAAGACCTTTAACTCTTTTTTGAAAACGGATGTGAGGCATCTTTGAACTTCGTGAACTAACGTACACGCTCCAAGAGACATCACCCTTTTCATTTATTACTTTGTTAATCGACATTTTAGCTCCTTAAATTAAAGAAGTTTCTAAAAGTCGGTCTAACTCGGCTTTCTTAAAATACAATCGTCTTCTCCATTTTCTTTTGATCAAAAGACCACGACACAGGAGAATCCAAATAGCATTTTTTGTCTTACCGAGGTACTGAGCAGCTTCGTCTGTACTTAACCATATTCGATTGTTAAAGAACTCTACTAACTCGTTAGAGTTAGCTGGACTACTATACCCTGTAGGCGATAACTTGTAATTATGAAGTTCATTTTCTTTTCTACTCATTAAATCCCTTTGTTCAGTTTTAAAGAAGCGACTGACCGATTGAATTTGCTAGAACTTCGAAGTACTCGCGTTCAATTCCATCACGACCAACTATTCTTTTTAATTCCCTACGGCCCTGCACAAAAACGTTGTTCCCTTTTCTCAAGTGGACTGAGCATTGTTCTGCTAATTTTCCAAAAGCTATAATTTTTCTCCATACAGTTTTGTTCTGTTCATTCTGTAATGCCACTTTCATCTCGCAGACAGCTTCACCTTTTCGGGTATATGCTAAAAAAGGATCAAGGCCAAGTCTGCCACAAATTGTTTCAGTTACATTATTTTCCAAGCTTGTCCTCCTTTGAAATATTTAATCTCTTCACTAAAAATTCGCCCATCGTGAGCTTAGATTTAGTTTTCTCATTATGTTCAAAAAGTAGCCTTTCAACTCTTTCCATATCACTAAGGGCGCTATCCTGGACTTTCTCTATATCTTTACTTGTAAGCTTTGGAAGAGAAGCTAAAACAAGATCCTTGAAAACTATTTCTCGACCAAAGCTTTTATTATTTGCTTCTCCTAATAGCTTTGAAATCATCTCCTTTGACTCCGCATCTTTACTAACATCAACAAAAAATTTGTTCTGATCATTCTTTCCTTCTTCCTTCTTCTCATTTTTTTCCTCCTTACTCTTTTTCTTTTTTTCTTTGCCCTTATTATTTTCTTTCTCTTCTCTCTCTTTTTTTATTACTACTACTTCACTTTCCATTTCCTACCTCCTCATTCCTTATCTCTTCCTTTCCTTTTCCTTCTTCTATCCCCGCCGCTTATTTACTTTAAATTCCCGAATTGACCACCTCCTCACT
Organism: Bacteriovoracaceae bacterium; assembly: GCA_043721975.1. Classification (GTDB taxonomy): domain Bacteria; phylum Bdellovibrionota; class Bacteriovoracia; order Bacteriovoracales; family Bacteriovoracaceae; genus Bacteriovorax. The sequence goes on from JAYSPR010000415.1 coordinate 10,869, forward strand.
ACTAATGTTGAGAGGGGGTGGTCAATTCGGGTTTAGAATTTAAATCAATAATCGCGCGGGGATAGATCCCCTTTGAATTTGCTTGAGTAACACTTATTTTCCTTATGAGACACTAGACTAATCATTGAATTCGACACTCCCGTAAAAATTAATCACCCAAAAGATCAATTAACTTTTTCTGCTCATTTCGATGAATCACTTCTGACTCACGTAAATCGGTAATCGTTTTCACTTTTAAGGGATGATAAATAAGAACCATCTTTTTTAAAAAGTTATTCCTTAGATGAGAGAAATCATCTTGCATTACAAGTTCTTCCAATCTTTTCTTATAAGAATCTAGTGAAAATCTATCTGTGAAAAAATAGAAAACATAGTCGTACTCATTCGCCTTAGCATAATCAATGAGCTTACTGTAAACACGTTTTCGGTCTTTTCTCCATAACTCCACCTCTAGAGCGATACTATATTCTTGTCCATCTTGCTCAAAAGTTATGATTGCATCAGGTTCAATTGCCTGATGTTTCCAAGAAGATTTAGTCTTATACTCATGAGGTAGAGCAATATTTTTAACCAAATTAAAATCAAGAAGACTCGTACTAATGACCGTCACAATTGAGTCATGACGAATATTATCCTCATTAATGCAAAGACTATTTTCTATGCCAGCAACTTCAATTAGGTTGGGAGAGGGATAAATTATTTTGGTAAAATCTTTATGTATTTTTGATTTGATAACCTTTCCTCTTTCCAAACGATAAATTTTTTGTCTAAAAGCACAGTCACTATCTTGGCCTGCAATTAATTCTTTTAAGTTTTTCATGGTAATACTTCTCCATTTCATAACCGTCGTAATTAAGTCATAATTTTTGTCGAGCATTACTTGATTAAGCATTCATTTCCTTTGTTGCTGGTTTGTCACCTTTAAGTGTTTTTTCAATTGTCGCTACAGGCTCAGCTTTGAGAACTACTGGTTCAACTTTAAATGCTTTTGAATTTCTGGCATCTCTTAAATTTAAAAGCTGAATGTCTTTTGGCCCGTGGGTTAATAAAATACTTTGTCCGATGTTGATGGCTTTAATCATGTCAGGATGACAAAAATATTCGTAACCTTCTCTCATTGTTCCGCGACCTGACTCACTTCCATTTTCCGTTGCAGAAGTTGTTTTTTGATTGAGATAAGTCCCAATTGAAGAAGCAAGCTTTTCAGCGTTGTCCGAGTTGGTTTGCCTTTGAATAAACCAGCTCGAATAAGACTCACAAAGCTGTTCCATAAAAGTTTCGCTGTTACCTACCATTTTCATATCTGAGTAAGACTGAACAGCTGTATAGACATTAATCCCGCTTGAGCGACACTTGTTTACCAGATCAAGAAAGTTAGGAAATAAAACTGATCCAGCTTCATCAATGAAAAGTCCGAGGCTCTGCTCCATAGCTTTATGAGAATCATCAAATTCTTTTCCAATAAAATAAGAAAGATTCATGGCCTCACTTACAAAAATCTTTCCAACCGTCTTAGCGAGATCTGCATAGCCTTGAGTTGAACAACCGATATAAATACAAGCTTTTTCTTCCCATGCCCGTTTCATTGTCATTGATGGCCTTGCACCATCAAGCGACTTCCTAAATCTAGGGCCGAAGTCTGATTTTAAAATAAGCTCGAACTGCGTAATTAATCCTGAAGTCTCTTCCTTATCAAAATTAGTCTTCAATTTTTTAAGGATGTCATGCATATCAAATTCTTTTCCTGACTCTGATAACATTTCTAAAACTTCGAGCAATGCTCTTTTTGATTCATTCAAATAATAGACATTAGGTTTCTCTCCCCAATCGAAGCTTCTCATAATTGAAGAAACTCTTTGAGAATTTGTCATGTCATGTATCGGATTGAATGAAGTTGCTTCCTTATCGAACTCAGAGAAAATGTGATAGCTTCTTTTGTAATACCTACATAATTGCTTGAAGTACTTAATAGACTCAGCAGATCCTTTGGGATCTATAAAGATGATAGCCTGCTGCTTTTTTAGACAATTCTCCTGAAGAATATTTATAAGGTTTGTCTTTCCCCAACCACTCGCTCCCACGATGAACGTATTTTTACTTGGATCAAAATAAGATAGAAGGTAGGGCAGATCATAATTAACCGACCACCCCAAATGATTTTCATCAAGCGTTGAACGATTCACCTCAAGCATTGACCCATTTAATCTTTGATAAGGATTTTTTTGACCTTTACTACTAAATCCTCCTTTAAGTGATTTTGATAAAGCAATCCCTCCACTTTCAACTCCCATGCGAATGATATCTGTGAATCCCTCAATTAGAGGAGAAAATAAATCTAAAGACCCGCCGCTATTTTTTGAATTACTACTCATAACTATACTCCCAGGCTTTGTGTTGTTCGACCGTTATAGTCTTTCCGTTTTCTAATTGCTCTACCCTCTCCGGTATTTCATGCTCAATAATAAAAGGTGCTTTAACCTTCCCTTTTAAATGTTCTGGAACTGGCCCTGATTCAACCTTGTACTTTTTAGAATCACTTGGCTGAATGTTTACAGTTTCTAACTTGTAAACTGGATTCATTCCCTGTTCTTTATTTTTAGGCATAATCATCGATGGAAGATCTCGGTTCTCTGGATCATCCATAAAGAACAGATAACCAAGAGTCGCACCAACTAAAACACCAATGCTTCCCCATACGGCAATATTAGGAGCTATGGATTCTTTGTTTGGACTGAGCGAAGTACTTCCAACAACCCCAAGAGTGAATCCAGATAATCCACCATAAAGAACTGACTTCCTCATCGTAGAGCATGAAGTAAAAAGCAGGAGTGAGCTTAATGCTAAAATTTTTAAGCTATTCATCTTAGTATTCATTTTCTAAACCTCTCGTGAAAATAAATGAGAACCTGTTTACCCGATTTAACGTAGGCCTTTGGTTCTTTCGATTGCATCTCGGATTTCATAATGTCGTTAGTTTCGCCAAGCGATCCTAGTAGACCACCTGTAAGCCGATTCTTAGCAGTGTTTGCTGTCAGCTCACCAAATGGTGAAGCGATTTTATCAGTCTGAAGCTCAATCATTCCTCTTGAAAATGCAGTGGCCACTGAAGCTGCGATATACTCTTCTTTTCCGGTATAAACTTCATCTGCCTTCAGCCCACTGGAACCATCATCATTAAGAAGACTAACTTTGACTTCAAACTCTGACTCATTGTTACCGTTACCATCAGGCAAGATCATCTTGTTACAGGCGGACATTACTCTTTTGTATTTTGTCACTCCCATGCAACTAAACTTTGTGCCAGACGGTAAACCTTCTCCATCAAGGGCCTGGACAACTAACGGTGACTCTAAGTTTGTTGAAACCACCGAGTTTAACAAAATTCCTTTAATGATTGTTCCCGTCTTAAAATCAAATTCGTTAGTAAAATCCCAAACCCCAGACCTTTGCTGAAATCTTCCAAGGGCCGCATCAACTCTCTCTCCTTGAGCTTGAATTTTTTCTAAGACCATTTCCATTTCAGTCTTACTTCTCTTCGAACCATTTCTCTTGACCGAATAGTTTTTAAAAGTCCTCACCATCTTATTTTTAGGTTGAATGACTTTAAAATCATCATCGGCGAATACATTGATGCCTATTGGAAAAAGAATAAGTATTAACCATTTCATTAATTCCACACTCGCTGGTTTCCAATAAGAATTGGACTACCCTTAGAAAAGTAACCTTCCCTATCAAGAAGTTTCTCATTTACCATTAATGGTTCCTTTTTCTTGTTTTGAATTAAAATTGAAGTCTCACCTTCCAAAACTTTATAGCTGTCGGTTTCCACCTTCTTAACAAAGGATCGATTAATCTCTCCTTCGTGAAGATAAATAAATGAATGGGTCTTATCTCCAGTTAACGGGCCCTTAAGCTTGAACTGATAATGATGATTTTTTGTAATCACAATCATATCTGTTTCAGTAAATTCTTTTAGCGGCCTTATTACCAAGATCTTTTGATTATTTGCTCGATGCAAATCAAAATCCCCCTCCTTCCCTGCACTCACATACTCCACTGGTTCATCAAAAACCAAAGTGGTTGGATGTGATATTGTAAGGAATAAATATATGAGACCACGTGCCAAGATATAAAAATCCATAGCTACGCTCCTTTTTCATAAAGTTCACTTTCATGAATCTTTTTTATTACATAGTAAAACTCTGAACTTCCTGACTCTTCTAAAGTAAAATCAAACGAACGAATACCGTCCTTTACTTTTACGATGACCTTACAGACACTTTCATTAGTAAAAACAGAATCAACGACTTCTTCTCCTTCAAAATAAAGATTTTTATAGTTATCGTTTACGACTTGAGAATAAAGAGATTCAGTTATGATTTTCTTAGACAACTTTTTATTAATGACTTGATTCATGGCCATTGAACAAAAATCTCTCTTAGAGGCATCAGGGGATAATCCTTGAGCTTCAGTGATGTATATTTTTTTTGAGAAATTTATTAACACCATCACAAAAAGAATAAACGTCAAAATAAAGTTTCCCACTAAAAACCAAGATTGTTTTGTATCCCTAATTTTATCTTTAAAAATTTGCACAGACATATTTCCTCCTAAACTTCTAATTTGGTTAAAGGTCTATTGCGATTCATAAGTGGCTTAGAATTCTGAGTAAAAGCATTACGTCTATAACTATCATTTGCTTTACTCTCACTTGACTTGACCATCTCTTGTTTAGGTTCAAATTTCTTTCTACCTAAAATTTCACTATCTCCTCTTGTTATCGGTTTTGGAGTTAGCATATGCGGAGTTTTTGTTTTTAAAAAATGAGAGGATTCAGGCGTTCGTTTATAATTCTGTTGGGCAATATCTCTTTTGCCCAAAAACTCCCTCGCTTCATTCTTATAGCTAGATAAAGGCACTACCGATTTTTTTATATCAGCGGTATTAGATTGTTTCCCATTAAGTGATGCGCTCTTGTCTCTTTTATTCTGATTATTTGACAATGAACTCGCCTCCTTTTGCCTTCCGATACTGGCCAGAGAGTTTTCTTTTCTATTTATTACTCCGTCAGCACCAAGAACCATCTTTTCACCCAATGTAGTCTTCTTCATATTGTCTTTGAAATCTGACAACCCACTTTTAAACTTCTCTGTAGGCGATGAGCTGGTAAGAGTTTGCATTGTTGGGCCGATGCCCTTTCTTTCACTGATGGCACTTGCTTTTTTGGAAACGGCTCCTTTCAAGCTATTCATGAGCGGTTTTGATGTCGAATTATGAACAACCCCACCAAGTGCCATTGATTTTCCACCAACAAATCTTGAAACTGCCGAACTACCTCCTATTAGTGTTGCCATTCCCGCCATGTGACCTAAACTTTCTGCCATTCCAGAAACACCACTATCATTCATGATCTTTGTAGTGATCATTGGAGTTAGAAGTAAAATAATGGTCATGATTAAAAGTTGAATCAATGATTCTAGATTTTGAACAATACCTCCTGAATAAGTTTTAAAGAAAGCGTCAGAGTCGCCAATAAGACACAGAACAATCGCCACCACAAAAGGCATGATCATGCACCAGAGACTCGTCTTAACTGCCCCTGTTAAGCTCTTTGATGTAATTGGTAGGATACTCAAAACGGCACAAAGACCAATCATCGCAATGGTCAAATGATAAGTGAGACTATAGAGCTGAGTTAATAGAAAAAAGGCCACATAGGACAGTAAAAAAATAATCATTACTATTGGATCATCCACAACCATTTTTACAATACTTGTAAGCTTTCCCCAAACCCCAGCCGATTCTCCATTTACTGCTTCGGTTTTTGCATTTTGATAAGCGCTTAAAAACTTATTTTGTGGAGAATACTTCCTGACAAGCTCAGAACTTACTTGCAAGCTTGTTTCAACAGCGACTACATGAATAGGAGTCATCAACTGAATAACTAAAAAAGCGATTACTGCTCTCTTCGCAACACTCTTAAAATCAAAGTTGGTAAAATACTCCGTGATCATTCCAATATAAAAAGCTGGAAGAATAAAAGATAATGCCGCCTGATTAAGATAATTGCTAAGCCCTAAAACTTTAGGATTTGTAATAAGCAGTAAGCTTTTTAATAAAGATGAACCAATCATTGAGTGTTCCTATTAAGTTTACTATTACCGAATCCTTGATTGGACATTTTGTAGTAGGCTTCGCGCTCATCTTTTTTAATTGCCTCATCTTTAAGCTCGCGGTTTCTTAATTTGTTTTGCTCAGTAAGCTTCTCAGCGATAGCACTTGAAAATTGATTATTTTCAACCTGCGATTTATAAATTAAGGACGTATTCTGAGCTGTCATTTTCTGAGCTTCATTCGTCTGGACAATTTCACCTGAGCGCATGACCTGGCCATTGGCAAAGTTCAGCTCTTTACTACTTTGTCTTAACTTTTCTCCCAGAACTCCTTCTTGAAATTCATTTTTCGCTTCATCCTGACGGTATTCTCTAATGAGAGATTTCAAAGATTCGGTCTCACTCTTTAAAGATCTAATGGCCGAATTTAAACTTTCCAAATCCCTTGGATCTTTTTTTGATAGCTCAACATAATTTGCAGCAAGATAATGGATTCTTTCAGCTCGAAAATACTGATCTCTTGCGATCTGATTATATTTTTCCATAAGACCAGTATACTTTTCAGCATTAGTTACGAGTTTTTCCAATTCATTCAACTGACTTGCAGTATTTGTGACTAAATTAAATAAAAGAGTCGTATCGCTATCAGGAATAAAAAACGTAGAAGCTAATGCAGGTCTTGTCATAAACTCGACTGTACCTGTTAGAAAAATTAAATAGACTAAAAAATAAAACTTCTTCACTTTATGCCCCCTCTGGAATTTGATGATAATATTTAAAATCGATCCAACGATCGACGATGTTCCAAAATGGAAAATATTCGCGATAATGGCTTTCGAATTTATTGAAACTTAAATTGTCTTCATGATTACTGGTAAAGAGTTCGTATTCCAAAGAGCTTGGATAAAACCTGGCAAGCTTACGCAGCAGTTCCGTTTTAATGTAAAACTCAGAATAAGCTCCAACTTTTGTTGAAAGTGATTTAATCTTTTGTTGGTCAAAGCTATCCAAAAAGCCTAGGCCTTCTGAATTTTGATGAAATAAAATTTTAGTATATGAGTTTTGAGCAATGACCTTACCAAGTACTGTTGATGTAAAATCATCAAGGCCCTGTGAAATAGCAATTGCGCTTGCTCCATGTTTTCTAAAAGTTCTAAAGCAATCAGCGATATAGTCTGCATTCTTGGTTAAGAATGACCAAACCTCATCAAAGATAAATAATTTTTTGCCTTCGATATGCTTAAAGCTCTCAATTAAATAAATGATGAGTGGGGCCTTAATTTTATCTGGGTATAAGCTCGTATCAACGTAAGTAAGTTGAGAAAGCTGCTTTCCTTCCTCTGATTGCTCATCAAAGAAATCCCAAAGCTCCGAGAAATATAATTCAAGGTCAGGAATCTGAGTTGATATTTTTAAGATTAATTCTTTGAATGAGCTAACTTCCCCAACAAATTCTTTGACCAGAGAAAAAATCTTCCCTTCTACTTTAGAAGTTAATTCACCTGAAGGAATCACGCTTATAATGAGTTCCTTTAAATAATGTGGCGACTTAAATTGAAGAGGATTAAAGGAGAGACTTAATGTCTCCCCTCCTAAATACCTTGTGGTTTTCTTAAATGAATTTCCCAAGTCCAGAACAATGGCCGAAGTTCCCTTGGCCATTTCTTCTTTTAATATCTTTTGAGCAATCATGGATTTCCCTGTTCCTGATTGCCCTGAGATTAAAACATTGTAATTGAGAGAGGCTTCATCAAAGAGATTAAAATTAATCTCATTGCCTCTTTCTGAGTGCAGTCCAATTCCCTTTGTATGGAGTTCATCGCTTTTTAGCGGAAGAAGATTAACTAAGTATGTTGTTGGACACTGATGCGTTCGCTTAAATATTGGAGCGACACCAAAAAGAATTGATGGAAACAACTCACTTAGTCCTTCAGCTTCAATATAAGGTGTAACCTCAGCTTGTTTTAAAGAACGAATGAGTTCCTGACTTTGCTGATTCAATACTTCTAATGAATCAGCTTTTAAAATGAACCATGCCTCTACTTCAAATAGATTTTCTTCACCATTTGTCATTGCCTCAGTTATCTTCTCTGCTTCTTGAAAGCTGGCCTCTGATTCTAGATTTCTAATTGCGCTATAAAGATTTGAATGGTGAAGCTTCCGCTGTGTATTAACTCGCCTCTTTGAAATTTCAGAAGGAACTTTCTTAAAGAATAAGCAATAATCACCAAAGTCCATAAGGCTTGATGGCATTATACTTTTTGAAAACTCGTAAATATTAATAAGCCTAATGTATTTCCCATTAACCTTTACAAAGTCATCTCCTAAAATTGCATCGCTATTAATTTCATCAAGGCCAATGATTTTTGAAAGCTGATTCTCAACGCTTACAAGATTTACATTGGGAAGGCTTAAAACCTCGCTAAAATTAGTTTCTAAAAATAATTTTTCATCAAGTGAGTAAGCCTTAAAGAAATAATCATTCTTAGTGGGAAGCTTTAAGAAATTATCAATCAACCTTGATTTTTTAAAATCAGTTTCCACTTTCTTAACAGGAAGCTGATTTAACAATACTCGCAATTCATTCTGCCAGATCAATACTTGATTTCTACTCATCTGCTCCATATCCTTTGGAATCATCTTATATAGATTAAACTTTTCCATAAAACTCCCGCATTAAAATCTTGTTCTTCTTTTTAAGTAAAAATTCAAAATACCGACGAGGAAAAAGCTTCCTCGCCGTTATAAGTCCCAAGTAAACAAGAGCTGTTAAAATTAAAATCATCATTTGATTCAATCCCATTATGAGAAATAGAATCATCACGCTGCTTAACCGAAAAAGATCAGTAAGTGTAATTCCCCAAATTAGAGGTTCATTTTTTAGAAAGCTTGGAAATTGTGCCTGCATCAGCCCACCACTCCCTTAAGCCAACTAAAGAGCGAGCCACCACCAAGAGTAATTAAGGCCGCCATTAAAGTTGTAGACATAAATTGCGCTCCTCGTGGATGGCCAATCACCATAAAGATTGCCGAAATTGCAAAACCCAAAGGCACTAAAAACGTAGCAATCGTGTTTGTTTTAGTTGAAAGATTATTTGCAATACTCTCTAAATCCCTTGCCAGTGTAGGGTGACTCATCACCATACAAGAAAGAACATAAAACCAATACTTTGATGGAAATAGAATCCGGCGCTTGATTGCTTTTAAAACGTTAGTCATGCTTTCTCCTTGAAAATTAAAATTTTGTTTTGCTCTGGTTAAAATTAATTAAAGTAATTGATAATTCTTGAACTAACTGCCAAAGAAAAATTCTGTTCGTAATCAATGTCACTCATTATTTTTAGCTTTGCCCTTTCCGCTGCACCTGTATTATTCGGCCAGGTACGATCATCTGCCTGCCATTTTTCTATAATAGGAGCATCAACTGATCCTTTTGAAATTTCATAATTGAATTGATTTGTGGCAAGATCAA
>JAYSPR010000416.1:0-5373 GCA_043721975.1 Bacteriovoracaceae bacterium
TTTGAGATTTTGTTCTGTATTGTCTTGTTGTAGTTCCAGTCGCTTGCATAAGTTCCTCCGGTTGGAGGTGTCTAGTTCAATTGGGGGTTACGAACAAAACTAAATTTCATAAATGATTTACTAAATATATTTATTATCGGTCTTAAAATTGTTAAGTTAAAATATTTAATGTAAATTTCTAAATAAATTGACAGTTTGACATGTAAGCTCTCGATAAAAGGTAATTTTATAGAAATTTTTGATTGCAATACTCAGAAGTTTATAGCCAATAATAAATGGCGCTAAACTGCTAAACTAACTAATTTTTACTCCACAAGAGCATTTATTTTTGACTCACTGGAGATAGAAGATTCTGGCCAAGATTCAACGAAAATGTCTTTGAGCTTTTGAGTTTTTATTTTTTTCTTTACTAGTTGAAATCTCTCCAATTCATCAATGTCGTGTTTTCTGATTTCTTCAATATAGAAAACTAAAATATATTTGAAATAAAATACGTCTAGATTTTGGTTATCGTTTAATCGATCTATGGAATTGAATAATTTTCTCTCGATAATGTTAATTGTTTCTTCAGGCATGACATGGGCCAGTTCACCTAGAAGAAAAGATTCTTCAGGTATTTGTTTTTCAAAGTTTCCCAATAATAAAATTTTTTGAATTTCATCCATATAGGATATATTATGGCTTTTTTCAAATTCTCCTAATTCTATTTCAATAGGATTATGTTCTGTTTGAACTAAAGAGTCGTCTATCTTTTGCTTCAGTTTAATTGATAATAATACGTGATAATAATTGTCCCGATTTAAAAAAGACTCATAGTTTTTATTAGCAAATGTGTATTGTATTTTAGAGCTAGGTGTTCTTTTGAAATCATTTTTTAGGTCATTTTCTTTCTCTAGGACTTGAAAAGCATCACTTAATTGTTTTAGATCTTTTTTATTTTTAATATATGAAAAATTACTTTGATTTGAGGTGAGATGGATAAAGAATTGATATATTCCTGCTGAAAGAAAACTAAAAATTAGTAAATAGACAAAATTTGCTTTGATTTGAAATCTCTCTAGTTTTTAGATCTTTTTATATACTCATTAAAAGCGTCTTGTAACTCCATGAAGAAATCACCCTTTCGAAAAGTGACCTCTTTTTTTTCTCCAGTTAAAACTGAACTATCTAAGTGCATTTTTAATCTGTAAACAGGTCCTGCCACACGATGAGATAAAATTAAAGCACCTATGAGTGAAATTAGAAAAACTATAAATGAAGAGATAAGTAAGATAAAGTTCATTTTATAATTTTGATCATCAATGAACCTAAAAAAAATATGGTCATTAGGAATACCTTGCTCATTTCCCATTTTTTTTATTGACCAAAAAAAATATTTATTTGAAATTAAAAAAACGAACATACCTAAAAATGAATTGACTACCGAAAATAGAATAAAACTTATTTGAAATTTCGGGTTAATGAGATAGTTCTTTCTTTTTGATTCTTTAAACATTTTCACCCTCAACAGATTTATACAGTTTATTTATCGGTTATGATAAAAGAAATTTGAGGGTATAGCTTTTGAGATCGAGAGAAAGGTTGACCAATTGGAGAGGGCATAGTTGATTTTCTAATAAATCTTAGTGCTTATTTAAACTTCAAATAGGTTTGTCTGCCTAGCAATTGATGATCACCAAAGATGCTCACCAGTACCAGTGAGCATCATTAGATCATATTAAGTCATTAAAGTGCGAGGTTCGTTAGTTCTTGCATTAATTCTTGAGTGCGCGAAACAAAGGCCTCCCTGTCCTCATGAGACAATCCTTCACTCGAGATATGCGCCAAGTCTTCAACATGATGACAAAGCTTTTTAACTAAAGCGTCGTTACCTTTTTCATGTAATTTAAGAGCATTTTGGATTATAGGGCTTCCTGGATTGATGACTAAGGTTTTCTTCACTGGGAACATGGCATCGTTACCCATGCTTTTTGCCATTTGATTCATACGCTTCATTTGCTCGTCGACTTTGAAGTAGGCGGCAGCTTTAGAATTTTTAATTTTCACAATTTCGATGTCTTTTAGTCCACCGTGGTTGAGTGAATCAAGATCTTCTTCGGCTTCAGTGTGATCCCCGTGCTCAGTTTTTCCGATAAGAATGTTCGTAAAGAGATCTTTCACTTTCATGTCGCTATCGTTAGTGGCCTCTTGTTCTAGTAGGCTTGCAATTTCAGAATCCACAGAGACAAATTTAAAAGTAGTGTCTCCTAATTTTGTGAACTCTACGTGCTGAGTAAAATGAGGATCAATATAACTTTCAGTCTCTATTGTTTGAATTCCTTGAAGGAGAAGTTCGCGACGAAGAGAGTGATCAGATTTTCCTTTTTCAAAATAAAGGACTTTATCTTCCATTTTTGTTTTGAAAGCTTCTGGAATTGAATCTTTATATTCTTGTAGCGTGACAAATTTTCCTTCTGAGTTTCTAAACACCACGAAGTCTCTCATCATTTCATCAAATTTATTGTCACTGATAGAACCATACTTCATGAAAAGAGAAATATCGTCCCAGATAGTTTCAAAGCGAGCTCTATCGTTATTAAAGAGTTTCTTTAAACTCTCAGCAACTTTTTTAATGACGTAGTTAGAAATTTTCTTAATGTTCGGGTCACCTTGCAGACTAGAGCGAGAGACGTTAAGAGGAATATCACTCGAGTCGATAGAACCTTTTAGTAGTGAAAGGAACTCAGGAACAATGTCTTTCACGTTATTTGAAACAAAAACTTGTTTGTTATAAAGTCTGATATTTGATTCATTGAAAGGTTTATTTGGGTTTAGTTTTGGGAAAAACAAAACACCATCAAGCGTAAATGGATGATCAACTTTTAAGTGAATCCAAAAAAGAGGATCCCCGTCCATCGGAAATTGTTTTTTGTAGAAAGCTTTATAGTCCTCATCAGTTAAAGTCGTAGGATCTTTTTTCCAGATTGGCTGTGTTTCGTTGACTAAACCAGGATTAGCATTTTCTTCCTTTGATTCGACATCTTTTACAAAAATCTCATAAGGCATGAAATCACAAAATTTCTTAAGAGTTGATGACACTTTCCAGGCACTCAGGAATTCTTCCGACTCTGGATTGATATGCAGGGTAATTGTTGTTCCAACTTCAGTTCTCATAGATTCTTCGAAAGTATAATCGGTTTCACCTTCACAAACCCATTTTGTAGGAGTGGCCCCTTCGTTCATTGAAAGTGTTTCAACTTCAACTCGAGTTGACACCATGAAAGCTGAGTAAAATCCAAGACCGAATTTACCAATGATATCTGTATTAGGTGTATTGCCTTGATCTTTCATTTTTTTAACGAATTCTTCAGCACCAGAAAAAGCTAGTTGAGCTAAGTATTTTTCAACTTCAGCTTCTGTCATACCAAGACCGTTATCTTCTAGAGTAATCGTTTTATTTGGCTTATCTACTGTGACCGTAATTTTTCCAGTGGGAATTTCTTGGTTTGAAGTTCTACCGAGAGTGGCCCTTTTAGTGATGGCATCCGTGGCGTTGGCAACGAGTTCTCTTAAGAAAATGTCGTGTTCTGAGTAAAGCCATTTTTTAATAATAGGGAAGATGTCGTTAGTATTAACACTAATTGTACCTTTGCGCGATGTCATGATTGCATTCTCCTGTAAGTCTACTTAAAATAGTTCATCTCCAATATGAGATTAATCGCACGAGAGTCAAGGTTATGGACCAAAAAAATGTACTTAAAAATATGCTGGATGTAATCATTATTACGACAGGCGGCACAATTGAAAAAACTTATGATGAGTTTGATGGTTCACTAGAAAACCGTGGGACTTCAATAAAAAATCGTATCCTTTCAAAATTGCGTCTGCCAAACACCAATATTTTGGTTGAGCCCGTCCTTTCTAAAGATTCCCTTTATATGGATGACGAAGACCGCAAACTTATTTGCATTAAGATACAGAGTTTACTGCAAAAAAATTCACCTATCGTGATCTTGCATGGAACAGACACTATGGCCCAGACTGCCGAATTTTGTTTTAACAATATAAAAGACCTTGTGGTCCCAGTAGTCTTTACTGGGGCCATGATCCCTATGGGATTTGATGATACCGATGCCACTCAAAATGTCACAGAGGCCCTCCTTTCGACCCGTCTCTTAGCTCCAGGTTTTTATATTTCATTTCACAATTCGATTTTTAAAGTCCCTCACGTGAGAAAGAATAAAGAAAAGCGAACCTTTGAGGCAGTAGGATAATGAAAGAGTTTAAACAATTTGGATACTTTGTAGCAGATTCTATAAAAGAACTTTTCGCTAATTTTAAAGAATACAAATTCACTTTTTTTGTGCTTCTTTTTCTAGAGATACTTTCTTGTACTCCTTGGGAGAGCATGGGATTTGAATCAAATAGTCTCCCAGAGATAATTAATTCCATCATCATTGCCCTGGCCAGCTTAGTTGTCGTTGTCAATATTGTGTTGATTGATAAAAAAATTACGTTGGGTGGACCAAAGGAAAAACTGCTCTATGCCGCTCCCACGTATCTAATTTACACCTTTTATTCTTCTATTTTATTTTTTGTTCCACTGGTGCTTTTTTTCGGATTAACGAATTCATACGTCCTGGCTTTTATTCCTGGAATATTCATTGGAGTATGTTTGGCCATGGTTCCTGTGAGTTCAATTTGTATCAACAATGATGGGGTTAATTATTTTAAACATAGTCTTAAATTAGTTCGACGAACACCACTTCTTATTTTTTCTTTTTTCTCATTCTCAATTTTGTTGGAACTTGCTCCTTTGAGTTTTAATTTAATTGTCAATAGCTCTATCAGGTTAGGGGTCTCCGTAATATGGTCAATTATTGAGACGTTTTTAATCGTGATCCTAGCTAAAGTCTCAGTAAAAATTTTCTTCATGAGATAAAAGAGTTTAGTTATGTAGTTTTACAACTTGGGGCAAATAGCCCCAAGGTGTATAGAAAAAATTGAATTCAATTTCGAAGCTTTATCCAAGTAGCAGATCTTGCTACAAAAAATATTTATCGCAGTATTTAGTTTATAATAGCGAATGAGCTATGCATTTCTTCTTTATCAAAAGGTAAAAATGAAATTTAATATTTTCCTTATCTTTGCCTTGATGGCAATAGTTGGTTGTATTTCAAAAGGAAGAGTCGATATTCAATTGATGAATTCCTCAAAGAGATCTCTGCTTAATGCCAGCATCGCAACTGTTCAAGTTTCAAATAATCAACTAATTATAAATGGTACAAATCTCAAAAATGCTTTGGCCCCCAAATCACTAGACACCTAGTTTAATTTGCTTTTTTATACTCTATCGGGCTCATCATTCCAAGTCCCGAGTGTGGTGCTTCTTCA